>NZ_VFWQ01000009.1:0-326745 GCF_006442705.1 Mesorhizobium sp. B1-1-7 | reverse complement strand
GATCCACACGCCGATGTGGGTGGTCAGCGACGCCGCCCGCGAGGCGATCGACCTGATCGAGCGCGCGGTGGAAAAGCGCCAGGTGCTGACCATCGACTATTCGGACGAGGCAGGGCGCGGCACCGCGCGCGATATCCGGCCGCTCGGCCTGTGGTTCTGGGGCAAGGTGTGGACGCTGGTCGCCTGGTGCGAGATGCGCGACGATTTCCGCGCGTTCCGCATCGACCGCATCGCCTCGGTGGTCATCGCCGGCCGCATCTTCAAGCCGGAGCGCGGCAAGCAGCTCGCCGACTTCTACCGCGCGGTGGAACGCAGCGAGGACTACGGCATGGCGCCGGACCGCGCCGCGCGAAACTGACAAAAAAGCCCGCTCGAAGCGGGCTTTTTGTCGTCATGTTGCGGGCGCTCATTCCTCGTCGCCGGAATCCTCATCCTTCGACTTCAGTGCCGAGAGCTTGGCGAACACGGCGTTGGCATCGAGTTCGGCGTCCTCGTCCTTCGGCTTCTCCGGAGCCGGCACCAGCCGCTCGGTCAGGGCCGCCGGCAGCAGCGTGTCGCCGACCGGCTGCGCCTGTTCGCGGCCACGCGAAGCGCGGTTGACCTCCATGTCGAGGTCGATCTGCGAGGCCAGGCCCAGCGTCACCGGGTCCATCGGCTGCAGGTTGGCCGAATTCCAGTGCTTGCGTTCGCGGATCTGCTCGATCGTCGACTTGGTGGTGCCGACGAGGCGCGAAATCTGCGCGTCCTTGAGTTCGGGATGGTTGCGCACCAGCCACAGGATGGCATTCGGCCGGTCCTGGCGCTTCGACAGCGGCGTATAGCGCGGGCCTTTGCGCTTGGATTCGGGCACGCGAACCTTGGGGTCCGAAAGCTTCAGCCGATGGTTGGCATCCTTCTCGGCGCGCGCGATCTCGTCGCGGGTCAGCTGGCCGGTCATGATCGGGTCCATGCCCTTGATGCCTTGCGCCGATTCGCCATCGGCGATTGCCTTGACCTCGAGCGGATGCAGCCCACAGAACTGCGCGATCTGCTCGAAGGAGAGCGCGGTGTTGTCGACCAGCCAGACGGCGGTCGCCTTGGGCATCAGCAGCGTATTGGCCATTTTTAAAAATCCTTCTCGTTCGCCCGCGTTCCCGCGCGGGCGGTGGTTTAGAGCCACCAAAATGGGAAATTCGCGGCCTGTATAACCGTTCCCTGCCTGTTTCGCAACGTTTTTGGATACACTCGCCGGAAACCGCGAACTGGAGGCTAACGGAACGGCTCGGCGCCCTTGAGCAGCGCCACCGGCTGGCTCTGCTGGCGCGTTTCGGTCTTGGCGCCACCACGCCGTCACGCGGCAACCGCCTGCCAAAGTGTCATGCCGAAAACTGAGGTCAAGCCTGCCGCCGCCGATATCGCAAAACGGCTGGCCGGCCGCTTTCTCGGCCCCAAAAGACAAAACCCGCCGGACAGTGTCCAGCGGGTTCGGAACCGGAGACGGGTAACGTCTCGACGGCTCTACTTCCAGGCGTAGGCCCGGCCCTGTGGCCGGGTCACGCTTTGAAGTCAGATCGCCTGACGGGCGATCCGTTCGATGTCGCCACGGTTGATGCCGAGGTCGCTGAGCTGACGCGCGTTGAGGCGGTTCAGTTCACGCACGGTCTCGTTGTACATACGCCAGTTACGGAAAGCGCGGATCGGGTTCATGGTAGTCCTCCAAATGGGGTGTTCGTTTCGATGATGCTCAAATAGTCATCATCGAGGGCGACTTGAATGGCTGATTTTGCATAGCAATGATGCAAATGCTGCATTGCAGCATTAAGCTCTTGTTCATCTTGTAGGCAAGCGCGTGCCGCGCTGACTCAGGACGCAGAGATACCGTCAGGCCGGCATCACCGAATGTCGATACGCCCTAGTGCATGTCGCCCAAAAACGACCCCGGTTTTGGGAGAACGACATGCATAAAAACAAAGACCTAGCCAACGTCGAGCACGATCTTGCCGATATGCTCGCCCTCTTCCATCCGTTCGTGCGCGCGCCAGGCTTCGCTGAGCGGGAAGATCATGTCCATGACGGGAGCAACCTTGCGTGTGCCAAGCAGGGGCCACACCTGCGCTTCGAGCGCCGCCGCGATCGCCGCCTTGAATTCGACGGTGCGCGGCCGCAGCGTCGAACCCGTATGGGTCAGCCGCTTGACCATGATCTTCGAAAAATCGGCGCTGGCGATGGCGCCGGCCTGCACGGCGATCTGGACGATGCGGCCCTCGACCGCCGCGGCCTCGTAGTTCCGCTGGACATAATCGCCGCCGACCATGTCGAGGATGACATTGGCGCCCTTGCCATCCGTCGCCTCCTTGACCGCCGTGACGAAATCTTCCTCGCGATAGTTGATCACCCGGTCGGCGCCGAGCCTCAGGCAGGCGTCGCACTTCTCCTTGCTGCCGGCAGTGGTGACGACATAGGCGCCGAAGGCCGAGGCAAGCTGGATCGCCGTGGTGCCGATGCCGGACGAGCCGCCATGCACAAGCAGTGTCTCGCCCTTTTTCAGGCCGCCGCGTTCGAACACATTGTGCCAGACGGTGAAGTAATTCTCCGGCACCGCCGCCGCTTCGGTGTGGGTGAAGCCGGCCGGCAGCGGCAGCACACTGCCGGCATGGACCTTGACATATTCCGCGTAGCCGCCGCCCGGCGTCAGCGCGCAGACCCGGTCGCCGATGCGCCAGCGCGATATCTCGTCTCCAAGGGCGGCGACTTCACCCGACGCCTCCAGGCCCGGCAGGTCCGATGCGCCGGGCGGCGGCGGATAGGCGCCCTTGCGCTGCTGCACGTCGGGCCGGTTGACGCCGGCGGCATGCACCTTGATCAGGATCTCGCCGGGACCGGGCTGCGGCACGTCGCGCATTTCCGGCTTCAGCACCCGTGGGCCGCCCGGCTCCGAAATCGCGATCGCCGTCATCCTTGCCGGAATTTTCTGTCCGCTCGCCATGAAGTTTCCCGTCTTTCCTCGCCGCATTCTTACCGGCTGTTTGCATCGACACCCCCGCCCTATGTATGCTCATTGCCAAATCAGGCAAATGGCCAATCTGGTGTGGCGGAGGAGGAGCAACTATGGCGATCTTCGACGACGAACCCAAGAAGAAGGCGCGCCCGCACGAGATCGGGCAGGATCTGGCGCTGCTGTCCGTCGGTGAACTGTCGGAACGGATCGGCATCCTGCGCGACGAGATCGCCAGGCTGGAGGCGGAGCTCAAAACCAAGGACAGCACCAAGTCGGCGGCCGAGGCACTGTTCCGCCGCGGATAATCCGTCAGCGGCACGGGCCGCCGCTGAAAAGCCCGAATGCGACTGTCTTCAAACCCTGTCACCCGTTCCAGTGTCCAGCCGGATCAAAAAATGCTTGCATCCTACAGACCGATCCTTTCCCTGCTTCGCGGCACCGCCTTCCTGCTGGCGGCATCGGGGCTGCACGGGCTGCTGCTGCCGCTGCGCGGCCAGGTGGAGGGCTTCTCGACCGCATCGCTCGGCTTGATGGGCACGGCCTGGGCAGGCGGCTTCGTCACCGGCTGCTTTTTCGCGCCGCGCATCGTGCGCCGTGCCGGACATGTGCGCGCCTTCGGCGCCTTTGCCGCTTCCGGTGCCATCGTGGCGCTGCTCACCGGTCTCATCATCGACGAATATGTCTGGATCCTGCTGCGCGCCTTCACCGGCTTCACCATGGCCGGCGCCTTCATGGTCATCGAGAGCTGGCTGAACGAGAAAGCCACCAACGAGAACCGCGGCACCGTCTTCGGCCTCTACATGATGGTCACCTATGCTTCGATCATGGGCGGACAGATGATCGTCGCCGGCGGCGACGTGAAGTCGGCGTCGCTGTTCATGATCACCGGCATCCTGTTCTGCCTGTCGCTGATCCCGACCGCGGTGTCGACGGCGTCGCACCCCAAGCCGCTGCAGGACGTCAAGCTCGACGTCAGGGGGCTCTACGCCAACTCGCCGGTCTCCGCGATCGCCTGTCTATTGATCGGCATCGCCAATGGCGCCTGGGGCACGCTCGGTGCCGTCTATGGCGCCCGCATCGGCATCTCCACGGCGGAGATCGCCTTGATGATGAGCCTCGTGGTCGTTGCCGGCGCCGCCATGCAGCTTCCCGCCGGACGCCTGTCCGACAAGACCGACCGCCGTTTTGTGCTGGCGGGTGCCGCCTTCGGCGCGGCGCTCGTCGCGCTCATGATCTTCCTGTTCGAACCGCGCTCCGGCGTCTTCGTCATCGTCTTCACCGCAGCCTACGGCGCCTTCGCCTATACGCTCTATTCGATCGCCGTCGCGCACGCCAACGACCACGCCCGGTCGGAGGACTTCGTCAAGGTATCGGGCGGGCTGCTGCTGCTCTACGGCTTCGGCACCATGATCGGGCCGTTGCTGGCAGCGGCCCTGATGGGCTGGATGCGTCCGGAGGGCCTGTTCCTGGCAACCGCCTTCGCCCATCTCTGCCTGGGCGGCTACACGCTGCTGCGCATCAGCCGCCGCGCCCCGGTGCCGATCGAAGGCCGTGACGCCTTCAAGACCCAGCCGGCCGACCGCTCCGTGACGCCGGAAGCACTGCGTCTTGACCCAAGAAGAAAAGCAGAAGCAAGCAGTTGAGATTCGAAAGACTTTGCCCCACAAATAAGCGATGATGTTTTCCGATGCCTTCATGGCGATCGCCGACCCCAATCGGCGCCACCTTCTGGAAGAACTTCGACGCGGCCCGAAGACCGTCAACGAGTTGGCAGCCGGGCTGCCGGTTTCACGCCCCGCCGTCTCACAGCATCTGAAAGTTTTGCTCGACGCCGGTCTGGTCCATGCCAAGGCCGAAGGCACGCGGCGTGTCTATACGGTAAGCAACGCCGGCTTCCTGAGGCTCAACATCTGGCTCGATCAATTTTGGGAAGCTTGATTTTTTGATGTGCTGGATGGCTTCTCATCTTTCTCAGCCGGCCGGCCATCCGCCGCCGCGCCGGATCGGCAAGCGCCTGGAACGTCAGGTCGAGCTGGGCGGGATCGTGGCGGTCAGCCGTTGTTGTAGGGGAAGAGCTGGAAGTAGGGCTGCGCCTCCTCGATCACCCTGACGAAGGCGGGGCGCTGCAGCAGGCGGTCATGGTAACGCTTCACCGCCGGATACTTGTCGCCGAACGGCTCGACCTTGTTGGCATAGAAGAGCGCCGGAGAGGCCGCGCAGTCGGCCATGGTGAAGGCATCGCCCATTGCCCAGGCCTTCGACTGCATCTCCTGCTCGACGATGGCGTAGGAATTGCGCAGCTGGGCGCGCGCCTCTTCGACGCCGAACGGATCGGTCTTGTCCTGTGGCCGCAACCGGTCGCCGACGATCTTCTGCATCGGCTCCTGCACATAGAAATCATAGAAGCGATCGGCCTGGCGGACCGCCAGCGCCTGGTCGATATCGGCGGGAACGAGTTCGACCGGCCCGGGATAGTGCGCGGCCAGATATTCGACGACGATTGTCGATTCCAGCACCGTGCGGTCGCGCGCATCGTCGCGCAGCGCCGGCATCTTGCCGGTCGGCGAAATCTTCAGGAAGGCTTCGCGCGAGTGGGCATCGCCGAGATCGACGATGACTGGCGTAAAGGGCGTGCTGTTCTCGTAAAGCGCGATCAGCGGCTTCCAGCAGAAAGAGGCCAGCGGATGGAAATGAAGCGTCAGGGACATTCTTTTCTCTTCTGTTTTGGCTTTTCTCGTCTGTTTCTGGTTCATCGGTGACCGGATGTTGCGTCAGGCCTGGTCCGTCAAGGCTCACCCGGAAGTCTCAGTTGGATCGGATATGCGCGACAATGGCGGCGGCAATCGCCGGCCAGTCTTGCGGATGCAACTCGTGGCCGCCGCCTTCGACACGAAGCAGTTTAGCGCCGGCGACCGCCTTGGCCAGCGCCTCGCCATGCTCCACAGGAAAGATCGGATCCGTCGTGCCGTGGATGACCAGCAGCGGCGCCGTCATCTCGCGCAGGCGGCCGTTCCATTCGTCACTCCCCTTCAGCAGGAAGTGATTGGTGGCGCTCAGGAAACCACCGGAACGGTCATAATCGCGTTCGATAAAGTCTCTCATTCCGGCCTCGTCGAAGGGATGCGCCGTGCTGGCGATCGCCCTGGTATCCCGGACCATGAAATCGAGCACCTGGCCGCGATCCGACCAGTCGACACCAGCGCCCTCGGCCGAATGCTCGGCGTAAGCATCGCTCATATGCGGCAGATGCGAGGTGTCCATGCCCATCGGCGAGCTGCTGATCACGATCAGCGACGCGACACGGGAGGGATGCCTGAGCGCCACGCGTTGCGCAATCATCCCGCCCATCGACATGCCGGCGACATGCGCTTTGCCGATGCCATGGCTGTCGAGGACACCGATCGCATCATCGGCCATGTCGTCGAATGTGTAGGGCGGCTCGCCGGGCGGATATTTGGTCGAGCGGCCGGCATCGCGATTGTCGTAGCGGATCACGTAGAGGCCGGCATCGGCGAGTTTCCGGCAAAGCGCCTCCGGCCACCAGAGCATCGAGGCCATCGCGCCCATGATCAGCAGCAGCGGAGGATTTTCAGGGTCACCGAAAGCTTCGGATATGATCTCCGGGCGATTGATCGTCGTCATCGTATGGCCTCCTATCTGATTGCATTTTGCAATCGGTTGCACGATAATAAAACTGATACGATAATGCAACCGGTTTTGTGGAGAGAATCGAATGAGCCTCGATCGCCGGTCCGGCTGTCCGATCAACCTGTCGCTGGAAGTGTTCGGCGACCGCTGGAGCCTGATCATCCTTCGCGACATGATTTTCGGCGGCAGGCGCCATTTTCGCGAATTGCTCAATGGATCGATGGAAGGCATCGCCTCCAACATCCTCGCCGACCGGCTGAAGCGCCTGATGGAATTGGGCATGCTGACCAAGGCCGACGACCCCTCGCACAAGCAGAAGGCGATCTACAGCCTGACCGAGATGGCCATCACGCTGGTGCCGATCCTTGCCCATCTCGGCGCCTGGGGTCGCGTCTGGCTGCCGACCAGCGAGGAATTGTCGATCCGCGCCGAGCTTCTGGAAAAGGGCGGACCGCCGATGTGGGAAAAATTCATGGACGAGTTGCGCCATGAGCACCTCGGCAAACCGGCCGTCCCGACGGCCGGGCCATCCGTGCGGGCGACCCTGCAAGCGGCCTATGAGGCCGTCGTCGCCAGCAAGGCGCACGCCGCCAGCCCGGCCGCGTGACCAACTATTTTCCCCGTTGAGAGGTCGCCTCTGCTACAAGAGGCGGAAAACGCACTTTACGGGATTGGACAGGCTGTTGGTTGAGAACTCCAGGGATACGGCGCGCGCGCGCGCCGATCTGCGCTTCAAGAAGCAGGAAGAAGCAGCGACCGTCCGCCAGAAGGCGATGGCGGAATATGTCGCCGAGAGCGACGCCCGCAAGGCCAAGACCGACAAGCTGCGCGCGCTGCGGCTCGCCAAGGAAGCCGAAGACCTTGCCAACGCGCCGGCAGTGCCCGCCAAGAAGCCCGCCCGCGCCAAGAAAAAGTAACGCACGACACCGCCGGCAGCTTCGACTTGGTCTGAACCGGGCCATCGTCGATCGCGTATCGATACCATCTAGCTGCACGGCGCTGTCCATCACACCGCTTCACGAGAAGCAATTTCAACCGAAAGCGGGATTGCTTCATCCGGCTGGCGGCCGAAAATTGACTCATTTCAAAACAGGAGACTGCAATGACCGCACTGTCGCTGGAAAAAGCCAATGAGATCATCGCCGCGGCCTTCGCCAAGGGCGCCGATCTCAAGCTCAAGCCGCTTGGCGTCTCGGTGCTCGATGCCGGTGGACATCTGGTCGCCTTCCAGCGCCAGGACGGCGCCTCGTTCCTGCGCCCGCAAATGTCGGCCGGCAAGGCCTATGGCGCGCTGGCCATCGGCATGGGTTCGCGCAAGGTCGAGGCCTTCGCCAAGGAGCGCCCGCATCTGGTGGCCGGCATCTCCGACGTGTCGGGCGGACGCGTGCTGCCGGTGGTCGGCGGCGTGCTGATCCGTGACAAGGCCGGTGCCATTATTGGCGCCGTCGGCATTTCCGGCGATACCTCGGACAATGACGAGGCGGCGGCCATCGCCGGCATCGAGGTAGCCGGCTTCACCGCCGATCCTGGCTGAGGCGCCGGCTCTAATTCAGGTTCCGGCTAATTCAGGTTGATGTCCCGGCTGGCCGACCGCATCGACACCGCGAATCCGGCCAGCACATCGAACAGCGCGATGATCATCAGCGTGAAGAAGATGGAGTGCGCCGCGCCCTTCACCAGCAGGAACTCGACCAGGAAGGCGACGAAGACCAGCGTCGACAGGAGATGGTCCATGATCGAAGCGCTGGTGGTGCGCGCCGACTTCACCATTTCGAGGAACAGGAAGATCAGCCCGATCAATATCATCAGGTCGCCGAGCGTCATCGAGAACACCCCGCCCGACATCATGCGGAACGAGAACACCTCACTCGCCCACGGATCGTCACCGCCGCCGAAAATTCCGAGCAGTCCGAGATTGTAGAGAATGAAAGGCACGATCAAGAGCGGGACGGCACCGAACATCTGGCGTCTCCATATGGGGGCATCTTCTGTAGAATGCGCCGCAGGCACGCCGTCAAGATTTTTCGTGCAAAGCCGCAAACACGGTCGAAGACCGGATGCAACAACCCTGTCAGCCGGTTGTCCGGCTGGCAGGGTTTCGGTTCTAGAGCATTTCACCGTTTCACGGAAACGGCGAACCGCTCTATCTCTTTGTTTTTACGCAATTCCGGACGGAAAACCGTGTCACACTTTTCCTGGAATTGCTCTAGCGCTTGATTTTCAATTTTGGCGCTTGAATTGACCGGCGCGAACGGCGGCGCCGATGACATTGAGGATGATGTTGCCTGCCGTCATCGATGTGATCTCGTTGATATCGCGTGCCGGCGCGATCTCGACGATGTCGACGCCGACCACTTCTCCCTTGGCGAACAGCCCCTTGATCAGGTCGATCGTCTGGCGATAGGTGACGCCACCCGGCGACGGTCCCTCCACCGCCGGCATAATGGCCGGATCAAGACCGTCGGCGTCGATCGTGAGGTAGTAACGGCCGCCATCGGGAATGCGCTCGAGCAGGGCCGCCGTGCCGATATCCTGCCACTGGCCAGCGGTGATGATGTTGGAGCCGTAGGCGCGCGCCGCTTCGACTTCTTCCATGCGGGCGCTGCCCTGGCCGCGAATGCCGAGCTGGAAGATCGCGTCGATATGCGCCATTTCGGATGCCCGTCGGATCGGGCTGGAATAGCCTTCCTTGACGCCGTTGACATTGTCGCGCCAGTCGAGATGGGCGTCGATCTGCACCAGCGTGATCGGCCCCTCGCCATCGAGCGCCCGGAAGATCGGGATCGGAATGCCGTGGTCGCCGCCGATGGTGATCGGCAGCGCGCCGGCGGCACGTATCTTGCGGATCGCCGCCTCGGCTCTGGCGTAGTGCCCGGTGGAATCGGACGCTTCGCCCGGCACGTCGCCGACATCGACCACCTTGACGTCCTGCCCGTCGAACAGGGTACCGCCAATGTCGAAATCATAGCGATCGAGCCCAAGGCTGATACGCTGCGAGGCACGCCGCACCGCGGTCGGCGCATTGGTCTGGTCGTTGATGGTCTCGTCGATCGTATAGGGCGCGCCGTAGGGCATGCCGATGATCGCGACATCGGCGCTCAGCGTGTCGAGGTCCTCGACCAGCGGAAAGTCCAGGAATGTCTGGAAGACGGTGCGCGGCGTGACGGTCAGTTTGGACATGGGGTCTCCTCTGTTGCCTCGCCTTCGTCATCACCCGCGGCTCGAGCGGTCGGGGTCTCGCGTGTTTCCAACCACATGAAACGGCGGCGACGAAAGCGTTCAAACCCCGGTACAGCAAGGTCACTCCGGTGGGTATCGCCACCGACCGCCTTGCCCTTGGCATAGGTCATGCCGGCCCGGACACCTGCAAACGCAAAAAGACCGGCCACTGGCCGGTCTTTTGGAACCAAAAACCTTGGGAAAAGCTGGTCTCAGCTTTCCTTGGGGGTCAGCACCTGGCGACCGCGATACATGCCGGTCTTCAGGTCGATGTGGTGCGGGCGGCGCATTTCGCCGGAATTCTTGTCCTCGACATAGGTCGGGGCCTTGAGGGCGTCGGCCGAGCGGCGCATGCCGCGCTTGGACGGAGAGGTTTTGCGTTTCGGAACGGCCATGGATATGCTCCACTACATGGTCAAAAGCCCCGCCCGCCCTCGTGAAAGGGCCATGTCGGGGCCTAAATCTGAGAAAGTCGGGTGCCTATACACGCCTGATGCTGTTTTGGCCAGCGCTGCCGTGAATTTTTTTGAGCAAGGCTACCGGAGACAACCGACATAGGCGCCGGAACGGCCGGCCCTGCGTTCGATCAGATTGGCAAGCCTTCTCAGGCCCGGTCCGGGTTTCGCCGGGTTGCGGGCGATCGGGTTTGGCAGTGTGACGGCCAGAAGTGCCGCCTGCCGTCTGGACAGCTGTTTTGCCGAAACGCCGAAATGGTGCTGCGCCGCGGCCTCGATGCCGTAGATGCCCGGCCCCCATTCGGCGATGTTGAGATAGATCTCCATGATGCGCCGTTTCGACATCACCGCGTCGAAGTAGACGGCCAGCGGCAGTTCGACGACTTTGCGCACCGAGCCCAGCGGCCGCGACCACAGGAAAAGGTTCTTCACCGTCTGCATGGTGATGGTCGAGGCACCGCGCGTCGCCTCGCCGGCCAGCGCGTCGTCGACGACGCCGCGCAATTCGCCGAGATCGACGCCGCGGTGGAAGCAGAACTGCCCGTCCTCCGACATGATGACCGAATGGGCCAGCACCGGCGCGACATCGTCGATCGACACCCAGCGCCGGTCATAGCCGGAGAATGTCGTCAGATCCTTCAGCATCAGCGTCGACACCGGATGCACGAAGGGTGGCAAGTAAAGAAAGGTGAACACCACCGGGATGAGCGCCAGCACGGCGGCCACGACGATGCCGCGCCGGACCCAGCGCCTGAGACTGCGGCGGTTCACGCCGCGCGATCTCGGCGCCATGTCCAGCTTTTCGGTTTCATGATCGACGATCGGTTCCGCCAAGCCGCCCAACCCGTGCTTCTCCCTCCCCCGGCATAATGGCGCTTGCCTTCTTGCGCAACGTCTGAGTGTCGGCTACCGCTCCCGGCCATGACGAATGACGACGAAATGGCGTTCGAAATGGCGCTCATCCGGCGAGCGGCCGCCGTCGAGGTGCTGCTGCGGCGGCTGCTCGACGACCGTCCGCTTACGGGTGAGATCGCGCGGCCTGGCCGTCTGATGGCGGCGATGCGCCATGGCGTGCTGAACGGCGGCAAGCGCCTGCGCCCGTTCCTGGTGATGGAAAGCGCGGCGCTTTTTTCAGCCGATGGCGAGGCGGCGCTGCGCGTCGCCGCGGCACTTGAATGCGTACACTGCTATTCGCTGATCCATGACGACCTGCCGGCGATGGACGACGACGATCTGCGACGTGGCCAGCCGACCGTCCACAAGGCCTTCGACGAGGCGATCGCGATCCTGGCCGGCGATGCCTTGCTGACGCTGGCCTTCGACATCATTGCCGGCGAGGCGACCATGCTGCCGGCCGAGCGGCGGGCTGCCCTTGTGCTGGCGCTCGCCCGCGCCGCCGGGGCCGGCGGCATGGTCGGCGGCCAGACGCTCGACCTCCAAGCCGAGCGCACGCCGCCGGACGAAGCCGGCATCATCCGGCTGCAGGCGATGAAGACAGGCGCGCTGATCCGCTTCGCCTGCGAGGCGGGCGCCATCATTGCCGGCGCTCCGGCCGAAGACCGCGAGCGGCTGGCCGAATTCGGCTCGGCCGTCGGCCTTGCCTTCCAGCTTGCCGATGACCTGCTCGACCTGACGGCCGACGCCAGCCAGATGGGCAAGGCCACCGGCAAGGACGCCGCCGCCGGCAAGGCAACGCTGGTGGCGCTGCACGGGACGAACTGGGCGCGCAGCCAGTTGCACGGGCTTGTCGAGCAGGCGCACGCATTGCTCGAACCCTATGGCGAGAACGCAGCCTTGCTGAAGGCCGCCGCCACATTCGTCGCGACGCGGAACAACTGACGGGCGGCCGCCAATATCGGGACCGCATGGCGAGAACCAACGGAGATCAGCGTAGATGTCATCCAATCTGTTCGATCTCGCCGGGCGCAGGGCGCTGGTAACCGGCTCCTCGCAAGGCATCGGGTTCGCTTTGGCCAAAGGGCTGCGCCAAGCCGGCGCCGTGGTGATCCTCAACGGCCGTGACGCGGAAAAGCTCGACGCCGCGGCAGCGCAGATCCCCGGAGCGGAAACGCTCGCCTTTGACGCCACCGACCACGACGCGGTCCGCTCCGCGATCGACAGTTTCGAGCTGTCAGGCGGGCCGATCGACATATTGGTGAACAATGCCGGCATGCAATTCCGCACGCCGCTCGAGGACTTTCCCGCCGACGCGTTCGAACGCCTGCTGCAGACCAATGTCGCCAGCGTCTTCCATGTCGGCCAGGCCGTCGCCCGGCACATGATCCGTCGTGGGCGCGGCAAGATCATCAACATCGCCAGCGTCCAGACGGCGCTTGCCCGCCCCGGCATCGCGCCCTACACGGCGACCAAAGGCGCGGTCGGTAATTTGACCAAGGGCATGGCGACGGACTGGGCCAGGTTCGGCCTGCAATGCAACGCCATCGCGCCCGGCTATTTCGACACGCCGCTGAATGCCGCACTGGTCGCCGACCCGGCATTCACCGAATGGCTTGAAAAGCGCACGCCGGCCGGCCGCTGGGGCAAGGTCGAGGAGTTGGTCGGGGCCTGTGTCTTCCTCGCCTCCGATGCCTCGTCCTTTGTCAACGGCCATATCCTCTATGTCGATGGCGGCATCACGGCATCGATCTGATCTCGCTTCTCCGTTGTCGAGCAACTCGCCGGTCCGCGCGAACGAAATCTTAATGTAAATGAAGCGTAATCCCGACCATTAAAATAATGCGTATGTGTTGGGGTTGCGCATGCCGGAATATTCTTCCTTCATCCGATTGGTCCGGATTCGTTATCTTTCAGGATTGTTGGCCTTCGCGCTGGCTTCGGCCATCATCATTTTCGCGCTCAATCGCGTCAATTCCTTCCGCCATGAGGTCGATGCGCTGAGCGCCAATCTCGTGATCTTCACCCGCGACCTGCGCAACGCAACCAGCTTCTCCGAGACAACCAGCTCCGCCTGGCGGGCAGAAACGCGCGATGCCCTGACCACCGCGGCGCGTGGCCATTCGGAGCGCCTGACCGGCGAGATCGAAACGCTGAGCGCGCAGCTCGCCGCGATCCGGTCCCGCCTGTCCGCAGGGACCCTCAACGAGCTCGAAGCGGCCTCCGTCAACGGCGACCTGTTCTGGTCGCCGCGCGACATGGTGCGCAACTTCAACCTGATGTCGGTGGCGCAAAAGACCGACGAATGGAGCTCCCGCGAAATCCGCAACCAGAACGATCTGTTCGTCCAGCCCATGCTGGTCCGCGTGCGCACCGCCATGGATGAAGAGCGTCACCTGGCCGATATCGCCAGCGACCGGCTGCTGCTCTGGGCGAGCGGCCTTTTGTTCGCGGTCCTGGCCGTCGTCGCCTTCTGGATCTTTCGGCCGATGGAACAGGCGATCCGCCGCGCCTTTGCCCAATCGGCCGAATCCCTGTTCAAGGCCGAGGCCGCCGACCGCGCCAAGTCGGAATTCCTGGCCAATATGAGCCACGAGATCCGCACGCCGATGAACGGCGTGCTCGGCATGGCCGAACTCCTGGCCAAGACCGAACTGACCGCTCGCCAGAAGACCTTCACAGACGTCATCGTCAAATCGGGCAACGCTCTGCTCACCATCATCAACGACATTCTCGATTTCTCCAAGATCAATGCCGGCCAGTTGACGCTGGACCCCGCCCCCTTCCGCCTTTCCGAAGCGGTCGAGGACGTGGCGACGCTGGTATCGGCGCGCGTCGCCGAAAAGAACCTCGAGCTGATCGTGCGTGTCGACCCGCGCCTGCCGGCCTATGTCGTCGGCGACGCCGGCCGATTCCGGCAGATCGTCACCAACCTGGTCGGCAATGCGGTGAAGTTCACCGAGAAGGGCCATGTGCTGATCGATGTCGGCGGCGAGACCGTCAACGGCGTCGTCCAGCTCAAGCTGCGTGTCGAGGACACCGGCATCGGCATCCCGGCCGAGAAGCTTCAGAACGTGTTCGAGAAATTCGCGCAGGTCGACGGATCGTCGACCCGCCGTCACGAAGGCACCGGGCTCGGACTTGCCATCGCCGCCCGTCTCGTCGACCTGATGGCCGGCAAGATCGGCGTCGAGAGCGAGATCGGCCGCGGCTCGGTGTTCTGGTTCGCGGTGCCGCTGCCCCTTCACACTGCCCAGGCGCGCGACGAGATCGTGCCGGTGGACGTCACCGGCGCACGCGTGCTGGTCATCGACGACAATCCGGTCAACCGCGAGATCCTGCTCGAACAGCTGAGGAGCTGGAGCTTCGACTGCGCCGCCGCCGAAAGCGGCGCGGTGGGACTGGCCTTCCTCGACCGCGCCTACCAGCTGGGTGCCGCCGTCGACTGCATCATCCTCGACTACCAGATGCCCGGCATGAACGGTGCCGACGTCGCGCGGGCCATTGCCGCCGACAGCCGGCTGTCGGCCATCCCTATCGTCATCCTGACCTCGGTCGACCAGGTCGATTTCGGCAAGATGATCATCGACTTCGGCATTGCCGCGCATCTGACCAAGCCGGCGCGCTCCGCCGTTCTGCTCGGCACCGTCATCTCGGTCATCCAGAAGGCTCGCTCCCAGGTCGGCAAGGCGCAATTCACGCGCGAGCCTGTCCAGCCTCAGCCCCAGGCGGCACCGCTTCCCTTCACCGTCATCCGTGGCCCCGCCTTGCCCATGGTTCCGGCGCCGGAATCGACCGCCACGCCGAACGGGCCGATCGACATCCTCATTGCCGAGGACAATGACGTGAACCAGCTTGTGTTCGGCCAGATCCTCAACGGCCTGGGCCTCAGCTACCGCATCGCCGGCAATGGCCGCACGGCGGTCGAGATGTACCGGTCGCTGCGTCCCAGGCTGATCCTGATGGACGTCTCGATGCCCGAGATGAACGGCTATGAAGCGACCCTCGCCATCCGGGCGATCGAGACCTCTTCAGGCGGCCACATCCCGATCATCGGCGTCACCGCGCATGCGCTGAAGGGCGACCGGGACAAATGCATCGAGGCCGGCATGGACGACTATCTGCCCAAGCCGGTTTCACCCGATCGTCTCGGCGCCAAGATCGGCACATGGCTGAGCGAGACGGTGGTGGCCAAGACGGCCTGAGCACCCTCCATCGACACCTCAGACGGCTGCGTCCACATGAAAGCGGCGCATCCAGTCCAGGCTTGTCTCGTCGGAGAGCTTTGCGACGCCTGGCCGCACCTCCTCGGCGTCAGGCGCTTGAACGCCCAGGGCTTCGCAGATGGCTAGCAACGCCGCGGCCGGATCGGCGGAAAGGCGCTCATAGGCTACCCGCAACGGGGTGACGCCGTGTTTTGCGAACCATGTGTTCCAGGCCGCGTCATACGCTTCAAGCTCGATGAGCTCGCCCTTGATCCGCTGGAAATCATACCGAGGTTGCCCGGGAACTCCGACCCTCTCGATCTCGGTTCCGTCGGGCGCGACATGCCAAAGGCCGGTCTGCTGCGCCTTGACCAGCGAGACAGCCTGCGCCAGCTTGTCCTCGCGCGACAGGTGTATGTATAGGATACGGCCAAAGGCCTTTCCGAAACGCGCTGTGTCCGACCCAAGCCCAGGGAAAATCCTGTCGAGGATCGCCGAAAGCTCATCCAGGTTTTCGCGCATCAGGCGCAGGCCGAAGATATCTGTCCCGCCCTTCCCTGCGGCGATTGCCGCCTTGAGATAGGCAACACTGAATTCGAGCTCATCCATCGTCTCGCGGGCTGGCAGTTTCCACTCCTGCGCCCACTCCGGCAAATCCTGCCGCCGGTAGAAGGAGTGAGGATCGCCTGACGTCCCGGTGGAGGCCAGCAGCTTGCACAGCAAAGTGCTCCCGGTTCTCGGCGTGCCGCAGATAATATAGGCGTCGAACATGTGGCTGCCCCGGTCCTGTTTGAGGCAGGGGAAGCCCAGCCAATCGATCGCCGCCTATAGTCGAAATTGTTGCTGGATGCGACGGGTCGGCTATCGGTTGCGCACCACCACGCAGGCTCCGCCGACGCTCTGCAGTTTCTGGCAGATGAGATTGGCGTCGGCGCGGTCATTCACCCCGATCCTGACGGCGTAGATGCCGCGCCGGCCGATCGGCGTGCGCACACGGCTCACCACCGGATCATGGCCGCTGAGCAGGGCCGGGAAACGGCCTCTCACCCGCAGCCACTGGCCGATCGCCGCGCTGCGGCGGAAATTGCCCGCCACCTGGACGCCCCACGGCTTGACGTTGATCGAGGCCATCGCCACGGTCCTCGACATGATCACCGGCAGCTTGCGGCAGGCGGCGGCAAAATCCGTCTTAGCGTCGAGAGGCGCGATCTTGCCGGCATAGGCGCGGTCGGTGAACTTGTCGACCGGCTCGCCCATGACGTCGAAGACATAGCTCTCGGTCTCCATCGGCAGAAAGCCGCCCGAACCCAGCCAGCGCGACACCCGGCTTTCGCCGGCATTGTAGGCGGCCGCCGCCAGGCCGAGATTGCCGTAGCTGACTTTCATTTCGGCCAGGTATTTCGCCGACGCCGGGATCGCCTGGTTGATGTCGAAGGAATTGGCGAGCCCGCGCATCTTGGCGGTGCCCGGCATGAACTGGGCGATGCCTTCGGCGCCGACGGGGCTCACGGCGTTGGGATCGAACCGGCTTTCCTTCCAGATCAGCCGGGCGAAGAAATCCCGAGGCAGTCCGTTCTGGTCGGCATGGGCCTGGATCAGGTTGCAGACCTTGTCGATCAGCCTTTGCTTGGCCGATTGCGGCGGGTCGGCCTGAACCAGCGTCGACCAGGCCAGCCCGCACAGGGAAATCAGCGTCACCCAGAGGAAACGCTGCATTTGCCCTACTCTGCCGCGGCCTTGCCGCCGCGACCGAACCTCTGCTCGATATAGTCGGCGACCATTTTCTCGAAATCCGATGCGATCGACGGCCCCCGCAGCGTCGCCGCCTTCTTGCCGTCGACGAAGACGGGAGCCGTCGGCGTTTCACCGGTGCCGGGCAGCGATATGCCGATATCGGCATGCTTGGATTCACCCGGACCGTTGACGATGCAGCCCATCACCGCGACCTTGAGGTTCTCGACACCGGGATATTTTTCACGCCACACCGGCATGTTCTTGCGCAGGTCCGCCTGGATGTTCTGGGCGAGTTCCTGGAACACGGTGGAGGTGGTCCGGCCGCAGCCGGGGCAAGCGGCGACGATCGGCACGAACTGCCGGAAGCCCATGGTCTGCAGCAACTCCTGCGACACCTGCACCTCACGCGTGCGGTCGCCATTCGGCTCCGGCGTCAGCGAGATGCGGATGGTGTCGCCGATGCCTTGCTGCAAGAGGATGCCCATCGCGGCGGACGAGGCGACGATGCCTTTCGAACCCATGCCGGCTTCGGTCAGGCCGAGATGCAGCGCGTGGTTGGAGCGGGTGGCAAGTTCGGTATAGACCGCGATCAGGTCCTGCACGCCGCTGACCTTGGCCGACAGGATGATCTTCTCGCGCCCGAGGCCGATCTCTTCGGCCATCTCGGCCGACAGGATCGCCGACTGCACGATCGCCTCGCGGGTGACTTCCTGCGCGGTCAGCGGAAAACCCTTGTCCTGGTTGTCGTCCATCAGCCGGGTCAAAAGCTCCTGGTCGAGCGAGCCCCAATTGACGCCGATGCGCACCGGCTTGTCGTGTTTGATCGCCATTTCGACGATGTCAGTGAACTGCCGGTCCCTCTTGTCCTTGAAACCGACATTGCCCGGATTGATGCGGTATTTGGCCAGCGCCTCGGCGCAGGCCGGATGGTCGGCCAGAAGCTTGTGGCCGATATAGTGGAAGTCGCCGACCAGCGGCACGTTGATGCCAAGCCGCAGCAAGCGCTCATGAATGCGCGGCACGGCGGCCGCACTCTCGTCGCGGTCGACGGTGACGCGCACGATCTCGGAACCGGCGCGGTGCAGCGCCGCGACCTGCGCGACCGTCTGGTCGATGTCGGCGGTATCGGTGTTGGTCATCGACTGCACGACGACCGGCGCGCCGCCGCCGACGACCACGCCGCCGACATCGACGCCGACCGAGGTGCGGCGAGGGAAGGGAAAGGAAAAATATCCGGTCATGCCGGCAGCCTTTTGTCTCTGAAGCCCCATGCGTCCACTTGGACGCACGAACGCTCCCCGGGGCCGATACGCTGAAGTCCGGGCATGAGGTGGATGAGCAAAGATGGCTTGTCAATGGCGACAGGTCGCCACTGGCAGCAATTGGTCCCCGCCAGGGACCTGAAACGGTCCACGACCCGGGGTCAAAAAGTGAGACCGGAAGGTATATGCGGCAAACGGCACGGGCGGCGCGAACCGGCTAAACCCACATGCCAGCGGGTGGCCGGCATGATCGGGCGTGGCTTTCCTATTCTCTATCAGCATCATTGTGACGGTCGCATTTGGCCGTGGCCGTGCGGAAGCCTTGTTTGCCCAAAGCGGTGCTTGCATGGCAGAAATTTGTCCAATGCGGGCGGCCGAAGCTATCAGCGTAGTGAATATGCCCGTAGACGTAGAGGCGCAACTCACCGCTCTCTATGGCGGCCAATTCGGCGGGAGTCATCGAGCGAGCGCTGCCCGTGTGGTAGTGAGCCATCCCGTTGGGCGGGATGACGCTTCGCGTGACAGGTTGGTCCTCGATAAAAGGCCCCACGAAGGTAAAGCTATCGGGCAGGGGCCATTTTTCCAAAGCGACCCAACCAATGCCAATGACGTCATGGGCGGGAGTCAGGCCCAAGTTTCTGACGTGAATTTCAATCTCGACAGTCTCGGAAATAGATGGGTGACGGACAAATGTCATTTCTTTCTGGGGGTCGAGAAATACGTAGGGTCGCAACTGCCGTCTGGCAGTATCCTCAGCCCCGACAACCAGTTGCCTGGTAGCTCGCCAAAGAAATATGGTGGAGAAGCCAAGGATGGCCGTGAAGGCAGCTATAACGATAGTGCCGAAGGCGACCCAAAACTTGTCATGAGTTTCGAAAATGCTGATGAACCAACCCGTGCGGGAAATGCTCGGCTTATCGTCGGTTTGGGCTTTCTCTTCATTCCCGCCGCTGCTGTTGTCGTCGGCGGTCTGAGCAGCAGCCGTCTTGTCTTCTGGCTTTGCGTTGGCGTTCTCACTTGCTGGTTTGTCAGCGTTTCCATTGTGTTGATGGATGCTCTGGGGTGGTTGCTGTGACCAAGCAACACCTGCACCAAGCAAAAGGCATATGATCACCGCGACAAGCGACCAGCACGAACGACGCGAACATCTGTTTGTCATGGGGAAGGCATCGTGTCCTCGGAAGGCTCTGCACTGTTGCCATAGTTGTGGTAACGGGCCTTATCTGCGCTAATGAAAGCGCGGCTTTTGTTCGGCCTGCTGTCCACTTTGAGACTACGGTCTCTGCTCGCGGTAGCATACCTGTGGCAGAAGCGTGTGAAGCATCGGCGCCCGTACCCGTTGTCGTATTTGACGATCCCGTAGACGTAGACGTTATGATCGGGCACACTGAGTTCGGACATAGCTATGGTAGGCTTTTCGCTTCCTTGGCGCATTTCCCCGCCAGGTTGGATGACCCGATCCGATTCCGTGGCCACTTTTCGAATATTAAAAATCTCCCTGCGAAAGAACGAGTCAGGCTCTGGACCGGGCGACAACTCCATTGTTACGACGAGTGTCACGTTGCGCGCCGGCAGTCTGCCGACATTTCTCAGCACGACATGCCCCATAACGTCGGGCTCACCGATCAACTGATTGATTCCGTCCGGAACGACGGTGAGATAAGCGCGAAGTTCTTTTCTGGCATTACCCTCGATGAGGCTCATCTGCCTCTCGCCAGCAACTCCCAAGTCGTGGGTGGATTTCCAGAGAGTCCCAGTGAAAGCGGCGATGACAATGGTGGCCAAGGCGGTGATAAGCCCATCGTTATCGTCGATGGTCTCTTTGATCTCGACCAGGTAATACGCCGCGAGGTTATAGGGAGCGCAGTGTTCCTCGCCGCCCATTGTCTGCTTGCATATTATTTCTTGAGACCCGGAGGTCCAGGCAGCGGCTAGGAGCACGACCAAAAATAAAAATGGCACAGCTATTAATCGCGCCAAAGTTGGTTCGTGCATCCCCAAAGCCGCCCCTGAAAGCCTAGATGTTCTCCAGTATTACGCCCTCCCGGCTAGTGGCGGCAAGTACCGCAAGAAAGATGCGCAGACATAGTTGCGCCAGCAAGCTTGTTGGCAATGCTGGCCTTTGTTTCGTTGAAGCCGTGTTCCTTGAGCCGTTCGGCCAGATCATCATACGTTAGATCAGCGTGCTTTAGTTCGACCTTCAGATGACACGCGCCGGTAGTTGGTGGCCATTTCGGCGGGTATGTGAAGCCGGCCAACCGCAAGGAAAACCGGCTCGACCGTCGCCTTTGGGAAAACCAGAACGGCAAGCGTAAGGCCGTTGTCATCATTCATGAGCGCAATGGGAACTCGCTGCCGGCGGTTTTCGGCACAGAAGGCGCGGCTGGATTCAAATCCTGTGCTTTTGCGCCATGATACCGGACCGGAAAGGATATTAGCTGCGGCTCATGGTGGAGCGGTGAAAACCAAAGCTCACACCGGCGGCGCTTGCCGCCGGTAAGGAAAATCGCAAATGGCGAGCGGCTATATCAGGTGAGCGTCAATGCGTGGTCGCCCTCAGTTTTTCAATCTCGTCCTTGAGTGCCAGCTTGCGTCGCTTGAGATTCACGATTTCGAGGTCGTCCACCGACGGGTGGTTCATCGCGTCATCGATCTCGCGTTCGATGTCGCCGTGTTTCCGCTGCAACTCATCAAGATGGGATGCAAGAGACATGATTGGTTCTCCCTTTCATGGTTTCCTCGATTGCAGCCGTCAAAGGCACGTCCACCGCAGGTCGCTTCTGTGACGGCACAATGACACTGTGCCACCTTCCGGCTGGGATGTCGAATGCTGCGTGGTAGCATTCCACGACAATGTGAAATGTGATATGGCCTGCGCGCCGGTGGCAGAAATTGCCGCCCCCGCCCAATCAGGCCCAGTTTTGGGCGCCGCAGACGTGCAGACGGTAGAGAATGTCCGATCAGGAACAGGCCGATATTCGCCTCGAATTTTCCCGGCTGAAGCAGGAACACGCCGATTTCGACGCGGCGATCAACGCGATGATCGCCATGGGTTGCGATCCGCTGCAAATCCAGCGCATGAAGAAGAAGAAACTGGTCCTCAAGGATCGGCTGATGGCGTTGGAAGACAAGATCATTCCCGACATCATCGCTTGAGCCACGGGCACCAAGCGTCCTCCATCATGCTTCGCCTATCCGGCGATCGATAGCCTGGCGGCGCGGTCGCGCAGCAGGCCGATGAGGCTGGCGGTCCGCTCATCGGTGGTATCGATGGGAACCACCAGGCACATCGTCGCCTCGACCTTGCCCGGCGCTGAAAAGACCGGCACGGCAAGGCATTTCGTATAGGCATCGACCAGCCCCGAAGTGACGCAGTAGCCGGTGACCCGCGCCTCGGCGATGTCGGCGACGAAATCGTCGAGCTTGAGCTTGCGCCCGTCGGGCAGCACAAGATCGTCGTCCGACACCATGGCTTCGATCGTGGCCCTATCCAGCCCCGCCAGCAGCAGCCGCCCCGAAGCGGTCCACGGCAGCGGTATCTGCAGTCCGGTGGCCGAACTGATGCGGAACGGCCTGGTACCCGGGCTCGCGTGGACGATGGTGTAGCGGCCACTTTGCAGCATGCACAGTTCCGAGGTCTCGCCGGTCTCGCGCGACAGATTGTCGACCTCCTGGCGCCCGCGCCGCATCAGGTCGTTACCGCGCACATAATCCATCCCGTAGAGGTAGAGCTTCTTGCCGAAATAGACGCGGTTGCCGTCGCCTTCCATTTCCAGCAGGCCGGCGTCGACCAGCGATCGCACCAGCGTGTAGGTCGTCGAGCGCGGTGCGTTCACGCCCTTGGCAAGGTCGCCGATGCCGATGGCGCGCTGCGTCGTATGAAGAAACTCCAGGATTTCGAGCACCCGGTTGAGACCCTTTTCCCGGGAGCCGGAAATCTTCTCGCCGGCTGAAACAGCCAGGGCATTGCCATCTTGCATTGTCGGTTCCTGATGTTAGTATCTGTCTTGTACAGGATACATACGTCTCTTGTAAGAGACAATCGTTGTGAAAACAATGACGTGTCTTGCCTGTGCATAGGGGAACACAACACGAAAGGAGGTCGCCGTGAACGACACATCCGGAAGACGTGATTTTCTGAAATTGGGAATGGCGGGACTGGCGACGGCCGGCGTTTTGGCAACCGTCGATGCCCAGAAGGCCGCCGCCCAGGCAGCGTCCGACAGCTTGCTGCGCACCGTGCTCGATCGCGGCAAGCTCATCGTCGGCACCGGCAGCACCAACGCGCCCTGGCATTTCGAGAACGATGCCGGCGAGCTGGTCGGCATGGACATCACCATGGGGCGCATTCTGGCCAAGGGCCTTTTCGACGATCCGACCAAGGTCGAGTTCGTCATGCAGGATCCGGCGCAGCGCATTCCCAATGTCACCACCAACAAGGTCGACATCACCATCCAGTTCATGACGATGACGGCGCAGCGCTCGCAGCTGATCAACTTCACCAGGCCGTATTACGTCGAAGGCGTCGCCTTGCTGACGCTTCCCAACGCCGAGAACAAGACCTTCGACAAATTGCTTGCCGGCGGTTCGGCGACGCGCATCTCGATCCTGCAGAACGTCGATGCGGAAACCTCGGTCCATTATGCCTTGCCACAGGCGCAGGTGATGCAGATCGACACCCAGGCCAACGTGCTGCAAGCCTTGGAATCCAAGCGTGTCGATGCGGCCGCGGTCGATCTCTCCACCGTGCGCTGGCTCGCCTCGCGCAATCCCGACAAATATTTCGATGCCGGCAAAAGCTGGTACTCGATGCTCTATGGCGCGGCCCTGCGGCAAGGCGATCTCGACTGGCTGACCTTCGTCGACCAGACCTTCACCATCGCCATGTTCGGCCATGAAACAGCGCTCTACGACGCTGCCTTCAAGGACTATTTCGGCCAGGAGCCGCCGGCGCGCCACCCCGGCTTCCCGGTCATCTGACCCAGCAGGCGGAGGGGCGGCATTCGCCCTTCCGCTCTCTTCCGACGCCCTTCACACCGAGGCGGACGCATGGGCTATGCCCTCAATTTCAACCTGATCTGGCGGCATTTCGACAAGCTGTGGGGCGGACTGCTGCTCAGCCTCGAGCTTGCCGTGATCTCGATCGCCATCGGCGTCGTCATCGGGCTGGTGCTCGCGGTCTGGTATGTCTCGGCCGGACGCGTGGTGCGGGCAGTGATCGCCGCCTATGTCGAATTCATCCGCAACGTGCCACTGATCCTGCTGGTCTATCTCGTCTTCTACGGCTTGCCGACCGTGGTCGACCTCGCCTACAGCGCGCCGACATCGTTCGTCCTGACGCTGTCGGTCTATAGCGGCGCCTATCTGGTCGAGGTGTTTCGCTCGGGCCTCGAAGCCGTCCCGCGCGGCCAGCTCGATGCCGGCAAGGCGATCGGGCTGACACCGTGGCAGAGGCTGCTGCATGTGCGCCTGCCGACCATGCTGCGCATCACGCTGCCGGCGCTGTCCAACACCTTCATATCGCTGTTCAAGGACACCTCGATCGCCTCGGTCATCTCGGTGCCGGAGCTCACCTACGGCGCCCAGTGGATCAACTTCAACACCTTCCGCATCGTCGAGGTCTATCTGGTCACCACGGCCATGTATCTGGTCACCGGCTATGCCCTGCTTTTCGCGCTCAGGCTCGTCGAGCGCCGGTTCAGGGCGGCGCGCTGACATGCTTGGCCAGATTTTCTACGCCTTGCCGTTCCTCGCCGAAGGCTTCGCCGTGACCTTGTGGGTGTCGCTGCTGGTCGTCGTCCTGTCGCTCATCGCCGGTATCCTGCTGGGGGTCGGCCTGGTCTATGGCCCCACTCCGTTGCGCTGGGCGGTGCGCATCTTCTCGGACACCATCCGCGGCATCCCGATCCTGGTGCTGATGTTCTTCGTCTATTACGGCCTGCCGGCGATCGGGCTTCATCTGCCATCGTTCTGGGCCGCCGTGTTCGCGCTCACCTTGTTCAAGACGGCGCAAGTGGTGGAATATGTGCGCGGCGCCGTCGGCTCCATCCCCCAGGGCCAGTCCGAAGCGGCGATGGCGATCGGGCTGACCTTCCGCCAGCGACTGGCCTATGTGATCTTCCCGCAGGCCTTCCGGCGCTTCCTGCCGCCGTGGATCAACGGCGTCACCGATGCGGTCAAGGGCAGCGCGCTGGTGTCGCTGCTCGGCATCACCGATCTGATGCAGGCCATCAACCAGGTCATCGGCCGCACCTATGAGGCGATGCCGCTCTATATACTGGGCGCGCTCATCTACTTCGCGGTCAACTACGCGCTCTCGCTCGCCAGCCGGCGGCTCGAGCGGCGCTTCTCCTTCATCCGGGAATAGCACGATGTCCGAAGCCTCAACCGCCAGTCCCGCACTGCTCGACGTACGCAATGTCTCCAAGGCCTTCGGTGCCGTCGAGGTGTTGCGTTCCGTCAGCCTTGAGGTCAAGCGTGGCGAGGTGGTCACCGTCATCGGCCCCTCCGGCAGCGGCAAGACCACGCTGCTGCGCTGCGTCAACTTCCTGGAGAGCTACGACAGCGGCTCGATCCGCATCGATGGCAAGGAGGTCGGCTACCGCGAGGCCGCAACGCGCCAGCGCCGCAGCGAGCGCGACCTGGCCTCGATGCGCGCCGAAACCGGCATGGTGTTCCAGAGCTTCAACCTGTTTCCGCATTTGACGGCGGCCGGCAACATCATGCTCGGGCTCACCAAGGTGCGGGGAAAGAGCGAGGCCGAGGCGCGCCAGGCGGCCGAACACTGGCTCGGCCGCGTTGGTTTGGCCCACAAGGCCGACAGCCTGCCGGCTGAACTCTCCGGCGGCCAGCAGCAGCGCGTCGGCATCGCGCGCGCCGTGGCCATGGAGCCCAAAATCCTGCTGCTTGACGAGATCACCTCGGCGCTCGACCCCGAACTGGTCGGCGAGGTGCTGGCCGTGGTGCGCAGCCTCGCCGAGGATGGCATGACCATGCTGATGGTGACGCATGAAATGGCCTTCGCCCGCGACGCATCGAGCCGCATCGTCTTCATGGCCGATGGTGGCGTCAGCGCTGTTGGTCCGCCCAAGGAAATCCTCGCGGCGGAGAACAGCAACGAGCGCCTCCGCACCTTCCTGGCGCGCTTCCGCGCCTCGCATTTCTGACATTGGACGGCCGACGCCGTTCATTTTTGACATCGGATGGCTGAGCCATCCAAGGGAGCCTCCTTCCATGACGCCTTACATCCGGCTCGCCGAACTCGGCCTCAAGCTGCCCGAGCCGCCGACACCCATCGCCAACTTCGTCACCCATGCCGAAAGCGGCCGGCTGATCTTCCTCTCCGGCCAGGGACCGCTGCGCGCCGACGGCACGCTTTGCACCGGCAAGGTCGGCGAGGACGTGACGATCGAGCAGGCTTATGAGCATGCACGTCTGACCGGGCTCAACCTGCTCGCCGTCATGCATGCCGCCGCCGGCGATCTCGGCCGCATCGTGCGCGTCGTCAAGCTGCTCGGCTTCGTCAACGCGACGCCGACCTTCAGCGACCATCCGAAGGTGGTCAACGGCTGCTCGGACCTGTTCGCCGATGTCTTTGACAAGATCGGCGGCCACGCGCGCTCGGCGATCGGCGTCGGCTCGCTGCCTGGAAACATCACTGTCGAAATCGAGGCGGTCGTCGAGATCGCCGCCGCCTGATTTGTCATTCACGGGACCTGCTGACATGAAAACCTATTCCGACACCGGCTCCAACACCACCATCCGCGAACGGCTGGGCTTGCGGCCGATCATCAATGTCTCCGGCACAATGACCGCGCTGGGCGCCTCGATCATCGTTCCCGAAGCGATCAGCGCCATGGCCGAAATGGCCTCGCAATGGGTGGAGATGGACGATCTGCAGCGTGCCGCGAGCACGGTCGTCGCACGCCTCACCGGCGGCGAGGCCGGCTTCATCACCGCCTGCTGCGCCAGCGGCATCACCATGGCGATCGCCGGCGCCATGACGGGCACCAGCCTGCTCGCCATCGAACGCCTGCCTGACGACACCGGCGACCTCAAGTCGGAGGTCGTCATCCAGCTTGGCCACATCGTCAATTACGGCGCACCGATCGACCAGTCGGTCCGCGTCGCCGGCGCCAAAGTGATCCCTGCCGGCACGGTCAGCGTCACGCAGGACTATCACGTGCGCGAAGCGATCAACGAGCGCACCGCCGCCGGCCTCTATGTCGTCGCCCACCACACGGTGCAGTACGGCATGCTGTCGCTGGAGGAATTCTGCGAGATCTGCCACGCCAGGGGGGTGCCGGTGATTGTCGATGCCGCTTCCGAATATGATCTGCGCGGCTTCCTCGCGCGCGGCGCCGACGTCGTCATCTACAGCGGCCACAAATTCCTCTCAGGCCCGACCAGCGGCATCGTCACCGGACGCAAGGACCTGGTACGATCCGCCTATCTGCAGAACCGAGGCGTCGCGCGCGCCATGAAGGTCGGCAAGGAGAGCATCGCCGGCACCATGGCGGCGCTGGAAGCCTGGGAAAAGCGCGACCACGCCGGCATCCGCCGCCGCGAGGAGGCTGCGCTCAATCTTTGGAAAGACGCTTTGCAGGGACTGCCGGGCATCCTTGCCAACATCATCCCCGATCCGACCGCCAATCCGCTCGACCGGCTGCAGATCTTCGTCTCAGCCGAAAGCCGGTTCAGTGCCGCCGGCCTCGCCTCGGCGCTCGCGGCAGGCTCGCCGCCGATCATCGTGCGCAATCACGAGGTCGAGCGCGGCCATTTCTTCCTCGACCCCTGCAACCTCCATCCCGGCGAGGCGGAGATCGTCGCCGAACGCCTGCGGGCCATATTGACCGCGAAGGATCGTCCCGCCGATGCGATGAAAGCCGCCCGCAAGGATTCGTCCGGCGTCTTGCGCTGGCCGGATTGAACGCGGAACCAGCATCGACCGGCTAAATCAGGCTGATCACGCGACTGTGAACAGCCTGATTTGCGCGCTGCGGGAATAAACCGGCGCCACAGCAAGTCTCCTTGTCATACGCCACTGCTGGCGTTGAGGAGATCGGCATGCCCTATCATCGCGAGCCCGGCGAACACGGCTGCGGCGTCAGCCGTCGCCATGTGTTGGAGCGCATGATGGTCACCGATCTCTCCCCCGTGACGCTTGACACCGGTGACGCAGATGAATTCACTTCCAGCAAGGCAGGCGCCCTTGCCTATTCCCAGGGGTTTTACCCCTGCGAGCAAGGCAAACTCGCTGTCGCGTCCTGAGGCGGCACGCCCGGTCTTGTCCGGAGTATCGGATCATGGTGCTGCTTTGAGCGAGAGGGCGCTGGCGGAACGCTTCAACGAGGTGGTGCTGCCGCATCTCGGCGACGCGCTGGCACTTGCCCGCTGGCTGACCGGCAACGCCGCCGATGCCGAGGACGTCGTGCAGGACGCTTGCATCAAGGCGCATGTCGGGATCGCAGGCTATGCCGGCGGCAATTCGCGCGCCTGGCTGCTGACCATCGTGCGCAACACCTCCTATACCTGGATGGCGCGCAACCGGCCGCGCGGCATGATGGCCGTCGGCGATCTCGGCGATCTCGACGACATGGCCGCCGCGCACGGCACCAGCCTGCCGGACGAGGATGGCCCGGAAGCGAGCCTGATCGCCAGGGCCGATACAGCGGCACTCGAGGCGGCGATCGCCGCACTGCCGCAGCCGTTTCGCGAAACGCTGGTGCTGCGCGACATCAATGGCCTCAGCTATCGCGAGATAGCGGCCATGCTCGACGTGCCGATCGGTACGGTGATGTCCAGGCTGGCCCGCGCACGCGGCCTGCTGGCGTCTGAACTGGGGAGAGCGTCATGACACACGACGACGGACTGCCCAATGATCCCGAAGGTATCAGACTGATGATCCATGCCCTTGCCGATGGCGAACTCGATGCGGCCGCCGCACTTGCCGTGGAGCGGCGCATCGCCGCCGATCCGCGGCTTGCCGCCGAGCATGCCCGCATCGTGGCCTTGCGGGGAGCGGTGAGCCGCTTGCCGCGCCCCGATGTCAGCGATGCCTTTCGGGCCCGCATCGCGGCGATCGGCATGGCCGGCACCGAACAGCAGGAGCAGGCCGAGGCGACGGAGCCGCAGCGGGGCGTGCCGTCGGCGCTGCCGGGATTGATTGCGGGCGCCGGCGGCGGCCAGCGCCGGGAACCCGGGACACGGCCTTCCCAGGCGCGGCCATCGCCAAGGGCGCGCCGTTTCGGCTCGTTCGACTGGCGCGCCATGGCCGCGTCGATCATGGTCAGCGCGGTGCTGGCCAGCGGGGCGACGCAATGGGCGATGTTCAGCGGCGCGGAAGATGGCTTTGCCGCCGCAGTCGCCAGCGGTCATCGCCGCAGCCTGCTTGCCGCGAGACCGATCGACATCGTCTCGTCCGACCGCCATACGGTCAAGCCCTGGCTCGATGCCCGGATCGGCGTCTCGCCGCCGGCCCCGGACCTTGCCCAGGACGGCTTCGCGCTGATCGGCGGCCGGGTCGAGGTGATATCGGGCCGGCCGGTGCCGGCACTGGTCTACCGGCACCGCGAGCACCTGATCACGCTGGTCGCCGAGCCGCAGCAAGGCGGCAAGACCACCCAGCCGGACGACCTTTCGTCGGGCGGCTTCTCGATGGTCCACTGGAGCGACGGCGCCTTCTCCTACTGGGCGATCTCCGACATGGAGCGGCCCGAGCTCGACGACTTCGTCGCCCGCTTCCGCAAGGCTGCGGTGTGAGCCAATACGCGGCCACTTCGGCCACGTATCCTTGCCGTGGCGCGCGAATTCCGCTAAGGCGCGCCTTTGTCGCCGGGAGCATTAGCTTGAACGATCAACGCGCCGACGTCGCCATCATCATGGGCAGCCAGTCCGACTGGGCGACCATGCGCCAGGCCGCCGAAACGCTGGACGCGCTGGGCGTTCCGCACACGCGGCTGATCATCTCCGCGCATCGCACGCCCGACCGGCTCTACGAATTCGCCAAGGGCGCCAAGGCTGCCGGCTACAAGGTGATCATCGCCGGCGCCGGTGGGGCCGCTCATCTGCCGGGCATGACGGCGGCGATGACGCCGCTGCCGGTGTTCGGCGTACCGGTGGAATCGAAGGCGCTGTCGGGACAGGATTCGCTGCTTTCCATCGTCCAGATGCCCGCCGGCATTCCGGTGGGGACGCTGGCCATCGGCAAGGCTGGTGCGGCCAACGCCGCCCTGCTGGCCGCTGCCGTGCTGGCGCTGAACGACGACAAGCTCGCCCAGCGGCTCGATGCCTGGCGCGCCTCGCAGACCGCCAAGGTCGCGACCGAGCCGACGGACACGCCGTGAGCCTGCCTTTAGGATCCACCATCGGCATCATTGGCGGCGGCCAGCTCGGCCGCATGCTGGCGATGTCAGCCGCCCGCCTCGGCTACCGCACCGTGGTGCTGGAGCCGCAAGCGGATTGTCCGGCCGCGCAAGTCGCCAACCGGCAGATAATGGCCGCCTATGACGACCCGGCGGCCCTTGCCGAACTGGCAGCGGCAAGTGCCGTCGTCACCTACGAGTTCGAGAACGTTCCGGTTGCCGCCGCAGGCGCTCTTGCCGCCAAAGTGCCGGTCTACCCGCCGCCACGCGCACTCGAAGTGGCGCAGGATCGGGTGGGCGAGAAGACGTTCCTTAACGACATCGGCATTGCCACGGCTGATTTCCGCCCCGTCGACACTGACGACGAACTGACGGCGGCGCTGAAGGCATTCGGCGGCAGCGGCATCCTGAAGACGCGGCGCATGGGCTATGACGGCAAGGGCCAACGCGTCTTCCGCAACATGGAAACCGGCGGTTTTGCCGGCACCTGCGAGGCGATGGGCAATGTCCCGCTGATTCTGGAAAGCTTCGTGCCGTTCGAGCGCGAGATATCCGTGATCGCGGCGCGTGGACTGGACGGAACCGTGGCTGCCTACGACCCGGCCGAGAATGTCCACCGCGACGGCATCCTCCACACCTCGACCTTGCCGGCCGCGATCAGGCCTGAAACTGCGCAGGCGGCGCGAGCGGCGGCGGCAAAAATCCTGTCGGCGCTCGACTATGTCGGCGTCATCGGCGTCGAGTTCTTCGTGCTGGCCGACGGCTCGCTGCTGGCCAACGAGATCGCCCCCCGCGTCCACAATTCCGGCCATTGGACGGAGGCCGCCTGCACCGTCTCGCAGTTCGAGCAGCACATCCGCGCCGTCGCCGGCCTGCCGCTGGGGGACCCGAGACGTCATTCCGATTGCGTGATGGAGAACCTGATCGGCGATGACGTGCTGCGTGTCCCCGAACTGCTCGCCGAGCCCGATCTGATGCTGCATCTCTATGGCAAGGCCGAGGCGCGCCCAGGCCGCAAGATGGGCCATTTCACCCGCATCAGCCGCCTGGCTTAATGCATGTCGCCCAAAAGTGACCTCGGTTTTGGGAGAACGACATGCGTAAAAACAAGTCCCCGGACACGAGCTATTGCACCTCGTCGCTGTCCTCGTCGGGGCTGGCGCAACTGACATCGCCTTCCTCGCAATTGGCCGCGGCGGCGAGTTGCCTAGTGCGATCATCGGTCAGCCTGGTGAGGCATTGCGAAACCGCCATCGCGTGAATGGAACCGCCTGCGCTGGCGGCTGTGGAGTGCGCGCACTCGGCGTCGCGGAAGGCGATCCAGGCACGCTGTGCCGCCTGCAGCAATCTCTTGCCGTCGGCATCGTCCGAGCTGATCAGGTCCTGGTAGGCCGCATTGAGCCTGGCGTCGGCAGCCTGGTAATCCTCGCCGGCGCAGATGTTCATCATTTGCTGGCTGTCGTCGGAGCGGTCGCATTCCTGCGCCTGGACAATCGAGATCCCCGCCAGCAGGACAAGGCAGGCGGACAGGAAAATTCGGCGCATGGTCATCCCCAAATCACGTCACGGCTGGCGGATCATTCCAGCCAGGCCACGACCATGCAATGCCGCTAGGCCGACATGGCGGATATTTGATGATAAGGCGGAGTGGAGCACGCTTGCGGTTGACACGGACAAGGCTCCTCGTTTATGAGCCACCCACAGTTCAAAGGCGCGTCTTCTGGCGCGCCTTAAAATTTCGACCCGGGACCGGGTCCACACCGACAGGCAAGACCATGAAGATCAAGAATTCGCTCAAGGCGTTGAAGGCGCGTCACCGCGACAACCAGCTGGTTCGCCGCAAAGGCCGCGTCTACATCATCAACAAGACCGCCCCCCGCTACAAGGCGCGCCAGGGCTGAGTTTTCGGCCGGAGGCTTTTTGCCTCCGCCAATTGATGCTTGTCGGCCTGCCGGCCTCTCACGCTAAAATCACTTTGATGTTCCGCCGCCCGGGACTAGGATCGGGCGATGCGGATTCTTTTTGCATTCTTGACAGCTTTGCTCGTTGCCGGCGCCCTGCCGGCGATGGCGGATGACCAGGCGGCTCCGCCGGCAGCCCCGAATGCACCGGCCGCGCCGATGACGAAGCAGGATCGGCTCGACAAGCTGTTCACCGACCTGAAGCGCGAGCGCAACGAAAAGGCGGCCGAACGCATCGCCGGCAACATCTGGAACGAATGGTCCCAGTCGGGCAGCGCCTCGATCGACCTGATGATGCAGTGGTCGCAAAAGGCGATCGAGAACCAGAAGTTCGACGTCGCCCTCGATTTCCTCGATCAGGTGGTGACCTTGCAGCCGAGCTACGCCGAAGGCTGGAACCGGCGCGCCACGGTGCATTTCATGATGAAGAACTACGGCAAGTCGATGTCCGACATCGACCATACGCTGCAGCTCGAGCCGCGCCATTTCGGCGCGCTGTCCGGTCTGGCGCAGATCATGGCGCTGACCGGCCACAAGCAGTCAGCGCTCGAGGCCTGGCAGAAGGTGCTGGTCATCTACCCGATGATGCGCAGCGCCCAGGACCAGGTCGCGACGCTTTCGGAAGAGCTTGCCGGCGAAGGGATTTGAACTGGGGATTAGACAGTAGGGAATAGGCACTAGACGCGCGAGCTTCCCCTACAGCCTAAACCCTACTGCCTATTCCCTATTCCCTGTTCCAGAACTTATCCCCTCCACCCCCGTATCTCCCCGAATGAACCTGATCTCCGCCGCACTCGCCTTCCTGATGGCGCTTGTCTTTGGCTTCGTCGGCGTCACCCGCGTCGGTTCATGGCTGATCGAGCGTCGCAATCCGCCGATCGGTGAATTCGCCGACATCAACGGCGCGCGCATCCACTATGTCCACGTCCCGGCGCCCGCCAATGCGGACCTGCCGCCGATCGTCTTCATCCATGGTGCCAGTGCCAATCTCCGGGATCAGATGCTGCCGCTGCGGCCACCGCTCGAAGGACGCGCCGAAATGCTGTTCTTCGATCGGCCGGGGCACGGCTGGTCGGGGCGCGGCCCCGGCAACAATGAGGATCCGTCGGCTCAGGCAAGAACGCTGGCCGCACTCATGGATCATCTCGGCATCCGCAAGGCGATTATCGTCGGCCATTCCTTCGGCGGAGCCATAACCGCCGCCTTTGGCCGCGAACACGCCGACAAGACGCTCGGCCTAGTCTTCCTCGCGCCCGCGACCCATCCCTGGCCGGGCGGCGCGACTGCCTGGTACTACGACCTGACCACCCTCCCGGTGATCGGCCGGCTGTTCTCCGAAACGCTGGCCTATCCCGCCGGAACGCTGCAGATGGCCGATGCCACCACCTGCGTGTTTTCGCCCAACAAGGTGCCGGACAATTATCCCGGCATTGCCTCGATCCCGCTGGTGCTGCGGCCGGCGGCCTTTCGCGCCAACGCCACCGACGTCGCCGGGCTCTATCGCTATGCGCTCGGCGCGGCACCGCACTACAACGCGATCACGGCGCCGACCGTGATCATCTCCGGCGACCGCGACAAGGTCGTCTATGCGCATATCCATTCCGTCGGCCTGGCGCGCGACATATCGGGCGCTGAGCTGATCTGGGTGCGCAATCTCGGCCACAAGCCCGACTGGATCGCCGCCGATCTCGTGGTTGGCGCCATCGAGAAGTTTGCCGGCAAGACCGTCGATCTGGAGGCTATGGCCAAGGTGGTGGAAGCACGGATTGCAGGCGATACATACGGTGCCGGGAAGTGCGCCGACATCAAGGAACCTGAAGCCGAGCTGGCACCGACCTGATGCGCGTCCCCAGAAAACGGTCATCGCAAGGCGCCATCAGGACCCGAGCGGCATGTACGTCCTGAAGCACGGCATAAAGAGAAACCCCGAAAAGCGATGGGCGCTGCCGGATCGCATCTTCTTCGGTCATGGCGCATGCGCCATTCTCGCCGGCACCTTCCTCAAGCATCCCCCTCTGGGGGGATTTTACGCAGAGCGGATCATTCCAGGCGAAGGTTTTTCGGGAAACCATATCTATGTGACGAACGGCATCGTCGCTTTCGACTACCACGGCTACTCCAGCCGTGAGCGGCTCCTGGTACACCACAGCAAAGGATGGGCCTCGCACAGTGCGGGATGGCATTGCACGATCGAGAAGGTCGATTTCGATCTGCTCGATACGGCCGAACTCAACCGGCGAAAGATACTGGGCCCGGATCAGTACCTGCACGACCCTATTCCTCGCGCATACCGGTTTCTTCAGCGCAGAGATCACGCTGAAGCCGCGGCACGAGCACTCAGAATTGCGACAGGCTGAAGCCCCGCTTTACCGGCCGGCAGTTTCCGATCCGACATAGGCGATGCGCAGCATGTTGGTCGATCCGGGCGTCCTCAGCGGCACGCCGGCCGTGATGATGACGCGGTCGCCAGGCTTGCCGAATTCCTCTTCGAGCGCGATGCGGCAGGCACGGTTGACCATGTCGTCGAGGTCGGTGGCATCGGGCGAGACGACGCAATGCGTGCCCCACAACAGCGACAGCCGCCTGGCCGTGTTGAGAATCGGCGACAACGCGATGATCGGTACCTGCGGCCGTTCGCGCGCAGCGCGCAGGCCAGTGGTGCCAGATGCGGTGTAGGTGATGATCGCCGACAGCTTCAGCGTTTCGGCGATTTCGCGCGCGGCCAGCGAAATGGCGTCGGCACCGGTCGCTTCGGGCTCGGAGCGCTGCGCGTTGATGATGCCGGCATAGGTCGGATCGGTTTCGACCTTGGCGGCGATGCGGTTCATCATTGCCACCGCTTCGACGGGATAGGCACCCGCCGCCGATTCGGCCGACAGCATGATGGCGTCGGCGCCTTCGAACACGGCGATCGAGACGTCGGACACCTCGGCGCGGGTCGGCACGGGCGCGGTGATCATCGATTCCAGCATCTGCGTGGCCACCACCACCGGCTTGCCGGCGCGGCGCGCGGCGCGCGTGATCTGCTTCTGGATGCCAGGCACGGCCTCGAGTGGCATCTCGACGCCGAGATCGCCACGGGCGACCATCAGCGCATCGGACAATTCGATGATCTCGGCCAGCCGGGCAACGGCTTGCGGCTTTTCGATCTTGGCCATGATCAGCGCCCGGCCGCGTGCGATCTTGCGCGCCTCGGCCAGATCCTCGGGCCGCTGCACGAAGGACAGCGCGACCCAGTCGACGCCCGTGGCGAGCACCGCGTCGAGATCCCTGCGGTCCTTTTCGGTCAGCGCGCCGACCGGTAGGTCTGTGTCAGGCAGGCTGACGCCCTTCTTGTCGGAAATCGTGGTGCCGGCAACGACGGTGCAGACGATCGACTTGCCATTGCTCTTCACCGCCTTCAGTTCGAGCTTGCCGTCGTCGATCAGCAGGCGGTGGCCGGCCTCGACCGAACTCAGGATTTCCGGATGCGGCAGATAGACCCTGGCCGACGTGCCCGGCTCGGGATTGTCGTCGAGCGTGAAGGTCTGGCCTAGCGTCAGCACTTCCTTGCCATTGGCGAACTTGCCAACGCGCAGCTTCGGACCTTGCAGGTCGGCGAGGATGCCGATCGGCCGCCCGACCTGTTCCTCGACGGCCCGGATGCGGCCGACCAGCGTGCGCATCAGTTCGTGATCGGTATGGCTCATGTTGATACGGAAGACATCCGCACCGGCTTCGAACAGCTTCTTCAGCATCTCCTCGGAGGAGGAGGCCGGACCGATGGTGGCTAGGATCTTGACCTTGCGGCTGCGTCTCATTGACTATTTGTTCCCGGGGCGGCTGGAGCGCCTCCCGTTGCGGGCTCATCGGTCAGCTGGACCATCCAGCTTGCCTGTTCGCCCGTGTCATATTCCTGGAATCCGGCGCGTTGGAAGCCCCGGGCGACGCAGTCGTTTACGCCGGCGATCTTGAACTCTTTTTCAGCCACGCACATGTTGATCGGGCCGTCCCAGCGTCCGCCGCGCTCTGCGTCTTCTGCATAAAGATAGTAAAACCTTGATGACAGCGGCCCTTCGATCAACGTCTTGCAGCTCGATCCTTCGATGTGCCACCAGCCTTCGGTGATCCAGCCGGCCTTGGCGCGATAGCCGATGCCGACGCCGACCAGGTTCTGCGTGGCGTTGCAGACACGGAAATCGGCGCGCGCCGGCGAGGCCATGACCATTGCCGACATGCCGACGGTCAGGGTCAGGAGCGGCATGGCAAAGGCAGAGCGCATGCGCTGCCTGCCGGCGGAACCCATTCCAAAACCCCTCAAGAACCACATCAGCATCTCTCTGCGCCCCTTTTCGGAAAAGTCCGGGCGCATGTCAACGCACCGTTTTGTTCAATTCCAATCGATTTAGAAAGGCTCCGGCGCACAATTCGCCGACTTCCACCAGATTTCCCGGGAAACCTTGGCCAAACAACGGCATTGCGCAAGCGTCGCCTTCGTGGAATGACGATAGCACCCTCCCTGGAAGCCAGCGAACAGACCATTTTCCGCCAATGACCCGATCCACAGTTTTCGCGCCTTTCGACATTGTCGAGGGCGATCGCAAGCGAGGCATCGTGCTCCTGGCCGATCATGCCCGACGCGACCTGCCCGACGAGTATGGCAGCCTCGGCCTGCCCCCGGCGGAGTTCGACCGCCATATCGCCTACGATATCGGTGTCGAAGCGGTGACGCGCGAACTCGCCGCCTTGCTCGACGTCCCGGCGGTGCTCGCCAATTTCTCACGGCTGCTGATCGATCCCAATCGCGGTGAGGACGACCCGACGCTCATCCGCCAGCTCTACGACGGCACGGTGGTGCCCGGAAACTATCCGCTCGCGCCTGAGGAGCGTGAAAGGCGGCTCGACCGCTTCTACCGGCCCTATCACGACGCGGTCGGCGCCATGATCGCTTCGGTTGCGCAAGCGTTCGGGCAGGCACCTTTCATTTTCTCCGTGCATTCCTTCACGCCGGTCATGCAGGGCAGGCAGCGTCCGTGGCATGTCGGGATCCTCTGGGATCGGGACGACCGGGTGGCGCGGCCGCTGATCGACATGCTGGCCGAGGACGAGGGTCTCGTGGTTGGCGACAATGAACCCTATGACGGCGCGCTGCGCGGCGACACCATGTTCAGGCATGCCATCGTCAATGGCTATGCCCACGCGCTGATCGAAATCCGCCAGGACCTGATATCGGATCAGAAGAGCGCCATCGCCTGGGCCGAACGCCTGGCGCCGATCGTTGACGCCATCGACCGCCGTCCCGATATACATGCGGTAAAAATGTTCGGCTCGCGCACCGGGCCGCTATGACGGAGGTTTCGATGACCAAACTCAGCGACGAGCAGAAACGCGACTTCGAAGCCGCAGCCTTTCGCCGGCTGGTCGAGCATCTCAGGGAGCGCAGCGACGTGCAGAACATCGACCTGATGAACCTCGCCGGCTTCTGCCGCAACTGCCTGTCGAACTGGTATCGCGAGGCGGCAAACGCCGAAGGCGTCGATCTCGACAAGGACCAGTCGCGCGAGATCGTCTACGGCATGCCCTATGCGCAATGGCAGGCGCTTCACCAGACCGAAGCTTCCGAAGCCAAGAAGGCCGAATTCGAGGCAAGGCGGCCCACGGATCATTAGAGCAATCCACGTTCTTCATCGATAATGCTACGCGCCTTCGTCATCCTCGGGTCTGCGCCGCGTCGCTTCGCTCCTTGCTCCGCCCGTGGATGACGAAGAGAGAAGCGTTTTCGCTAATCTCCAACGCGGATAAGTCCGCTACGAACGATACCGACCTTATTTGCGTCTTTGGTCCAAACACTTCCGGGCAACCGACGCTTGACTGCAAATTGAATCGATCTAATTTCCCGCGCAAAGTCCAATTCTCGACCGGATTCACCGTATGAATGCGTCAACCGCCATGCAGACTGCCATTCGCGGACGGTGGGCCGTCGCGGCCATTTTTCTGGCCAACGGCTTCCTGACCGGCAGTTGGGCGCCGCAGATCCCGGTGTTCCTGACCCGGCTGGATATCTCGAAGTTCACGCTCGGCCTTTTGATCCTGCTGTTTGGCGCCGGCGCGGTCACGGCCATGACCTGGTGCGGCCACCTGATCTCGAAACATGGTTCGCGCACCGTGCTGCGCTGGTTCGGTCTTTGCGGCAGCCTTGGCTTGCTGGTCGTGGCGCTGGCGCCCAACGTGCCGCTGGCGGCGATCGCCATGTTCATCTTCGGCGGCTCGATCGGCGGCATGGATGTCGCCATGAACGCCAATGCCGTGGTGGTGGAGCGAAAATTGTCGCGCGCGATCATGTCGTCCTCGCATGGCTTCTGGAGCCTCGGCGGTTTCGCCGGCGGCGCCCTTGGTGGCTTCGCCATCCAGAACTATGGCCATCTCGCCCATGCCGCGGTGGTGACCGCACTCGCTTTCGCGGTGATCGCGTTGGCGGTCGGCCATCTCATTGCCGAGGGCAAGCCGCAAGCGGCCGAGCATCGCAAGTTCGCCCTGCCGGCGAACCCGCTGGTCTATCTGGTCGGGCTGATGGCGTTGCTGACGATGGTCTCCGAGGGCGCGGTGCTCGACTGGGCAGCGCTTTACCTCAGGCAGGAACTCGGCGCCGACCTTGCCATTGCCGGCCTCGCCTATGCCGCCTTTTCCGGCGTCATGGCCATCATGCGCTTCTTCGGCGATGGCGTGCGCAATCGTTTCGGAGCCGTGACGACCCTGCGCGGCTCAGCTGTCATTGCTGCTGCCGGCATGCTGATCGCCGGCCTGTCGCCCTCACCCTGGCTCGCCATCGCGGCCTTTGCCCTTTGCGGCTTCGGCATCGCCAATATGGTGCCGATCATCTTTTCGGCCGGCGGCAACCAGGAAGGCATGTCGTCCGGCACCGGCATGAGCGTCGTCACCACCATGGGCTATTCCGGCATCCTCGTGGCGCCATCGGCGATCGGCTTCGTCGCCGAGCATTCCAGCTTCGGCCCGATCTTCGTTGCCATGTCGGGTCTGCTGATCGTCGTGCTGCTGATGGCAGGCCTTGCTCACCGCGCCGAATTCGCGCCTGCGCCGGCCGAATAGCGTTTCAGTTCCTCATGGAGAAAATCCGCCACGCGGCGGATGCGCACGCTGGTGCGCACGTCGCGATGCATGGCCAGCCAGACCGGCAAAGCGGGCAGCGGCAGGCCGGGCAGCACCTTCTCCACCAGCGGGTCACGCTCGGCCAGCGGCTCCTGGCCGAGGCCAATGCCATTTCCCGCCCGCACCGCTTCCCACAGAACCATCTGGTTGTCGGCCCTGAAGCGGAAACTGTTCCGCGTGACGGGGATGCCGGCCTGCACAAAGCCTCGGATCATCTCGTCGCTGCGGTCGAAGCCGATCAGGGCGTGATCGACGAGGTCGCCCGGCTCCAGGGGGCGACCGCGCCTGTCGAGATAGGAAATGGCCGCGCAGGCGCAGAGGGGGATGTCGCAGACCTTGCGCGCCACCAATTCGTTCTGCGCTGGCTTGACCATGCGGATGGCGATGTCCGCGTCCCTGCGCAACAGGTTCTCGACCTGGTTCGAGGCAACGATTTCGACCTCGATGCCGGGCTCCTCGATGCCGAGCCGTGCCATCATCTCCGGCAGCACATAGGCAGCCACCACCTCGCTGGCGGCAATGCGCACCGTGCCTTCGATGGCCTCGACCGAGCCCTGCGCCAAGAGTGAGAAGGCACTTGCCTGCTCGCTGACCGTCTTGCCACGCTCGAACAGCGTGGCCCCGGCTTCCGTCAGCGCATAACCGCTGCGCCCACGCCGGAACAGCGTGACGCCGAGCGCCTGTTCCAATTCCGAGATGTGGCGGCCAAGCGTCGGCTGGCTTGCCGACAGCTTTCGCGCCGCGGCCGACAGGCTGCCGGTTTCCGCCACCGTGACGAAGCTCTTGATCAGGTTCCAGTCGATGTCAGCCATTCAAGAATGAATATCAGAACTGCATCCATGGTCAATTTCAATTCATCCGTGCGGCAATCATATTCGGCCTGCAAACACCGATACCGACCGCAACAACCCAAACAGGAGTAACTCAAATGACCAAGATCGCAATCCTCGGCGCCAATGGCCGGCTCGGCCGCGTCGTCGCCAAGGCATTCATCGATGCCGGCTTCGACGTCCGCGCCGTCACCCGCAGCGGCAAGCTGCCGGCCGGACTCAAGGGTGCGACCGCAATTGCCGGCGACGCGCTTGACCGCGAGGCCCTCATCCGCGCCACGCAAGGTGTCGACATCATCTTCAACGGCCTCAATCCGATCTACACCGACTGGGGCAAGTGCCTGCCGATGGCCGAGAACGTCATGGCCGCCTGCCATGCCAACGGCGCGCTGCATCTCTTCCCCGGCACCGTTTACAACTACGGCTCGCCGATGCCGGCGGTGATCACCGAGGACACGCCCTTCCATCCGACGACGGAAAAAGGCCGCATCCGCTGCGCCATGGAGGCGCTGTTTCGCAGCGAGGCCGACGCCGGTCGGGTTCGCACCATTGTTCTGCGGGCCGGCGACTTCTTCGGCGGCACCGGCAGCGGCTCTTGGTTCGACCTGATCGTCGCCGCCAAGATCGCCAAGGGCGTCTACACCGCGCCCGGCCCGGCCGATCTGGTGCATGAATGGGCCTATCTGCCGGACTTCGCCGTGGGCTTCGTCGCGCTGGTCAAGAATCTCGACAAGCTCGGCTCCTACGAGGCGCTGAACTTTCCCGGCCACGCGGTCACCGACCTGGAGATCAAGGCGGCGGCCGAGAAGGCTGTTGGCCGCCCGCTCAAGATGACCTCGATGCCTTGGTGGGTGCTGCGCGCCGGCAGCCCGTTCGTGGCGATGTGGCGTGAGATCGTCTCGATGTCCTATCTGCGCTTCGAGCCGCACCGGTTGGCCTCGACGCGGCTGGAAGCCATCATCGGCGAGATCCCGCATACGCCGCTCGACCAGGCTGTCGCCGAGGCTCTGGAGGACATCGGCATCGCGATGGCCGGAACTTTGGCCAAGACCGCCTGAACGCACCCCAGGAGCTGCGCGTCAGCTCAGATCCTGCCCATCAGCACAAGTATCAAAACCACCACCAGCACCACGCCAAGAATGCCCGACGGCCCATAACCCCAGGAGCGTGAATGCGGCCATGCCGGCACCGCGCCGATGAGGACAAGGACCAGGATGATAATGACGATGGTGGTGATCGGCATGAGACTTCCCCGCATTTGAACCCATGAGGCTGAGGGACAATGCAAAAGGCCGCCCGGTTGTTCCGGACGGCCTTTTGCACTCAAATCGGAAAGTCGTGCCTATTCGGCGGCTTTCGGGAAGGCGATCGCTGGTTCCGAACCGGCATCCGGTTTTGGCGCATCCGACGAGATCTCGCCCTTACCGCGCCGGAACAGCCGGCTGAACAAGCTGCGCCGGGCGCCGGGCTTGACCTTGGCGCGGGTGAACACCATCAGCATCGAGGGTGTCACCACCAGCGTCAGCACCGTGGCGAAGGACAGGCCGAAGACGATCGCCGAGGACAGCGAAATCCACCATTGCGTCGACGGCGCGTTGATCGTCGTCTCGTGGTGGAAGATTTCCAGGCCAAGACCAAAGGCGATCGGCAGCACGCCGAGAATGGCCGACACCGCCGTCAGCACCACCGGGCGCGCGCGCTCGCGGCAGGTCTGCAGCACGGCCTCCATCTTGTCCCAGCCCTCTTCGCGCAGCCGGTCATAGGTGTCGATCAGCACGATGTTGTTGTTCACCACAACGCCGGCCAGAGCGATGACGCCGATGCCCGACATGACGATGCCGAACGTCTCGCCCGTTATCAGCAGTCCGAGGAACACGCCGATCGTCGCCATGACCACGCAGGACAGCACCAGCCAGACGCTGGTGAACTTGTTGAACTGCGCCAAGAGCACCAGGAAGATCAGGAAGATCGCGGCGCCGAAGGCCTTGCTGAGGAAGGCGCTGGCTTCGGCGCTGTCCTCGTTCGAGCCGGCCAGCTTCCAGCGGATGCCGCTGCCGAGATCCATGCCGGCGACCGCCTTGGTGACCTCCTGCTGGACAGCCGCGACCTGTTGGCCGGCGGCAACGTTGGCCTGCACCACCACCGTACGCGCGCCGTCGATGCGGTTGAGGATACCGACCGTCGGCTCGGGCTTGCGGATGACGAAGTTCGAGATCGGCACCGAGCCCTGCGAGGTCTGCACACGAAGTTCGTCGAGCGTCGACAGTGTGCGCCGGTCTTCGGGCAGGCGCAGTCTGATATCGACGGCATCATCAGCGCCGGCCGGCCGGTATTCCGAGAGCTTCAGCCCGTTGGTTACCAGCTGGACGACTGTGCCGACAGCAGTCGGACTGATGCCGTATTGCGCCGCCTTGGCGCGGTCGACCTCGAGCGCCCAATCCACACCGGGTGGCGGCAGGCCATCGGAAATATCTATGACGCCGGGCACTTTGGCCACGCGCGCCGCAACGGCCCGGGCCTTGTCGTCGAGCCCCTTGGGATCGACAGCCGAAAGCCTGATCTGGATCGGCTTGCCGGTCGGCGGTCCGGCCTCGGGCACGCGAACCTCGACGTCGACGCCTGGAATGCCGGCCATGACGCCGCGCAGATCGTTCAGGATCTGGTTCGCCGATTTGCGCTCGCGCCAGTCGATGAATTCATACTGGATGACGCCGACCACGTCTTCGGGCACATCCTGGCCGCCGCCCTGCGTCTTGCCGACGCGGGTGTAGACGGATTTGATCCCGGGCCAACCAAGCATCCGATTTTCCGCGATCTTCGTCGCGGTATCCATTTCGGCCAGCGAAAGGTTGCCACGGGCGTGCACATAGAGCAGGCCGTAGTCGGGCTCGACACTCGGGAAGAACTCGACGCCTGCGCCGTATTTCGAATAGCCGACGAAGATGCCGGCAAGCAGGACGACGGTGAGCACCATCACGGTGATGGGGAAGCGCACCGCTTGCTTGACGACGGCCATGTACCAGCCGTCGCGATTGTCATCCTCGTGATGCTGCGGCGCCTTGGCGAAGATCGCGCCCAGCGTCGGCGCGAAGACCAGCGCGTAGAGCATCGACGCCGACAGCGTGACGATCAGCGTGATCGGCATGTACTTCATGAAATCGCCGATGATGCCGGGCCAAAATAAGAGTGGCGAGAAGGCGGCAATGCGCGTCATCGTCGCCGCGATGACCGGACCAGCCATGCGCTTGGCGGCCAGCGCGAAGGCATCCTGCTTCGGCATGCCCTCGCTCATGCGCCGTTCGGCGAATTCGGTGACGATGATGGCATCGTCGACCAGCATGCCGACGGCCAGGATGAGGCTGAACAGCACGATCATGTTGATCGTGTAACCCATCATGGCGAGCAACAGGATGCCGATCAGGAAGGACGACGGGATGGCCAGGCCGATGAGCAGCGAGGCACGGCCGGACAGCGCATAGAGGATGACGATGAACACCAGGATCACCGCGATCATCACATGGTTCTGCAGATCGCCAAGCAACTGGTTGACGAAGACCGACTTGTCCTGCGTGTAGGTGACGTGCATGCCCTCGGGCATCGTCTTGACGAAACCGTCGGACACCTCCCTCACCTTGGTGAGCGTGTCGATCAGATTGGCGCCGATGCGCTTCTTGACTTCGATGGCGATGGCCGGCTTGCCGTTGAGGCGGGTGATCGTCTCTGCGTCGGCAAAGGTCGAGCGGATCGTCGCGATATCCTTGGCCTGCACCACGGCATTGGGACCGGCGACCACCGGCAAGGCCGCAACATCCTCGGGCGTCTCGATCAGCGATGGCACCTTGACCGCGTATTTGCCTTCGGAGCCTTCAATGTTGCCGGCGGCGACCAGGCTGTTGGAAGCGCCGACGGCGCCGATCAGCTGGTCGAGCTGCAAGCCATAGGAAGACAGTTTCATCGGATCGATGACGACTTCGACGAGATCGTCGCGCGAGCCCTGCAGCGAGCCTTCGAGAACGCCGGGCACTTCCTCGATACGGTCGCGCAATTCGCGCGCCGCGGCGGTCAGGACGCGTTCGGGCAAATCGCCCGACAGTGTCACGACGAGCACCGGAAATTCGGAAATGTTGACCTCGGTGACGACGGGCTCCTCAGCCGCCTGCGGCAGGTCGGCCTTGCCGTCCTGCACCTTGGAGCGCGTATCCTGCAGCGCCGTCGCAAGGTTGGTCTGCGGCTGGAACTCGACCAGCACATAGCCGCCGCCCTGGAAGGCGGCCGAGCGCATCTCCTTGAGGCCCTTCAGGCTTTTCAGCTTGCTTTCCATCGGCCGCAGCAGAAGGCGCTCGGAATCCTCAGGCGAAATGCCTTGATAGATCAGGCTGACATACATCATCGGAATCGGAACGTCCGGTTCCGCTTCCTTCGGTGTCGACTGATAGGCGACCCAGCCTGCAATCAGCAGGAAGACCAGGACCGAGATGGTCAGGCGGGCATTGTTGATTGCGAGTCTGACGATATCCATGACATCTGCCTGCTGTTGCTTCGGGAGTGGCGAACGGACTGACGTCGCCGGGCAAGGCCCGGCGCCGGCGTCGCCGCGCTACTGCGTCCCGGCGGTGGCTTCGCCGATCAGCTTGTTGATGGTCGCCTGGTCGGCCTCGACCGGCTTGACCTCATCGCCTTCCTTCACCAATTCCTGGCCGGCGACGATGATGCGCGCATCGGCCGGGATACCGCCGAGCACGAGACCGGTCGGCGTGTCGTCGACCAGGTCGATCGGGAAGAACGCCACCTTGTTGTCCTTGCCGACGGCGCGGATGCCCAGATCGCCCTTGTCGCCGAGCGTCACCACCGAACGCGGCAAAAGCACCGCGTCGGTGGGCAGCGCGCTGAGCTGGATTTCCGCCGTCATGCCGGCCGGCACCGAGCCGTCGCCATTGGGGATGGCGACCTCGACACGGAAGGTGCGGGTCGCCGACGACGCATCGCGGCTGATGTAGCGCACGGTGCCTTCGACCGTCTGGCCGCTGACCAGCCGCACATTGGCCTTGTCGCCGAGCTTGAGATAGCCCAGGTCGCGCTCGCTGATCTCGCCGCGGGCGATCACCGGATCGAGCTTGAGGATGGTCGCCACCTCGCCGCCCTGCATGACCGAACTGCCAAGTTCCACCGGCACCCGGTCGATGACGCCGTCGAACGGCGCCTTGACTTCGTTGCGATCAAGCTCGGCCTGTGCGGTATCCAGCTGCGATTGCGCCAGGGTCAGATTGGAGCGGGCGGTGTCGAGCTGCAGCTTGGGCAAATTGCCGGTCTTCATCAGCCGCAGCGACGCCTCCAGTTCGGCCTGGCGCTGCGCGACAAGCTGCTTGGCATTGTCGCGCATCGAGATCTTTTCCTCGGCCGCCAACATCAGCACCAGATCGCCGGTCTTGACGTGATCGCCTTGCTTGACTGGCAGCTTTTCGATGACGCCAGCGACGCGTGTCGCCAGCACCGCGCGCTTGTCGGCCTCGGTCAGCCCGGAAATGCGGATGGCGCGCGCATAGGTCTTGCGCGGCGGCGTCACCACCGCGACGGTGCGCAACGGCGCCTTCGGCTCGGCTTCAGCCTTCGGCTTGCCAGCGTCCTGCGCCTTGGCGGGCTCGCCCGCCTTCTGGTGGTCGACAGCGGCGCTGCCCACCGACGAGAATTCGCCTGTCGCCATCCAGGCCGCGAAACCGATAAGCACAACAATGGCTGCAAGCTTGTGAAACCTGATTCTCGGCATCGTCGTTTTTTTCCACTGCGGGTTCGGCCAGCACCGCGCCCTCATGACGCGGGCGCGTCGCCGATATGGGTGCGCGCCTGACCGTGTTCAAATTGCCGTGATCGGCGAGCGCGCTTCTACATCAAAGTTGCACCGCAATATAGTCGGAAAGTTGCAACGGCATTGCGGAACCGGACAGAGTGTGGCAGCCGCGAAACGGTCCGTGACGTCCTGGCCAGCCCCTGAGGAGCGCCTGCTGCCGGCTCACGATCTGCCCCCACGACCAACCCGGACGACCGGCTTGGCATTGCCGGCGGGCAACGTGGCGTTCTCGAAAAATACAGCTGCCGTCGCGCGCCGGATCGTTGATCCGGACGCTGATTTTCATCGATGAACAATCATTTCGGCCGACGGCAGGCACCGATGCCCGGCGCCGGAAAATCCAGGCAATGCATTGGAATACTGATGAAATTGCCAGGAATGTTATTCCGATTAAGATTGCCAAAGACCAGTCCGCGGGCATCGAACCTGGCGTCGAAAGTGCCTGTGCGTCCAACACCGGAGGGTGCTGGACCTGCCATTCGTGACGCATCCCCAACGCCCTGTGCGTGCAGCAATGCCGGTCATTGTCCATGCGACGCGCAACGACGATGCCGACCATTCCGCTCGCCGGTTTCCGGCAATATCGTGCGATAGCGCAAGGCATTGCCGGAAGGTCGGTGGCAGCAGGCGTCAGCATGATGATGCGTTGTTCACACGCATTGGTTGCCGGTACGGGTTGTCGCTCTGTCCGAAATCCATGGATGCCGAAAGCCCTCGGCCATCGCTCTTCGGCAACAGACGGGCTCAGGCCCGACGGCGCTCCGCCTCCGGGTTCTTGCGCGCCGCCAGGAATTCCTTCACCCGCCGGCCGGGTGCGGGACCGCGCACCGGCTTGAAACCGTCATCGAGTTCGCCGGAAAGATCGAGCGTCGCCCGTTTGCCGACGGCGTCGTAATTCTCCTCAAGCCAGTCGCTGGCGGCGGTGCGTCCGAGATCGCGCAGATAGGTCAGGAATGCCCATTCGGCATTAACCTTCGATGACGCCGACAGATCCTTGAACGCCTCGTCGGCATCGATGCGATGCATGCGGATGTCGCGGTATTCGCCATGCGGCAGCCGGCCTGCGGCGATCAGTTCCTTGACGAAGGCGATCGAGCGGAATTCGCGCAGCAGCCCGGCGTTGAAGGTGATCTCGTCGATGCGGTTCTGGATCTCGTTGGCGCTCCTGGGCGTTCCCTCCCGCACCACTGGATTGATCTGAACCAGAAGCACATCCTCGGTCGCCGCCGTCTTGAAGAACGGATAGAGCGCCGGGTTGCCGCCATAGCCGCCATCCCAGTAGGGCACGCCCTTGATCTCGACGGCGCGGAACAGTTGCGGCAGGCAGGCCGAGGCCATCACCGTGTCGAGGTCGATCTCGCCATCGGAGAACACCCGCAGCTGCCCGGTCTCGACATTGGTGGCGGAGATGAACAGTTCCATCGACTTGCAGGCATGGACATTCTTGAAATCGATCTCCTGCTGAACCACGTCGCGCAGCGGATTGAGGCCAAGCGGGTTGGCGACATAGGGCGAGAACACCCGCGACATGGTGTCGAAGAAGACATAGCCCGGCGTGTTCTCGATCGACCAGTTGCCCCAGGCGACATCCCATGGCATGCGCTGCACCGGACTGAACCGGCCCTTCGCCGCTACCGCGTGCCAGAAATCATCGAGCTTTTGTCGCGCGCCGTCGACCCCGCCGCGCACAAATCCGTCGGCCAGTGCCACCGCGTTCATGGCCCCGGCGCTGGTGCCGGACACGGCCGAAATCTCCAGCCGTCCGTCCTCCAGCAGCCGGTCGAGCACGCCCCAGGAAAAGGCGCCATGCGAGCCGCCTCCCTGAAGGGCGATGTTGATCTTCTTCTTTTCCTCCGCCTTGCCGTTCTTCGTCATGGCGTTCCTGTTACCTCGGTGCCGACCCATCTGCCCGGGAATCGGAGCGATAGGGTCGCGACTATGTTGCAGTGCAGCATATAAGGGCAGACCAAGGCAAGAACACGAACACGGTCGCGTGATCACATGAAATTTCGGTCATGCGCAAAGCCTCTCCGCCTCGAGGCGGAGAAGCTTTGTTCCGTCGAGGCCGGCTTGCAGTCTCAGGCGACGAGGTTCGGCACCGGGCCGACATAGCGCGACTGCGGACGGATCAGCCGGCCGGTCGTTTGCTGCTCACGCGCATGCGCGATCCAGCCGGAAACGCGCCCGGCCGCGAAGACATTGCTGAAGGCTTGGGCGGGGAAACCCGCAGCTTCCAGCACGAGCGCGGTGTAGAACTCGACATTGGTCTGCAGCGAGCGCTGCGGCTTGGCGATCCGAAGCACATCGAGCGCCGTTTGCTCGACTTTTTCGGCGAAGGCCAGCCGGCGGCCGGTCTCGCCTTCGCCGCCAATCCGCCGCACGACAGCCTTCAGCACGTCGGCGCGCGGATCGCGCACGCGGTAGATGCGATGGCCGAACCCCATGATCCGCCTATCATGCGCGATCTCGTCGCGCAGCCAGCCAGCCGCGTCGCCATGCGCCTGGATGGCATCGAGCATCTCGATCACCGGGCCGGGCGCGCCGCCATGCAGCGGTCCCTTGAGCGCGCCGAGGCCGGCGAGCACCGATGAGGTCAGCCCAGCCAGTGTCGAGGCGACGACGCGGGTGGCGAAGGTGGAGGCATTGAGGCCGTGGTCGCAGACCGTCACCAGATAGGTATCCAGTGCCTTTGCCAATGCCGGCGGCGGGGCGGAACCTCTGAGCATCCTCAACATGTCGGCGGCATGGTCGGCCTTGCCGTCCGGCGCAACCGGCTGCTCGCCGCGCTGCAGGCGCAGCAAGACCGGCGTCAGCACCGCAGGCGCCGCGATCAGCCGCAGGGCATCCGCCAGCGTTTCGCCGTCCGGTAATAAGGCCATCCCGGCGCGCATGGCACTGTAGACGTCGAGCGGCGCCAGCAGCACCAGCGAAGGCTGGAGCCGATCGAACACCTCGACGCGTGCCTCGCCCAGGCTCGCCGCCAGTTCGGCATCGCCGGGCAGGTCGTCGAAGAAACCGTCCAGCAGCAGGCGGACGACCTGCGGATAGGTCCATCGTCCCGCCAATTCCGGCAAGGAATGGCCGCGGATCGTCAGGCGGCCGCCCAGGCCATCCACGTCCGACAGGATTGTTTCGGCCGCCACCACGTCATCGAGCCCATTCGCCATAGCTGTCTCCTTGAAGCTTTTGCGCATGGGAGATAAGGGTGGGCGACACAGGCATCAATCTTGATCAATAGAATCAATATCAAGGCTCGACATGTCCGAATGGTTGTCACGTGAAGAGGCGCTGGAACGGCTCAAGGTGCGGCCGCAGACGCTCTACGCCTATGTCAGCCGCGGGCGCATCGGCATGCGGCCCGACCGTGCCGATCCGCGCCGCAGCCAGTACCGCGCCGACGATGTGGCGGCGCTGGCGACGCGAAGGGCGCGCGGACGCAGCCCCTCGGCCATCGCCGAAAGCGCCATCGCCTGGGGCGAGCCGTCGATCGCAACGGCGATCTCGACCGTTTGGCATGGCAGGCTCGTCTATCGGGGTCGGGACGCCGTTGCGCTCTGCGAACATGCCACGCTGGAGGAAACCGCCGCCCTGCTTTGGGCCCGGCCAGAACCGGTGAGTTTCGAAGCGCAGGCGTCGGATGCCTCCGGCCAGCTTGGCCGGGCTCCAGCCTTCGCGCAACTTGCCACGCTTGCCGGCCAGGGGCGGCCCTCGCTTGGACGCAGTGCCGCCTCGCTCTGCGCCGATGCCGCGCGCGCTATCGGCGTGCTGGCCAGCGCCATCGGTGCCTCGCCGGGATCCGACCCGGTGCATCGGCGATTGGCCCGGGGCTGGTCGGTGGATGATGGCGGTGCGGAAGCAATCCGGCGCGCCCTTGTGCTGCTCGCCGACCACGAACTCAACGCATCGACCTTCGCCGCCCGCGTCGCGGCCTCGACCGGAGCCTCGCCTGCTGCTTGCCTGCTGGCGGGCCTGGCGACGCTTTCCGGCCCCCGGCACGGTGGCGCCAGCGAAGCGGTGATGCAACTCGCCGACGATGCGGCACGGCACGGCGCCGATGCCACGATCCGGCGCTGGCTCGGCCACGACCGGCCGCTGCCGGGCTTCGGCCATCAGCTTTATCCCGAGGGCGATCCTCGCGCCACAGCGCTCTTGGCGGCCATCGACGACACCGACGAGACATTGCGATCGCTGGAAACCGCCGCCATGGCCGCGACGGGCGCTCCAGCGAATATCGATTTTGCCCTGGCCGTGCTGACGCGCAGCCTTGGCTTGCCCCGCGACGCACCGTTCCATTTGTTCGCGCTCGGACGCAGCGTCGGCTGGGCCGCGCATGTGGTCGAACAGATCGTGAGCGGCAGCATCATCAGGCCGCGCGGCCGCTATGAGGGATTGCTGCCGTAGATTGCGTGAATGATAGCGCTCACGACATCGTGTCGAGCTTGCGCTGCATGGCCGCGATCTGGTCCTTCAGCTGCTGAAGATCGTCGGGCTTCTCCGGCGCTTCCTTCCTGGCCGGCTCGGCGGGAGCCGCGGCAGGCGCCGAGCCCGCGGGCGGGAACGGCGTGAACAGCCGCATCGCGTTCTGGAACATTTCCATGTTGCGGCGCGTCTGTTCTTCAAGCGCCTTGATCGGCGTCGCCATCTTCATCACGTCGAGCGGCGATTTGCCGATGGCGCCTTTCATCTGCTCGCGGAAGCGCTCCTGCTCCTTGGAAAAGGCGATCATCGACTGTTCGAGAAAGCTCGGCACGATCATCTGCATCTGGTCGCCATAGAAGGCGATGAGCTGGCGCAGGAACGGGATCGGCAGCATGTTCTGCCCGTCCTTGTTCTCCAGTTCGAAGATGATCTGGGTCAGCACCGGATGCGTGATGTCGTCGCCGGTCTTGGCGTCCTGGACGGTGAACTCCTCGCCCTTCTTGACCATCTCGGCCAGATCCTCGAGCGTCACATAGGTGCTCGTCCCCGTATTGTAGAGGCGGCGATTGGCGTATTTCTTGATAATAATCGGATCGTCTTTTGCGGCCATCTGCATCCTCCCCGGACACCGGCGCGCCTGAGTAAGCGGCCGGTAACGATTGCGCCTTTTTAAAGGATATGCGCAAAAGCCTTACAATTCCAAGCAGTTTGTGCAGTGCGGGATCATATAATGCTGCATAGCAGGCAAAATATGTTGCGCAGCAGCGCCCGCCCTGCCGGCACAGCGATGCGCGGCCTGCTTGCGGCGCATGGGCGCCATACCCATTTCCGGTTTGACTTGGGGTTGGGAAAGGGCAAGAAAAGTCCTCAACGGCAGAACAACACCCATGAAGTCTGGAGAAGAAAATGTCCGCTTCCATCGTCATTGCCAGCGCCGCGCGGACCGCGGTCGGCTCCTTCAACGGCGCCTTTGCCGCCACCCCGGCGCATGAGCTCGGCGCCGTCGTCGTCAAGGAATTGCTGGCCCGCGCCGGTGTCGAAGCGGCCGAGGTCGACGAGGTCATCCTCGGTCAGGTGCTGACCGCGGCTCAAGGCCAGAATCCCGCCCGCCAGGCCTCGATCATGGCCGGCCTGCCCAAGGAGACCACCGCCTGGGGCCTCAACCAGGTTTGCGGCTCGGGCCTGCGCGCCATCGCGCTCGGCATGCAGCAGATCGCCACCGGCGACGCCAAGGTGATCGTCGCCGGCGGCCAGGAATCGATGTCGATGTCGCCGCACGCCCAGCACCTGCGCGCCGGCGTCAAGATGGGCGACTACAAGATGATCGACACCATGATCAAGGACGGGCTGTGGGATGCCTTCAACGGCTATCACATGGGCAACACCGCCGAAAACGTCGCCCGCCAGTTCCAGATCACGCGTGAAGACCAGGACCATTTCGCGCTCGCCTCGCAGAACAAGGCCGAAGCCGCGCAGAAGGCCGGCAAGTTCAAGGACGAGATCGTCGCCTTCACCATCAAGGGCAAGAAGGGCGACACCATTGTCGACCAGGATGAGTATATCCGCCACGGCGCGACGCTCGATGCCATGACCAAGCTGAGGCCGGCCTTCGACAAGGACGGCACGGTGACCGCCGCCAACGCGTCCGGCATCAATGACGGAGCCGCCGGAGCGCTGCTGATGAGCGAGGCGGAAGCCGTCAGGCGCGGCATCACCCCGCTGGCGCGCATCGCGTCCTGGGCAACGGCCGGCGTCGATCCGGCGATCATGGGCACCGGCCCCATTCCCGCCTCGCGCAAGGCCTTGGAAAAGGCCGGCTGGTCGGTCGGCGATCTCGACCTCGTCGAGGCCAACGAGGCATTTGCCGCGCAGGCCTGCGCCGTCAACAAGGACATGGGCTGGGATCCCTCGATCGTCAACGTCAATGGCGGCGCCATAGCCATCGGCCACCCGATCGGTGCGTCCGGCGCCCGCGTCTTCAACACGCTGGTCTTCGAGATGCGCCGCCGTGGCGCCAAGAAGGGCCTGGCCACCCTGTGCATCGGCGGCGGCATGGGCGTCGCCATGTGCGTGGAAGCGCTCTAAGAAAGAGAAGTGAATAGCGAATAGGGAGCAGCCAATAGGGAAGAATGGCGTCGGCGCGACGGGACATTTGATCCCTACTCTCGCTATTCGCTACTCCCTATTCGCTCTCCCGACCAAAGGGAGGGAGCGCATGACCAAGGTTGCAATCGTCACGGGCGGATCGCGCGGCATCGGCGCCGCGATTTCGATCGCTCTGAAGGCCGCAGGCTATTCCGTTGCCGCGAACTACGCCGGCAACGACGAAGCGGCGGCGAAGTTCAAGGTCGAGACCGGCATTCCGGTCTACAAATGGTCGGTCGCCGACTATGATGCCTGTGCCGTCGGCATCAGGCAGGTCGAGGCCGATCTCGGCCCGGTCTCGGTGCTGGTCAACAATGCCGGCATCACTCGCGACGCCATGTTCCACAAACTGACGCGCGAGCAGTGGAAAGAGGTCATCGACACCAATCTGTCCGGTGTTTTCAACATGACGCACCCGCTGTGGAGCGGCATGCGCGACCGCAAATTCGGCCGCGTCATCACCATCTCCTCGATCAATGGCCAGAAGGGCCAGGCCGGTCAGGTCAATTATTCGGCAGCCAAGGCCGGCGACATCGGTTTCAGCAAGGCCCTCGCTCAGGAGGGGGCTCGCGCGGGCATCACCGTCAACGTTATCTGCCCCGGCTACATCGCCACCGAGATGGTCAAAGCGATCGACGAGAAGGTGCTCAACGAGCGCATCATCCCGCAGATCCCCGTCGGCCGCCTCGGCGAACCGGAAGAGATCGCGCGCTGCGTCGTCTTCCTCGCTTCGCAGGATGCCGGCTTCATCACCGGCTCGACGCTCACTGCGAACGGCGGTCAGTATTTCGCCTGAGGCGGTGGTTTCGGCGGGACAAGCTGCGACAGCGAGAAATCGGGCGGGCCGGGAAACCGGTCCGTTTTTCATTGATATGCTGTCGCAGCAAAATGCCTCGTTCCAATGCGATGCTCCAATCCGGCACGCAAAGGTTAATGGCGGCAGCGGCATCTGTGCAAAACCCGTCGCCAAGCCTGTGGATTCTCGGTGGATAAGCTGTTCACAACACAAGATATTGGGAGAACAAAAGGGGAAAGTATCGTCGGCGCCGTTTTGTCGCCGATTCGTTCCGGCTTTGAGCGGAAGTTAACATTAACGGACCGAAATCATCGGCGATGCTTTAACGATCAATTCAGAAAGATTAACAATCTCATAACCTTGAGTAGGGCGGATCGAGCCACCCTTCTCATTTGCCGGCAAAGATTAACGACGGAGGCCACTTAGCATAAAACGGGCCAGTTCAATGATTCAGCATGTGGTGAGAGTCATGGGCACAAAATCCATATGTAGCCGTGAACAAAAGCTGAATCTAACCGAGTCAGCGATTCGTCGCCGATTCGTTCCAGACTCGTTCCAACTCTTAATCCGCAACCGATCGGGAGCTTGACAAAGACGCCTTCGAGCCGACAGCGGAACATTCCGCTTTCGCTTCGCGCCCGAAATCCCTATGTGTCGCCTGTCATACGCGCCGTCCAGGGCACGCTCCCGACAATGAGAGGCCAGAAAGCCCTATTTCCGAGCCGATGAACATCCAGCCGAAACACACCGAGCCGCTGATCCTGTCGGGCCGCGACGTGACCGCCGTGCTTGGCCCGACCAACACCGGCAAGACCCATCTCGCCATCGAGCGCATGGTGGCGCATGAGACCGGCATCATCGGCCTGCCGCTTCGGCTGCTGGCGCGTGAGGTGTACACCCGCGTCTGCGAAAAGGTCGGAGCTCACAAGGTGGCGCTGATCACCGGCGAGGAGAAGATCCAGCCGAAAGGCGCTAAATATTCGGTCTGCACCGTCGAGGCCATGCCGCGCGAGACCGATGCCGCCTTCGTCGCCATAGACGAGGTGCAACTGGCCGGCGATCTCGAGCGTGGCCACATCTTCACCGATCGTATCCTGCATCTGCGCGGCCGCCAGGAGACGTTGCTGCTTGGCGCGGCCACCATGCATGGCATCCTGCAGCGGCTGCTGAAGGGCGTCTCGGTGGTGACGCGGCCGCGGCTATCGCATCTCGCCTATGCCGGCTCCAAGAAGCTGACCCGGCTGCCGCGTCGCACCGCGATCGTCGCCTTCTCCGCCGATGAGGTCTATGCCATCGCCGAGTTGATCCGCCGCCAGCAAGGTGGCGCCGCCGTCGTGCTCGGCGCGCTTTCGCCGCGCACCCGCAACGCACAGGTGGCGCTGTTCCAGTCCGGCGATGTCGACTATCTCGTCGCCACCGATGCCATCGGCATGGGTCTCAATCTCGATCTCGACCATGTCGCCTTTGCCCAGAACCGAAAGTTCGACGGCTACCAGTACCGCAATTTGACGGCGGCCGAGCTTGGCCAGATCGCCGGCCGCGCCGGCCGGCATCTGCGCGACGGCACCTTTGGCGTCACCGGCCAGGTCGATCCGCTCGACGAAGAGCTGGTCAAGAAGATCGAGGGCCACGACTTCGATCCGGTGAAGGTGCTGCAGTGGCGCACCGCGCGTTTCGACTTCGCCAGCCTCGACGCGCTGAAGCGCTCGATCGAGACCAACGCTCCGGTCGAGGGTTTGACGCGCGCGCTGCCGGCGGTCGACGCACAGGCGCTCGAATATCTGTCGCGCGACGGGGACATCCGCGCGCTGGCCACCGATGCCAGGCGCGTGGCGCTGCTGTGGGAAGCCTGCGCACTCCCCGACTACCGCAAGATCGCCCCGGCCCAGCATGCCGACCTCATCGCCTCGATCTACATGGACCTTGCCCGGCACGGCCATGTCGACGAGAATTACATGGCCGAGCAGGTGCGCCGCGCCGACACCACCGAGGGCGACATCGACACGCTGTCGCACCGCATTGCCCAGATCCGCACCTGGACATTCGTGTCGAACCGGCCCGGCTGGCTGGCCGATCAGGCACACTGGCAGGAAAAGACGCGCGAAATCGAAGACAGATTGTCGGATGCGCTGCATGAGCGGTTGACGAAACGCTTCGTAGACCGCAGGACTTCCGTCCTCATGCGGCGCCTTAGAGAAAATACCATGCCTGAAGCCGAAATCAGTCCTACCGGAACCGTCCTTGTCGAAGGCCATCATGTCGGCGAGCTGCAAGGGTTCCGCTTCACAGCCGACCAGACGGCCGGCGGCGAAGACGCCAAGGCCGTGCGCACGGCCGCGCAAAAGGCGCTGGCCGCCGAATTCGAGGCACGCGCCGAACGCTTCGGCGCCTGCGCCAATGGCGACCTTGCGCTTGGTTCGGACGGCACGCTACGCTGGATCGGCGCACCGATCGGCACGCTGGTTTCAGGCGAGGACGCACTGAAGCCGCGCCTGGTGCTGCTGGCCGACGAACAGTTGACCGGCCAGGCGCGCGACAAGGTCGCCGCGCGTGCCGAACGGTTCGTCAATTTCCAGATCGAAACGCTGCTGAAGCCACTGGTCGACCTGAAGAATGCCGACCAGATTTCCGGCATCGGCCGTGGCATCGCCTTCCAACTCGTCGAGAATTTCGGCCTCATCAACCGCCGCGACATCGCCGAGGAGATGAAGTCGCTAGACCAGGAAGGCCGTGCGGCGCTGCGCCGGCTTGGCGTGCGCTTCGGCGCCTACCATGTCTTCGTGCCGGCGCTGATCAAGCCGGCACCGGCTGGACTGGTGACCTTGCTGTGGGCGCTGAAGAACGACGGCAAGGACAAGCCCGGCTTTGGCGACGTGGTCCACGCGCTGGCATCGGGCCGCACCTCGGTGGTCATCGATCCGGCCTTCGACAAGGCCTTCTACAAGCTTGCCGGCTACCGCAATCTTGGCCGCCGTGCCGTGCGCATCGATATTCTAGAGCGGCTGGCCGACCTGATCCGCCCGGCGACCAACTGGAAGCCCGGCCTTGGCCAGCGGCCGGACGGCGCCTATGACGGCCAGTCCTTCATGGTGACGCCGCCGATGATGTCGATCCTCGGCGCCACCGCCGACGACATGGAAGAGATCCTGAAGGGCCTCGGCTACCGCGCCGAGCCGAAGCCGGCGGCCGAGGTCAAGGCACGGCTGGAGGCGCAGGACAATGCCGCGCGCGAAGCGGCAGCCGCCAAGCTCGCGGCGGAAGAGGCCGCACGCGCCGAACAGGCCAAGGCAGCCGAAGCCGCGGTCGAAGATTCTGAGCCGGCGGCGGTCGAAGCTCCGGCCGAAGCCATTGCGGAAACAGCCGCAGAACCTGTCGCGGAAACGGCTGTTGAAACTACAATCGAAACCTCAGCCATTGCGGAAACAGCGTCAGAGCTTGTCACGGAAGAGCAAGTCGCAACTCCCGCAGAAATCGTGGAAGAAGCTCCGGCTGTTGCAGAAGTTGTCGCCAACGTCACTGCCACAGAAGGTGCCGACGCCCCCACCTCCCCCTCGATGGGGGAGGTCGCGGCGCGAAGCGACGCGGGTGATGGCGCCGACGATGCACGTCGTGCTGATGAAGCCAGTGAGGCAGGCGGTGCTGACGGTGCGGGCGCCCCACCCACCCCGGCGCTGCGCGCCGACCCTCCCCACGAGGGGGAGGGTGAGGCCAGCGAGCCCGCCGCCGAAGCCGAGGCGCCCAAGCCGATCCTGCTGTGGCGCCAGGGCCGTTTCGACCAGCGCCCCCGTCACCAGGAGGGCCGCAACAATCGCCAGCGCAACGGCCAGGCGCGCGGCCGAGGCAATGCACCGACCGATGCCGTCGGCGTCCAGGCAACGGGCACGCCAGGCGAGCGCCCGGCCCATGAAGGCCGCCGCGACGGCGCCGGCAAGCCGCGCTTCGACCGTTCGAAATTCAAGCCCAAGCCGCAGGGCGAAGGCGAACAGCGCCGCGACGGCCGCCCGCAAGGCGAGCGTTCCGAACGCCGCGAAGGCCGGCCCGACTGGAAGGGCGGCAGGCCGGAAGGCAAGGGCGGTCGCCCCGATCAAGGGGGCGCAAAGCCCGTTTTCCAGCCGAAGCCGCGCGAGGAACGCCCGGTCCGCTTCGATCCGGACTCGCCCTTCGCCAAGCTCGCCGCCTTGCGCGACCAGCTGAAGAAGTAGGCCCCTAGACCAAGAGATAGCGCTTCGATGGTTGCTGAAGGCCGCCAGCGCATTGACAAATGGCTGTTCTTCTCGCGCGCCGTGAAATCGCGCTCGCTGGCGGCGAAGCTGGTGGTCGCCGGCCGCGTGCGCATCAATCGCGACAAAGCAGCGCAGGCCTCGGATCTGGTCAAGCCGGGCGACGTGCTGACCATCACGCTCGACCGGCGCATTTTCGTCTGGAAGGTGCTCGGCGCCGGTGTGCGGCGCGGCCCGGCCGAGGAGGCTCGCACCCTCTACGAGGACATGTCGCCGCTGCCTACGCCGAAGGCCGACAGCGTGCCCGATGCCATCCCGGCGCTGCGCGAGGCTGGCAGCGGCCGCCCGACCAAACGGGAGCGCCGCCAGACCGACCGCTTGCTCGGCGAAGATTGAGGCTTGTCGCCCAAGAGGATCGGCCAAGAGGTTTGTGGCCAAAGACGCGGTGGCGATTTGGGACAGCGACAGACGCCAGACGGAAACCGACCCCAGCAAACAGGACACCAAATGCCCCTGTCGCACCCGCGTGCTGGAATTTCATTCCGGAAACGCCGATGCCGCTGGGCATGGCTGCCCTTGCAAGCGACGGACAAAGGCGTTACCTCACGGAAAAAGCCCAACAAAACTGGCCCAATAGAGCTGGGACGTCCCGGAGCCGACCGATGACCTATGTCGTGACCGACAACTGTATCAAATGCAAATATATGGATTGCATCGAGGTCTGTCCGGTCGACTGTTTCTACGAAGGCGAGAACATGCTCGTCATTCATCCCGACGAGTGCATCGACTGCGGCGTCTGCGAGCCGGAATGCCCCGCCGACGCGATCAAGCCCGACACCGAGTCGGGCCTCGACAAATGGCTGCAGATCAATACCGAATACGCCGAGAAATGGCCTAACATCACCGCCAAGAAGGAACCACCGGCCGACGCCAAAACCTTCGACGGCGAGGCTGGCAAATTCGAGAAATACTTCTCCGCCGAGCCTGGCGAAGGCGATTGACAAGCCGGCCGCGAAGGCCGGTATTACGCTAGGTAAGAGCCATGCTGCATTGACCGCCTTGACAGGCGGCACGGACCTGTGGCCTTCGCTGACGCAGCAAAACCTTGATTCTTTCGACTTTTTGTGTTACATCAGCGAAACATGCCGGTGACACAACGTCGATTTATGGCGCAGACGCCCCAAATCACTGAAAGGTGAAAATCCCATTCCGGACCAGAGCGATCTGGGCCAGGCGGTCGCAATCTGTGCGGTTTGCCGGTCCGGCTTTTCCGATGGGTTCATCTGTTGTGCGGCTAACGATCGGTTCCCCCGATCGCACGAGTTCGGACCGGCAGGACGCCGGTACCACAACAAGGAGTTCAGGGCGTAATGGCTACGATCACCCCGCAGAAGAAGTCCACCGGTGCGCGTCATGGTTTCAAGACCGGTGAGTACATCGTCTATCCGGCGCACGGCGTCGGCCAGATCGTGTCGATCGACGAGCAGGAAGTGGCCGGTCACAAGCTTGAGCTGTTCGTCATCGATTTCCAGAAGGACAAGATGCGCCTGAAGGTGCCGGTCGCCAAGGCGACCTCCATCGGCATGCGCAAGCTTTCGGAAGAGGATTATGTCGAGCGCGCGCTGAAGGTCGTCCAGGGCCGCGCCCGCGTCAAGCGCACCATGTGGTCGCGCCGCGCCCAGGAATATGATGCCAAGATCAATTCAGGCGACCTGATCTCGATCTCCGAGGTCGTGCGCGACCTCTACCGTGCCGACAACCAGCCGGAGCAGTCCTATTCCGAACGCCAGCTCTATGAGGCGGCGCTCGACCGCATGGCCCGCGAGATCGCGGCCGTCAACCGCATGTCGGAAACCGAAGCCGTCCGTCTGATCGAGGTCAACCTCAACAAGGGCCCTAAGCGTGGCGCCAAGGCCGACAACGAGGAAGCCGAGCAGGAAGAAGCTGCCTGAGCCTTTGAACCTTCGAGTTCTGAAAAACCCGGCCTCGCGCCGGGTTTTTTGTTTACCCTCCCCCTTGTGGGGAGGGTCGCTGCAAAGCAGCGGGGTGGGGGGCAGCGCCTACCCTCCGGACCTTCGGTCCGACCTCCCACAAGGGGGGAAGTAGAAGACTCACCCCTTGCCCTCCTTCTCCGCCTCCTGCTTCAGCGTCGCGATGAACCGCTTGGTCCGTTCGCGCTCCGGATTGCCGAACAGCACGGCGGATGGCCCCTTTTCGACGACGACGCCGGCATCGAGGAAGACCACTTCCTGGGCGATCTTGGAGGCGAGGCGCAGGTCGTGCGTCGCCATCACCATGGTCGTGCCTTCGCTGGCGAGCTTGCCGAGCACGTCGACCACCTCCTGTGCCAATTCCGGATCGAGCGCCGAGGTCGGCTCGTCGCAGAGCAGCACTTTCGGCGACGGCGCCAATGCCCGGGCAATGGCGACGCGCTGCTGCTGGCCGCCCGACAGCGTCGCCGGCCATGCATCGGCCTTGTGCACCATGCCGACCTTCTCCAGCAGCGCCAGCGCCCGCTCGCGCGCCCTCTGCGGCGACCATTTGAGCACCGTCACCAGGCCTTCCATGACATTCTCGATCGCGGTGCGGTGCGGGAACAGCTGGAAATTCTGGAACACCATGCCGGTCTGGAGGCGCAGGCGCCTGATGTCGGCGGTCGCCACCTTGACGCCCGGGCGGAATTCCAGCGTTTCGTCGCCGATGCGCACCGTGCCCGATGTCGGGATCTCCAGAAGGTTGATACAGCGCAGCAGCGTGCTTTTTCCCCCGCCCGAAGGGCCGACAAGCGCGGTGACGCTGCCTTCGTCGATGGCGACGGTCACACCCTTCAGCACCAGATTGTCGCCGAAGCGCTTTTCGATGTCGGTAAGGCCGATCATGAGCGTGCCTCCAGGAAGCCGCCATAGCGGTTGAGCCGTTCCTCCAGCCGCGTCTGCAGGGCCGATAGCACCGAGCTCATCGCCAGATAGAGGATCGCCGCCTCGACATAGAGGATCAGCGGCTCATAGGTGGTGGCGACGATGCGCTGCGCCGCCTGGAACATCTCCGGCACGGTGATGGCGGCTGCCAGCGAGGTGTCCTTGACCAGCGAGATGAACGTGTTGGACAGCGGCGGCACCGCGACCCGGCCGGCCTGTGGCAGGATGGTGCGCCGCATCGCCTGGCTCCAGGTCATGCCGATCGAATAGGCGGCCTCCCACTGGCCTTTCGGCACCGAGCCGATGGCGGCGCGGATGATCTCCGACGTGTAGGCGCCGATGTTGAGCGTGAAGCCGATCAGCGCCGCGGTGAAGGCGTCGAGCAATATGCCGACCGACGGCAGGCCATAGAAGATCAGGAACAACTGCACCAAGAGCGGCGTGCCGCGAAATATCCAGACATAGAAGCGCACGAGCGCGACCAGCGGCTTGGGTCCGAACAGCCGGCCGAGCGCCGCGCCCAGGCCGACCGTCAGGCCCAGCACGAAGGACAGCAGCGTCAACGGCACGGTGAAGATCAGCGCGGCCCAGAGCAGCGAAGGCAGCGACTCCAGCATCAGTTGCAGCCAGTGCGGCACGAAAGACCCTCCAGAGTGCTAGACGTCAGCCATATCACGACAAAAGCGGCAAACCGTCAAAGACGGCTCGCCGCTGGATGCATCGCACGGGCCGGCAACCGGCCCATCCCACAAAAACTTACTTCGAAACGTCCTGGCCGAAATAGGTGTCGGCGATCTTCTGATAGGTGCCATCCGCCTTGATGTCGGCCAGCGCCTTGTTGATCGCGGCGACCAGCTCGGGATCGCCCTTGCGCACGATCACGCCTGAATAGTCGGCGTTTTCCTCTTGCGCGGCGATCTTCACATTGGCGTCGGGCTTGTGCTTCTTGAAGTCGAGGAACGACAGGCTGTCGTTGATGGTGGCGTCGGCACGGCCGGTCAAAAGCAGCTGGATCGACTGGTCGAAACCATCGGTGCCGACCAGTTCGGCGCCGTTCGTCTCGGCCAGCTTGCCGAAATTCGAGGTCAGCGACTGCGCCGACTTCTTGCCCTTGAGATCGGCGAAGGTCTTGATGTCGGTGTTGTCGCCGCGCACGATCAGCACCGCCTTGGAGGCGATGTAGGGATCGGAGAAATCATACTTGGCCTTGCGGGCGTCGGTGATGCCGACTTCGTTGATGACGGCGTCGTAGCGGTTGACGTCGAGGCCGGCGATCAGCCCGTCCCACTTGCCCTCGAGGAACTCGACCTTCACCCCGAGCTTGTCGCCGATCGCCTTGGCGATTTCGACGTCGAAGCCGACCAGCGCGCCGGAAGCGTCATGATAGGTGAAGGGTGCGTAGGTGCCTTCCGTGCCGACCTTGATGACCCCGGCCTGCTTGATCTGGTCGAGATTGGCGCCGGCATGGCCCGATGCGACAGCCAGGGCTTGCAGCGTTCCGGCAATGATGAGCGACTTGAGCCATTTCATTTTTCTGTGATCCCGTCCTTGGCCGGCAACCCGGCATGTTGTGAGGGTTGGAAAATGACAGATGCAGGTCGAAAAAATAAGGAACGAGATTTCAAAAACAATGGATTTCTGAAACCGCATTCTCCGCAGGGGCCTTATTCGCAGCATCCTGATGGTCCAGGCAACCGCTGCGAAATCGCCCGGATGATACCGCTCGCCTGCCCGCGCGGGCGGAACTTTTCTCGCGCATGGCAGTTTTGGCTGTTCTAGGGCACGACGCGGCGATTTCAACCCGACGCCCTGCCAGTTCGTTATTCGCATCGCCTGAGCCAGGGAGTGCCTCATGATGGAAGACACGGCAGGACGGACCATGGTCCGCGCGGCCATGAAGGCCCCCTACCTGGAGCGTGACGAGGAGCATCGGCTGGCCCTGCTCTGGAAAGAAGACAACGACCAGAACGCTTTGCACAGCATCACCGTCGCTCATATGCGGCTGGTCATCTCCATGGCTTCCAAATTCCGCCATTACGGCCTGCCGCTTGGCGATCTGATCCAGGAAGGCCATGTCGGCCTGCTCGAGGCCGCCGCGCGCTTCGAGCCCGAACGCGACGTGCGGTTCTCGACCTATGCGACATGGTGGATCCGAGCCTCGATGCAGGACTACATCCTGCGCAATTGGTCGATCGTGCGCGGCGGCACGAGTTCCGCGCAAAAGGCGCTGTTCTTCAATCTCAGGCGCTTGCGTGCCCGCCTGGCAAATGGCGCCGAGCCGCTCTCCAACGAAACCCTGTATCGCGAAGTGTCGGTTGCGCTTGGTGTTTCCGAAGCTGATGTGGCGATGATGGATTCGCGGCTGTCGGCTCCGGATTCCTCGCTCAACGTGCCGCTGGCCGACGATGCGGGCGCCACCGAGCGGATGGATTTCCTGGTCTCGGACGATCCCCTGCCCGATGAGGTCGTCAGCGACCGCATCGATGTCGCGCGCCGCTCCGTCTGGCTGAAAGCGGCTCTCGCCGCCCTCAACGCCCGTGAACTGCGCATCATCGAGGAACGCCGGCTCAGCGACGAGGGTGCGACGCTTGAGGCACTCGGCGAAACGCTCGGCATTTCCAAGGAGCGCGTACGCCAGATCGAGGCCCGCGCCATGGAAAAGCTCAAGGTCGCGCTGGTGAAGCAGAATCCGGAGTTCCTGGCGACAGCCGCCTGACCGCGAAGCCGGCTCTTACTTGTCGGTGACGATCTTGACCTTGTCGCCGGCCGAAACAGCAGCACCCGGCGACAGCGCATTGAGCACGCGGAACAGGTCGAGCTTGCGGTCGACGCCCACCATCTGCGCGGCGAGCGAGCCCATGGTCTGTCCCGGCTGCACGGTGAGCACGCGGATGTGCAGCGGCTTCAGGGCCGCTTTTTCAGCAGGGCTCAGGATACGGAACGACCCGCTGACCGAGCGTGCCACCGTGTCGAGCGAGGTGCTGGCCGAGGGTGCAGCGGTCAGCAGCCGGTAGACCTGGCCGCCGGCGCGGATCACCGCGATGTCGAACTGCCAGCCTTCGGCGCCGGCATGCGCGGTCGCCGCCTCGTTGCCGTTGATCGTTTCCTGCTTGACGGTGCTGTCGTCGAGACCGGCGACCCAGCCGCTCCGGATGTAGTCGGTCAAGGCGCGGTTCTTGTCGATCGAAACCCCGTCGAAGCGGATGGCTATGTCGCCCGGCCCGGTCGCCGTCACCGCTGCCGCGGAATTGTCGATGATGAAGCCGTCCGGCACCGTGAATGACACACCGAGGCCCGGATGCAGGAAGGTCTCACCGCGCACATAGCCTTCCTCCGGCGTATCTCCGTAGAGCAGGCCGTCTATGCCGGCGAGGAAGGAATCGCGGTCGCGCGTGCCGACGCCGGGGGCGCCGAACTGGCGGGCATGGCGCTGCGCCAGATCGATGCGCTGCGGCGTGTTGGGATGCGTCGCCAGGAAGTCGAGGCTGGCGTCGGTGGCACCGCTGATCGAGCGGAAATCGGTATAGGCCGACATCGACTGCAGGAACCGGCCGGCGGCGTATGGATCATAGCCGGCTTCGCCGATCGACTTGATGCCGATGGCGTCCGCCTCCAGCTCCTGGTTGCGCGAGAACTGCGCCAGCCTGAGCTTGCCGCGGATCAGTGCGGCCTTGGCGGTCGGGCTGTCGCCGAGCACGTCCGAGACCACCTTGGTCGCCAGGCCTTCCTCGGCCTCCAGCTGCTGGCGTTGCAGGCCGTGGTTGGCGGTGACGTGGCCCATCTCGTGCGCGATGACCGCGGCGAGTTCGGACGAATCGTTTGCCAGCGCCAGCAGGCCGCGCGTGATGTAGAGATAGCCGCCCGGCAACGCGAAGGCGTTGACGTTGGGCGAATTCAAAATGGTGATGCGGTAGGTCTGGGTCGGATTGGCGGACACCACGGTCAGGCTGCCGACCACCTTGGCGACCATGCGCTCGAGCTTGGGATCGGAATATTCCCCGCCATAAGTCGCCAGGATGCGCGGGTGCTGCGCCTTGGCCAGTTCGGCGAGTTTGTTGTTGGCGCCGACATTGTCGACCGTGATCGGCTTGTCGGACGGCTGGAACCCGGATTCCTGGACTGCCGGAGGTGTGAACATCTGGCAGCTTGCGAGCGCCACGGCAAAACCGGCCAGCGCAAGAAAGCGCGCCAGCGGGTTCCATCTTGGTCTGTCAACGCCGATCGCCAGAACGGCTTCCTTTCGGGTCCCGGCGCATGACCACGAAAATCGGGGGCGATCTTCGGAATTGTCATGCGCAAACAAACTACTACAGCATCCCTCACACGTCCCTCGGGGCGTGCGGCGGATGCTGTAGGCAAATCACGGCCTGTGCCGGACCAATAGGGCGGACCTAGCCACACTACGTCTGCCATGGCAAGCAAGCGCCACATCGCCCAAAGCCGGTTTGACCGTAAATTATGTCCGCTTCCGGGCAATATCTCGTGATACGGCATCCCCAGCACCGGCACCGATATAGCGCCGGAACGCCTCGGGACCAGCCCCGGCAAAGAAATCGTCGGCGGAGCCGGTGGCCGCGACGGCGCCATTGTCCAGAAACACTACATTCTGGCCGATGCGGCGCGCATCCTGCGGCTGGTGCGTGACGAACAGCACCGTCATGCCATGGTCGGCATGGACGCCGGCAACCAGGTCGAGCATGTCGTCGCGCAAAGCGGGCCCGAGCGAGGCGAAGGGTTCGTCGAGCAGCAGCACCGGGCGATCGCGCACCAGCACGCGGGCAAGGGCGACGCGCTGGCGCTCACCGCCCGAGAGTTCGCGCGGCAAGCGTTTTTCCTTGCCGGCAAGGCCGGTGCGCGCAAGCGCGTCGGCAATCGCCGCGCGGTCGGCCTCGGTCAGCCGCAACGACGGCGAGCGGCCGAGCCCGACATTCTGCTCGACGCTGAGATGGGCAAAAAGGTTGTTTTCCTGGAACACCATCGATACCGGCCGCGCCGCCGGAGGCGCACCGCTGACATCGGCCCCGCCGATCAGCACACGGCCGGACCGTGGCGTCTCGAACCCGGCGACCAGGTTGAGCAGCGTCGACTTGCCCGAGCCGCTCGGCCCCATGATGGCGGTGATTTCCGCCGCGGCGAACGCGACATCGAAGGTGAGCGGCGCCTCGCCATAGCTGAACGAAACCTTGTCCAGCCGCACCGGAACACCTTTCCTGCCAATCGCCCCATCAGACATCGCGGGCCATTCCTTTTCCCAGCCGGTCCGCTGCCAGGACCAGCGCCAGGCAAACCAGGCCGAGCAACAGTGCCAGGCCGGCGGCGTCCGCGGTGCGGTAGCTGCCCATGCGCGCCAGCAGAAGGTAGGGCAATGTCTGCACGGAATCACTGCCGAACAGCGCGATGACACCGAGATCGCCAAGCGACAGCGCCATGGCGAAGGCGAAGGCGGTGGCGAGCGGCCGCCGCAGCGACGGCCAGTCGACCAGCCGTAGCCTGGCCCAGCCCGCTATGCCGAGCTGCGCGCAGAGCCGTTCGTGACGCTCGCTGCCCGCATCATAGGCGGGACGGACGGCGCGCAACGCGAAAGGCATCGCCATCACCGCATTGACGGTGACGACCATGACCGGGGCGATGGCGAAGACATCGCCGGCATGACGCAGCAGCAGGAACCAGCCGGCGCCGATGACGATGGGCGGCACGACCAGGACGAACCCCGCGCCGGTATCGGTGGCGTGTTCGAGCAGCGTCCTTGGCCCGGAGCGGCGGTTCAGCGCCAGCGCCCTGCGCGCCATGGTCAAGGCCAGCGACAGCATCACCGAAAGCAGCGCCGACAGGAAGGCCAGCACCGCACTCGTCAACGTCGCCTGCCGGACTGCGGCCTCGCCGGCGAGCCGGCCGAGATCGGCGCCAAACCCGGCGATCACCGTGGCCGCCATCGGTCCGGCAACGAACAGCAGCGCCAGCACGATGAGCGCCGCGTTCAGCCAGGTCTCGGTCCGGTTTACGGAGAGATAACGGCGCGGTGCGACCGGCAGGTTGGTGTCGCCGACGACATTGGCGCCAAGCCGCGTCAGCGCCAGCACCACGATGAAGGTCAAGGCGATCTGCAGCAGCGTCAGCGCGACCGCCCGCGCCGGATCGAAATCGAAGCGCAGCGCCTGATAGATGCCGACTTCCAGCGTCGTCGCGCCTGGTCCGCCGCCGAGCGTCAGCACGATGGTGAAGGAGGTGATGCAGAGCATGAAGACGAGCCCGGCGACGCCGGGCAAGGCGGCGCGCAGCGTCGGCCATTCGATCAGCCGGAACGCCGGCCGCGCGCCCATGCCAAGCTGGCTCGCCAGCCGCCACTGGTCGGCAGGAATGGTCTGCAGCGTCTCGAGGAACAGCCGCGTGCTGAGCGGCAGGTTGAAGAAGACATGGGCGACGAGGATGCCGGACAGGCCGTAAATGCCTGGCCAGCCCTGGCCGCCGACCGCGCCGAACAGGCCGGCGAAATAACCGGCGCGGCCGTAGAGCGCCAGGATCCCGAGCGCCGCGACGATGGCCGGCAGCGCCAGCGGCACGGCAAAGAGCTGCAGCATGAAGGCGCGGCCCGGGAAGCGCGGGTGCCGCGACAGCGCACGCGCCACGAACAGCGCCGGGGTGACGGACAACAGGGTCGAGAGCGCGGCCTGCCAGAGCGTGAAGCGCACGACGCGCAGCAGATAGGGATCGAAAGCCGCCCAAGCGCCCGTGAGATCGTGGGCGCCCTCGACAAGCAGCCCGGCAAACGCGCCACCGATCAGCAGCGCGATCGCGGAAAGCGCGATGATGCCGGCGCTGACGCGGGGGTCAGACGCGCGTTGCACGCTGGACCGCCTGTCTGCGCGTCGCGGCACTTACAAAGGATTGTGCTCTACGGCGCCCCCCTCTGTCCTGCCGGACATCTCCCCCACGAGGGGGGAGATTGGCAGTTTCCGCGCTTAGCTTATATCTGCAGCGTCGGCGATTTGCGAAATCACTGATGACGTTCGATCTCCCCCCTTGTGGGGGAGATGTCCGGCAGGACAGAGGGGGGCGCCGTAGAGCAATCATCTTCGGTCGGTTTGCCTCAAAACTACTTGCTCATCACAGAAAGCCATTCATCGACCCAAGCCTTGCGGTTGGAGGCGACCTCCTGCGGGCTGAACAGCAAGGTCTTGGTCGGCTTGACCAGTTTGCCGAAGGCCGGGTTGAGCGGCTTGTCGGTCTTGCCGGCAGGGAACATCCAGTTGGTCTCGGGGATGGCGTCCTGGAATTTCGGGCTGGTCATGAAGGCCATGAACTTTGCAGCCAGCGGGTTCTTGGCGCCCGTGGTGGTGATGCCGGCGACCTCGATCTGCAGGTATTCGCCCTCCTCGAAGGAAGCCGCCTGGTAGCGCTCGGTGTTCTCGGCGATCATGTGATAGGCCGGCGACGTGGTGTAGGACAGCACCATCGGCGCCTCGCCCTTGGTGAACAGGCCGTAGGCCTCGCTCCAGCCCGGCGTCACCGTCAGCACCTTCGCCTTGAGCTTGGCCCAGGCCTCCGGCGCCTTGTCGCCATAGACCGATTTGACCCACAAAAGCAGGCCGAGACCCGGCGTGGAAGTGCGCGGATCCTGGATGACGATCTTGTCGTCGGCACTGCCCTCGACCAGTTCCTTCAGGCTCTTGGGCGGTGTCTTGAGCTTCTGCGTGTCATAGACGATGGCGAAATAGCCATAGTCGAAGGGGACGAAAGTATCGTCGCTCCAGCCGCCCGGCACATCGACGTCGGACACCGCGCCATGCGGCGCGAACAGGCCTGTCGCCTTGGCATCGGCGGTGAGATTGGTGTCGAGGCCGAGCACGATATCGGCTTTGGTCGAGGTCCCTTCGAGCTTGACGCGGTTGAGCAGCGCCACGCCGTCGGCGACCGAGACGAACTCGACATCGCAGCCGCATTCGGCCTCGAATTCCTTCTTCACCACGGGGCCTGGACCCCAGTCGGCGGTGAAGCTTTCATAGGTGTAGACGGTGAGCTTGTCCTTGGCCAAGGCCGGCCCGGACAGCGCCAGAACCGCTGTCGAGACAAGAGAGTATAAAAGCGTGCGCATCGGCGCCTCCTTCGTTCGAGTTGAAAGGAATTGAGGCGTCGGACTGTCCGAAACGTCTAATCCCTCCGCCGGTACAAACCGGATCAGGTTCAGCGGGTTGGCGAGACTGCCTCTCAGCCGGTCCGCGAAGATCGCGTCCGGCACCCCGTTAGAGCGTTTCGACACATAGGCCGGGCCAATGAACCGCGCAAGTGGGAGTTTGCCGCCTTCCGTTTCGCGTGTCGGGCTGGTAAGGGCCACACGATATGAGCACATTCACCATCCTGCTTGGCGGCGATCTCATCCGCACGCCGCGGCTCGACCGCCAGATCGAAGGCTGCCGCGTGATCGCCGCCGACGCCGGCATCGGCCATGCGCGGCTGCTCGGCCTTGTCCCGGAACTCTGGGTGGGTGATTTCGATTCGGTGCCGGCCAATCTGCCTGACGATCTGGCCGCCGTGCCCCGCCAGACCTTTCCCCCGGAGAAGGACAAGACCGATGGCGAACTGGCGATCGCCGCCGCACTCGAACGAGGCGCGACCCGCCTGGTGCTGGCAGGCGCTTTCGGCGGCAAACGGGCCGACCACGCTTTCCTGCATCTGTCGCTCGCCCTGCGGCTGGCCGAGACCGGCACCGGAGTGGTACTGACCAGCGGCGCCCAGGAAGGTGTGCCCTTGCTGTTGGGAAAGACGGGTTTCGACTATACCGACGGCACGCTGTTTTCGATCCTCGGCTTTTCAGACCTTGCCGGCCTGACCGTCACCGGCGCCAAATGGCCGCTGAACCATGTCGAGGTGGCCTTCGGTTCGTCGCTGACCATCTCCAACGAGGTCCGGGGGGGCCTCGAAATCGCGCTCGGCCATGGCCGCGCGCTGCTGCTCGCTCATCCCTATCCCTTGCCCGAAAGCTGACATGGCCCCGCCTCTTCTCAATCTCGACGGGATAAAACTGACCTTCGGCGGCACGCCGCTGCTCGATGGCGCCGCCTTGACCGCTTCGGCCGGCGATAAGATCGCGCTGGTCGGCCGCAACGGCTCGGGCAAGTCGACGCTGCTCAAGATCGCCGCCGGCCTCATCGAACCCCAGGACGGCGAGGTGTTCCGCCAGCCTTCGGCGACCGTGCGCTATCTGCCGCAGATGCCCGACATGGAAGGCTTCGCGACGGTCCGCGCCTATGTCGAGGCAGGCCTCGGCCCCGCCGATGATCCCTACCGCGCCAGCTATCTGATGGAGCATCTCGGCCTGTCGGGCGAGGAGCGGCCGAACGATCTGTCCGGCGGCGAGGCCAGGCGCGCTGCCCTTGCCCGCGTCATGGCGCCGGAACCCGACATCCTGCTGCTTGATGAGCCGACCAACCATCTCGATCTGTCTGTGATCGAGTGGCTGGAAGAAGAGCTTGTCCGCACCTCGTCGGCACTTATCGTCATCTCGCACGACCGCCGTTTCCTCGAACGCGTCTCGCGCGCCACCATCTGGCTCGACCGCGGCCAGACCCGCAGGCTCGACAAGGGTTTTGGCCATTTCGAGGAGTGGCGCGATCAGGTGCTGGAAGAGGAAGAGCGCGAGCAGCACAAGCTCGGCCGCCAGATCGTGCGCGAGGAGCACTGGCTGCGCTATGGCGTGACGGCGCGGCGCAAGCGCAACATGCGCCGCCTCGGCGAGCTGCAGACCATGCGCAAGAATTTTCGCGGCCATCGCGGCGCCGAGGGTTCGGCGACCATGGTGGCCAGCGACGCCGCCGAATCCGGCAAGCTGGTGATCGAAGCCAAGAACATCGAGAAGAGTTTTGGCGATCTCACCGTGGTCAAGGGATTCTCGACCCGCATCCAGCGCGGCGACCGCGTCGGCCTCGTCGGACCGAACGGCGCCGGCAAGACGACGCTTTTGAAGATGCTGACCGGTGAATTGGCGCCGGATGCAGGCTCGGTGCGGCTCGGCACCAATCTGGAGATCGCCACGCTCGACCAGAAGCGCGAGGCGGTCGACCCGCAGGAGACCCTGGCGCAATACCTCACCGACGGGCGCGGCGAAAACCTCGTCATCAATGGCGAGCAGCGCCATGTCGTCTCCTACATGAAGGATTTCCTGTTCAAGCCGGAACAGGCGCGCACGCCGGTGCGCGAACTGTCCGGCGGCGAACGGGCGCGGCTGATCCTGGCGCGCGTGCTGGCGCGGCCGGCGAACCTCCTGGTGCTCGACGAGCCGACCAACGATCTCGACATGGAGACCCTGGAACTCCTGCAGGAACTGGTCGCCGGTTTTGCCGGCACCGTCATCCTGGTCAGCCACGACCGCGATTTCCTCGACCGCACCGTCACCAGCATCATCGCGCCGGATGGCGGGGGCCGCTGGGTCGAATATGCCGGCGGCTATTCCGACATGCTGGCCCAACGCGGCGGCACCAGGCTCGACGACCGCAAGGCGCGCGCCAAGGCGGAGGCCGCCGACGCGCCGGCGCCGGGCAAGAGCGAGCCGGCTGCCCCAAAAGGACCGGCGAAGAAACTGTCGTTCAAGCAGAAATTCGCGCTGGAATCGCTCCCCAAGAAGATCGAGGCGGTGACCGCGTCGATCTCGCGGTTGGAAAACAACATCGCCGACCCGGCCTATTACGAGCGCGATCCAGCCTCGTTCCAAAAGACCATCGCCGCCCTCGACAAGGAACGCGCTACGCTGGCGGCGCTTGAGGAAGAGTGGCTGGAACTGGAGATGTTGCGGGAAGAGATGGAAGGGTGAACGATTGCATGCGGTCTTTTATGCGCGTATATTATGCGCATGGAAGAAGGGCATCCCCATGCTTCAATCGACGCCAAAACCTCAGAGGACGTCCGTCAACACGTCCATTGACTCTCAGTTGATCAAAGACGCCAAGGCGTTGGGCATCAACATCTCCCGCGCTGCCGAGGCAGGTATCGCGAAAGCGATAGCGGCGGAGAAAACGCGTCGATGGCAGGAAGAAAACAACGAAGCCATCGAAAGCTCCAACGAGTATGTTAGGCGCAACGGACTGCCATTGGCCAAACATCGGCCGTTCTGATGGCACGTTACGATTTTTATCGGAATGCCGACGGTAACGGTTATCTTCTCGATGTGCAGTCCGACCTTCTTGAAGGGCTGAACACGAGGGTCGTCATTCCCCTGATGCCGCCCCAAATAGCTCCGGTTCCTGGCCGCCGACTAAACCCGACCTTCGCTATAGACGGCAAAGATCATGTGATGGTCACGCAGTTTATATCAGCCTTCACCGCATCTGAACTATCGGACGCGGAGGGAAACCTCTCAAAGCATCACGACGACATCGTCGCAGCGCTCGACATGCTGTTCCAGGGTTTCTGAACGAAGGCGACGTTAGGCCGCCCTCTCAGCCCGCCGTCTTCGCCTGCCAGGCCTTGATCGCCTCGTCGAACACCTTCTCGCCGGGGATGCCTTTTTCCATGGTCAGCAGCGCCCGCCTTCCGGTCTTGTAGACGACCGGCACGTCGATCCAGTCCTGGCCGCGCAGCAAGGTCATGTTGGCGTCCTCGTCGGCCTTGGTGTCGTTGAGCGCGACGAGAAAAAAGCCGTCGGCGATCTTGGCCGGAATGCCGATCAGCGGGCTGCCGGCGTCCTGCTCCGAACTCTTCATGGCGACGCGCAGGATGTTGTCGACACCGCCGCCTTCGAAGCCGTCGGGCGTCAGGAAGATCATCTCGATAATGTGGCTCGCCGGCAGCGTCTGATCGGTGTTGCGGCGGATGGTCATGCGCAGTTGGATGTCCTTGCCGGGGATGGTCGCCTCGGCGCGGATCGCCGGCTCGGGCGGCAGGTCGCCGCCGGGCGATTCCTGGACCAGCGACCAGACGATGCTGCCGGGCTCGGCCGAACCCTGCGCTGTGCTGGTGCGCTCCTCATAGAAGATCGCCTTCTGGCCAACCGGCACCGCGGCTTGCGTCGCCGGAGCGGCGGCGGCGGGCGGTGTGGCGGCCGCGGGAGCCGGCGGCGTAGCGGCGGCATCGGCCGGTGCCGCGGGTGCGGTGCCGTTGGCGGGCGGCGTTGCCGGCGCAGCACCAGCCGCAGGCGGGGTCGCGGCGGGGGCAGGCGTGGCGGCGGGCGTAGGCGCATTGGCCGGCGCGTTCGTTGCCGTTGGCGGCGTCGTCAACGCGGCGACGGATTCGCCCTCGCCTATGCCGCTTTGCCCACCGGCCGGGCCGGGATCGGTTTCGCCGCCTTCAGGTGTCAGCCGCTGCGTGAATTTCGTCGCTTCGGCGCCTGCCGCCGGCGGCGTCGCCGCGTCGGTCGCCGGCTTGGCCGGCGCCGGTTTCACCGGTTCGGTCTTGGCAACCTTGCTGCCGTCCAGACCCAGCATCTTGCCGAAGGCATCCTTGTTCAGCCAGATTCCATAGCCGCCGCCGGCAACGACCAACAGGGCGACGACGGCGGCAATCAGCCCGCCATAGCTGCGCTTGCGCTCGGCGGGACGCAGACGCTGGAAGGTGTCGGCCGTGGCCGGCTCGTCATCATTGGGAAAGACATCCGGCTGGTCGTCTTCCTGGTCCGCGTCCATGCCCGGCAGGTTCTTGTCAGCCAGATTGAAGGATGCCGGCTGCACCGACGCGGGCTTCGGCCAGCTTGGCTCGGCCTTGGCGGCGGGTGGCGGCGCGGGCCGGTAAGGTTCCGGCTTTGCGGTGGGCGCCGCTGCGGGCGCTGGCCACGACGGCTCCACATTCGCCGGCTGGCGTGTGTGGTTCGACTGGTTCTTGTTGCGATCGATGGAGGAAAAGATGTTTTCCAGCTCGGCGAGCGGATCCGTCTCCGGCACGCTCTTGGTGTAGTCGCGCTCGACGCTGGAGATAGCATCTTCCAGACCGCGCTTCTGCTTGGCGGCATCCGACGGCGACAGCGGCGGATCGCGCAGGGCAATCTTGGCTGCGATCGTCGAGCGGGCCTTGTCATAGACCCTCGCCCGCATCTCCGGCGACTGATCGCTGAGGTTGTCTATCGTTTTCTTCAGAACAGCAACGAAATCTGCCATGCTTCAGTCGACCTGTATTTTTGCTTCCGCGCCGGCCCCCGCAAATCAGCCGCAATGCCCGGAAAGGCTTCAGAAACTAGTCTTGAAACGGATCGGTCACAAGTATCGTATCGTCCCGTTCCGGACTGGTGGAGAGGAGTGCTACCGGCGCACCGATGAGCTCCTCGATGTATCGGACATATTTGACGGCCTGGGCCGGAAGATCGTTCCAGCTGCGCGCCCCGGCGGTGGTGCCTTTCCACCCCTCCAGCGTCTCGTAGACCGGTTCGACACGGGCCTGCGCGCCCTGGCTCGCCGGCAGATAGTCGATCGCCTCGCCGTCGAGGCTGTAGCCGGTGCAGACCTTGATCTCATCCAGCCCGTCGAGCACGTCGAGCTTGGTCAGCGCGATGCCCTTGATGCCGTTGACGGCGACGGCCTGGCGCACCAGCACCGCGTCGAACCAGCCGCAGCGGCGCTTGCGCCCGGTGACGACGCCGAATTCGTGGCCGCGCGTGCCGAGGAACTCGCCGACCTCGTTCTTCTGTTCGGTCGGGAACGGTCCCTCACCGACACGCGTCGTGTAGGCCTTGGTGATGCCGAGCACATAGCCGATGGCGCCTGGACCGACGCCCGCGCCGGCGGCGGCCTGCCCGGCGACCGTGTTCGACGAGGTGACGAACGGATAGGTGCCATGGTCTATGTCGAGCAGCGTGCCTTGCGCGCCCTCGAACAGGATGCGCTCGCCGGCGCGGCGCTTGTCGTCGAGTATCTTCCAGACCCGGTCCATATAGGGCAGGATCTCGTCGGCGACCGAGGTCAATTCCGTCATGATCGCATCATGCGTGACTTCGGCATGGCCAAGCCCGCGACGCAGCGCATTGTGATGCGTCAGCAGCCTGTCGACTTTCAGGGGAAGCGTTTCCAAATCCGCCAGATCCATCACCCGAACCGCGCGCCGCCCCACCTTGTCCTCGTAGGCGGGGCCGATGCCACGGCGGGTCGTGCCAATTTTCGTTCCGGAATTGGTGGCGGCATCCTCGCGGAATCCGTCCAGCTCCCGGTGCAGTGACAGGATAAGCGCCGTGTTTTCGGCTATTTTCAGGCGGTCAGGCGTCACTTCGACGCCCTGCGCCTTGAGCTTCGCCACTTCGGCCACGAAAGCATGCGGATCGAAGACCACGCCATTGCCGATGATGGACAGCTTGCCTTGCCGCACGACGCCGGACGGCAACAGCGACAGCTTGTAGACCTTGCCGTCGACGACCAGCGTGTGGCCGGCATTGTGGCCGCCCTGGAAACGCACCACGACATCGGCGCGCTCCGACAGCCAGTCGACGATCTTGCCCTTGCCTTCGTCGCCCCACTGCGAGCCGACGACCACCACATTGGCCATGTTTCTTTTCCCTTGAGACGCCGCCGAGCGGCTTGGATTTGGTTCGAAACGACAGGCCTCTATAGCGTCAAGACCTCGCGAGTGCGACCTTTCTTTGCCGCCGAAAATGCCCTGAGGCACAACAATTTTCGGCTTTGACATCATTTACTTGGGCTGACGGGGGCAATAGGCCGGCAAACACCGTGGTCATCCCCACGGCCGGAATCCCGCGATGCATCGAAGCGCTTACATATTCCTGCTGCTCACCACGCTGCTGTGGGGTGGCAATTCGGTGGCCGGCAAGCTGGCGGTCGATCACGTCTCGCCGATGACGCTGGTCTTCCTGCGCTGGGTGCTGGCGGTGGCGATCCTGCTGCCGATCGGCTGGCGCACGATCCAGGAAGACTGGCCTGTCGTGCGCCGGCACTGGTTCGTGCTGGCCGCACTTGGGGCCAGCGGCTTCACCCTGTTCAACACCATCTTCTACACCGCGCTCAACTACACGACGGCGATCAATGTCTCGATCGAACAGGCGGCGATGCCGGTCTTGATCATCGTCGCTAATTTCATCTTCTTCCACTTGCGTGTGAGCTGGGCGCAGATTGCCGGCGTGGTGCTGACCATCTTCGGCGTAGTCCTGACTGCCTGCCATGGCGATCCGCGCCGGCTGCTCGCATTGGAACTCAATTTCGGCGACGCCATCATGCTGGTGGCGGTCGTCCTCTACAGCGGCTATTCGGTCGGGCTGCGGATGAAGCCGGTGATGCGTTGGCAGAGCCTGATGCTGTCCCTTGCGCTCGCCGCGCTCATCACCTCGCTGCCCTTCTTCCTGTGGGAGGTCGCCGCCGGCAAGGTCATCGTGCCCGACGCGCGCGGCTGGACGGTGATCGTCTACACCGCGATCGGCGCCTCGGTCATCTCGCAGATAACCTACATCAGGGGCAACGAACTGATCGGCGCCAACCGCGCCGGCCTGTTCATCAATCTGGTGCCGATCTTCGGCACGCTGCTCTCGGTGCTGATCGTCGGCGAGACGTTCCAACTCTATCAGGCGCTGGCACTCGTGCTCGTGCTTGGCGGCATCGCGCTCGCCGAATACAGCGGGCGAAAGACGGCAAATTTGCCGCCAGTCTGAACGAAAGGCACGACCACGCCGCGCCTTTCGAGGCTGAGTGCAAGGTCGCGGTGTCTACACCCCGCTCACGTCGAACTGCAGCCGCTTGGCCGAATCGATCGACTTGTGCGCCCGCACCTGTTCCAGCACCTTTTCCGGGAACGGCGCGTCGAGGTAGAGCAGCGCGATGGCGTCGCCGCCCGGCCGGTTACGGCCAAGCTGGAAATTGGCGATGTTGACGCCGTTCTCGCCGCACACCGTGCCAAGCAGGCCGATGATGCCGGGCGCGTCGGCATTGGTCGTGTAGAGCATGTGCTGGCCGACTTCGGCGTCGAGGTTGATGCCCTTGATCTGGATGAAGCGCGGCTTGCCGTCGGAGAAGCAGGTGCCGGCGATCGAGCGCGTCCTGTGCTCGGTCGTGACGGTCAGCTTGATATAGCCGTCGAACACGCCCGATTTGTCGCGCTTGACTTCCGCGACGATGATGCCGCGCTCCTTCACCATGATCGGCGCCGACACCATGTTGACGTCGGAGACCTGCGGCCGGATCAGGCCGGCAAGTGCGGCACTGATCAGCGCGCGCGTGTTCATCGTCGCGGTCGAGCCGTCGAACAGGATCTCGACCTCCTTGATCGGATCCTCGGTGACCTGGCCGACAAAGGCGCCGAGCACTTCCGCCAGCTTGACGAAAGGCTTCAGCCGCGGCGCTTCCTCCGCCGTGATCGACGGCATGTTGATGGCGTTGGAGACGGCGCCCTTGATCAGATAGTCCGACATCTGTTCGGCGACCTGCAGCGCGACATTCTCCTGCGCTTCCGCCGTCGAGGCGCCGAGATGCGGCGTCGCCACCACGTTCTCCAGGCCGAACAGGGCGTTCTGCTCGGCCGGTTCGACCTCGAACACGTCGATGCCCGCACCCGCGACCTTGCCGCTTTTCAGCGCCGCGATCAGGTCGGCCTCGACGACCAGCCCGCCGCGGGCGCAGTTGATGATGCGCACGCCGTTCTTCATCTTGGCTATTGCCGCGGCGTCGATGATGTTGCGCGTCTTGTCGGTCAGCGGCGTGTGCAGCGTGATGAAGTCCGCGCGGGCGAAAAGCTCGTCCAGTTCCACCTTGTCGACGCCAAGTTCCTCGGCGCGCTTGTCCGACAGGAACGGGTCGAAGGCGATGACATGCATCTTCAGGCCGACGCCGCGCGTCGCGACGATCGAACCGATATTGCCGCAGCCGATGACGCCCAGCGTCTTGCCGGTGATCTCGACGCCCATGAAGCGGTTCTTCTCCCATTTGCCGGCATGGGTCGAGGCATTGGCTTCCGGGATCTGGCGCGCCAGCGCGAAGATCATCGCGACGGCATGTTCGGCCGTCGTGATCGAATTGCCGAAGGGCGTGTTCATCACGATGATGCCCTTGCGGCTGGCCGCCGGGATATCGACATTGTCGACGCCGATGCCGGCGCGGCCGACGACCTTGAGTTTGGTGGCGGCGTTGATCAGCTTTTCGGTGACCTTGGTCGCCGAACGGATGGCGAGGCCATCATACTGGCTGATCACCTCGAGCAGCTTTTCCTTGTCCTTGCCGAGGTCCGGCAGATAGTCGACCTCGATGCCGCGATCCTTGAAGATCTGGACTGCGGTGGTGGAGAGTTTATCCGAAACGAGAACGCGGGGCGCCATGGCGGCCTCCTTGAAATGGATTGTCGGGAAATGGCGGCCCGCGGGCCGCCACGAAATCTCAGGCCGCCGCTTTCAGCGACGCCTTCTGCGCGGCGAAGGCCCAATCGAGCCAAGGCAGCAGCGCTTCGAGGTCCGAAGCCTCGACCGTTGCGCCACACCAGATGCGCAGGCCGGGGGGCGCGTCGCGATAGGAGCCGATGTCGTAGGCGACGCCCTCCTTGTCGAGCGCCGAGACCAGTCCCTTGGCGAAAGCCGCCTGCGCGTCGGCATCGAGTGCCGCGACTTGCGGATCGGTGAAGGACAGGCAGACGGAGGTGTTCGACCGCGTCGCCGGCAGGGCGGCAAGATGGCCAAGCCATGCGGACTTGTCGACGAAGCGATCGAGCACCGCGGCATTGGCGTCGGCCCTGGCGACCAGGGCATCGAGGCCGCCGATCGACTTCGCCCAGTTGAGCGCGTCGAGGTAATCCTCGACGCACAGCATCGACGGCGTGTTGATGGTCTCGCCCTTGAAGATACCTTCGATCAGTTTGCCGCCCGAGGTCAGGCGGAAGATTTTCGGCAGCGGCCATGAAGGCTTGTAGCTCTCCAGCCGCGCGACGGCGCGCGGCGACAGGATCAGCATGCCGTGCGCGCCCTCGCCGCCCAGCACTTTCTGCCAGGAGAAGGTGACGACATCGAGTTTCTCGAAATCGAGCTTTTGCGCGAAAGCGGCTGAAGTCGCGTCGCAGATGGTCAGGCCTTGGCGGTTGGCCGGAATGAAATCGCCGTTCGGCACGCGCACGCCCGACGTGGTGCCGTTCCAGGTGAAGACCACGTCGCGGTCGAAATCGATCTTGGTGAGATCAGGCAGTTCGCCATAGCCGGCCTCGATCTTGCGCACGTCGGCGAGCTTCAGCTGCTTGACCACGTCGGTGACCCAGCCGGAGCCAAAGCTCTCCCAGGCGACCATGTCGACGCCGCGCTCGCCGAGCAGCGACCAAAGCGCCATCTCGACGGCGCCGGTGTCCGACGCCGGCACGATGCCGATGCGGTAGTCAGCCGGGACGTTGAGGATTTCGCGCGTCAGCTCGATTGCTTGTTCGAGCTTGGTCTTGCCGATCTTGGCGCGATGGGAACGGCCGAGCGCGGCATGCTTCAGCGCCTCGACCGACCAGCCGGGGCGTTTTGCGCAGGGACCTGAGGAGAAATTGGGATTTGCCGGACGGAGTCCGGGCTTCGTAGGCGTGGTCATCGTGGTCTATCCTTCCAGATAGTGGCCCCTCGTTGGGGAGGGGTGGCCCACGGACGGCGATATGCGTTCAGGTCCCAGGCGTCAAGGGAAAAGTTTTTGTCGCTGGCAGGATACTGGCGATCCTTGATCAGGATCTCGTGATTTCAAACGCAAACGGCGGACCCCAGGGATCCGCCGCCGAAATCCTCGTCTGCCCAAGGCCTACCAGAGATCGTATCTCAGGCCGAGCTTGACCTGGTGATTGCTGATCCCCTTTTTGACTGGAAAGGAGGTCAGGCTTTCGGCTGTCACATATTCGGCGTCCGGGGCGGAGAAGTACTGATAGCCCAGATCGACGGAAACATTCTTCGTCACCTGGTAAGCCAGACCGGCATTCAGTGTGTAGGCCAGCGAGTACTGGTTCTTGTTGTCCTGCTGGGTGAGATTGTTTGCCGGGTCATTGTTATCGATGTAGGTCGCCGAAAGCTTGCGCGTACTGCGGACGACACCGACGCCAGCGCCGACATAAGGCGTGATCCCGACGTAGGTGCCAAGATCGACATAGCCGTTGAGCATGCCCGAGAAGGCATAGTTCTTCAGCGATGCCGATCCCACGGTCGGCAATGTCGGCGACGTTACGACCGCTGAATCATTGTAGCTGGCGTTGGCGCTGTTGCCGGGCAGATAGCCGAAGTTGAGATCGGCGCGGAGGTAATCGTTGAAATGATATCCGAAGCCTACGCTCCCGAAAAATGCGTCTTCGCTCTGACTGAAGCTTTCGTTGTTGATCGTTGACGGGAAGGTGAAATCCCCATTCTTGAAGTTCTTCTCCGCCAGGTAGGAGACATCGCCGCGCAGATACCAGCCGGAGCCAACCTCGACAGGCACGTAATCGGGCGCCTGGTCGACATAGATCGGAGGATCGTAGTCGGCGGCCAGGGCTGGTGTCAGCGGCAACAGGCTGAGCGCGGCAAGCGCCTGCGCCATACGCGATGTGAGTGTCATGTCCCCGGCTCCCGCATTCGGCCCCGTCCGCGATCGTGACGGCTGCCATCGTTTCAAGGAGCATTGTTAACCATAGTGGTTAAGTCGGGGTTAAGGCTAACAGAGCGTTAGCGGATTGATTTCGCACGCGAACTCATCCGGGCCGCCCGGCGCGAGACCGCCAAACGAAAACCGCCCGGCTCAGCCGGGCGGTTCGCGATTGTTCCGATGTCGGAGGTGTTACTTGGTGTAGATCGGCTCGGGTTCGGGCTGGTAGGCCACCACCGGTGCGGCGCATCCATTGTTGCCGCCGAACTGGTAGCGCAGGCCGCCGCGCACTTCGTGGGTGTTGATGCCACGGTCGAAGCCAGGACCGGCGCTGCTCACATCCCATTCGAACATGCGGCCGCCCTGGATATGGGAGAAGCGGTAGCCTGCATCGAGGATAATCTTGTCGGTCAGGCAGTAGGAGGCACCGGCCATCAGGGCATAGGCAAAGCGCCAGTTGGACGAGCCGGGATTGGTCTCGGTGGTGTTCGGGTCGTAGACGGTGTCCCATTTGACATGCGCGCCACCGATACCGGCGCCGACATAGGGCGTGATGCCGTGGTAGGTGCCGATATCGACATAGGCGTTGGCGAGCAGCAGCAAGGCGCTCATCTTCGACACTTCGACGGAGGTCGTGGGGTTGCCACCCGAGTCAAAGCCGGAGGTGCTGCCATTGAAGTTCGACTTGAACCAGTAGTCGGCGGTCAGATCGGTGCGGAAGTGATCGTTGATCTTGTAACCGACGCCGCCGCCGAGCGAGAAACCGCCCTTGAGCTTGCCGGAATCGAAACTGTTGCTGCCCGGCGTGACCACGTTACAGGGACAGATGGTGTAGGTCGTGTAGTCGATGCCGCGCACGTCGGACTTGTGATAGTCGATGTCGCCACGGATATACCAGCCGCCGACATCGGCAACCGGCTGTTCGTAAACCGGCGGCGGTGCCTCTTCGACCTGCGGCTCCGGCAGGTCGGCCGCGAACACTGGCCAGGCCAGACCCGCGAACAGCAACGCGAACAGGGCCTTTCTTGCTGTATTGAACATGCTTGTCACCCCTAGAACCCTCGGAACGGCGATCGTGTCCGAATAAGATTTGGCTTTCAGGCGTGGATAATGAATTGCAAAAGTTAAAAGGCATTTAACCCTGTCGATTAACCACGAATCTCTAGAATCCGAAGCATTCGAGGGTAATTATCGAGAGCGGGATCGGTCCTGCCGCCAACGAAAAAAGCCCGCCGGAGGGGCGGGCCTTCGATGTAACCAGGGCGAAGCCGCGGCGCGCGCCGGAGATCAGGCGGCGCTGCGGTTTTCGGAGATGACCTCGACGATGTCGTTGACGACGGCCTCGACCAGTTGCGGATCGTCGCCCTCGGCCATGACACGGATCAGCGGTTCGGTGCCCGATGGCCGGATGACCAGCCGCCCGGCCTTGCCGAGGCGATGACGGGCATCCTCGATGGCGGCCTGGACCGGGGCTTCCTCGAGCGGCTTGCCGCCGGCGATGCGGACATTCTTCAGGAGTTGCGGCACCGGCTCGAACTTCTTCGACAGTTCGCTGACCGGCCTGCCCTGCCGCTTGATGCAGGCCAGCACCTGCAGGGCCGAGACGAGACCGTCGCCGGTGGTCGAGAAATCCGACAGCACGATGTGGCCCGACTGTTCGCCGCCGACATTGAGCCCGTGCGCGCGCATATGCTCCACGACGTAGCGGTCGCCGACCTTGGTGCGGTGCAATTGCAGCTTCATGTCGCCGAGGAACCGTTCCAGCCCGAGATTGGACATGACCGTCGAAACGACGCCGCCGCCGGCAAGCCGCCCGCTCTGGTGCCAGGACTCGGCGATCAGTGCCATGATCTGGTCGCCGTCGACGATGGCGCCATTTTCATCGACGATGACGACGCGGTCGGCGTCGCCGTCGAGCGCGATGCCGATGTCGGCGCGCACTTCGTGCACTTTCTTCTGCAGCCCCGCCGGATGGGTCGAGCCGCATTCCTTGTTGATGTTGAAGCCGTTGGGTTCGACATTGATGGCCACGACTTCGGCGCCGAGTTCCCACAGCGCCTCGGGCGCCACCTTGTAGGCCGCGCCATTGGCGCAATCGACGACGATCCTGAGGCCCGAAAGCGACATCGAGCGCGGTAAGGTGCGCTTGGCGAATTCGATGTAGCGGTCATGCACGCCGTCGACGCGCTTGGCCCGGCCAAGCCCGTCGGAATCGGCGAGCGCCAGTTCGATATCCTTGTCGAGCATGCTCTCGATGCGCTCTTCGATCTCGTCGGAGAGCTTGTAGCCATCTGGCCCGAACAGCTTGATGCCGTTGTCGTAATAGGGGTTGTGCGAAGCCGAGATCATGACGCCGATGTCGGCCCGCAGCGAACGCACCAGCATGGCCACCGCCGGCGTCGGGATGGGGCCGAGCAGGAACACATCCATGCCGGCGGCGCAAAGACCGGCCACCATGGCGTTCTCGATCATGTAGCCGGAAAGCCTGGTATCCTTGCCCAGAACGACACGATGGCGATGGTTGCCGCGCTGGAACGAAAGGCCGGCGGCCATGCCGACCCGCATGGCGATTTCCGCGGTCATTGGAAACTTGTTGGCGCGCCCGCGAATGCCGTCCGTGCCGAAGTAATTTCCCGCCATGCTAACCAGCATCCCTGATTGTTATTAGCCGGCACGTCATGCCACAATTGGCCCGCGCCCTTTGATCACATTGTGTGATTATATGTTACCATTCCTTAGAAAATCATTGTTGTGCACTGCACACAACCTGACCTGCTGAGACTGCCACGTCGCAATATACCAGTCACGTTAGCCTTTCAGCGTAGATGCACCTGGAAAAAATTGTCCTCAAGTCCAACAGTCCGAACAATTTCATCACCTTGCCGCGAGGCTCCGGCTTTCGGCGACATATACGCTACTTAGCATCTGGCGCAACCGACCGTTGAGCGTTATTGATTCGCAGGGACGTATCATGGGCTGCTGCAACGGAGAAACGCTATGCTCATCCACCGACTTGCCACTTTGACCGGCCTCGCCGTCGTGACGTTGTTCCTGGCCGCGCCAGCCAACGCACTGACGATGGCCGAATGCAGCACGAAGTATAACGCGGCCAAGGACGCGGGGACCCTTTCCGGACAGACCTGGAACCAGTTCCGCAAGGCGCAGTGCGGCACCGACGCCGCCGCCACCACCGACACCAAGCCGGCCGCCACCACCGGCACCAAGCCGGCCGCCACCACCAAGGCCGAAACCAAGGCTGCCGAAACCAAGCCCGCCAAGGCAGCAAAGGCTGCCGCCGCCGACAGCACGGCCAAGGGCCTGACGGCCAAGGAATGCAGCGCCAAGTACCAGGCGGCGAAGTCCGCCGGCACGCTGAACGGCATGAAGTGGAACGACTTCCGCAAGGCCGAGTGCGCCGCCGGCGCATCCGCTGCCACCGACACGACCAAGCCGGCCACCACAAAGGCAGCCGCGGCTCCCGCAGACGGCGGCAAGGGCCTGAGCATGGCCGAGTGCAGCACCAAGTACCAGGCTGCCAAGACGGCGAACACGCTGAACGGCATGAAGTGGAACGACTTCCGCAAGGCCGAATGCGGTGCCGGCGCCTCCGATGACGACACCGTGCCTGCCCCCAGCGAGGCGAGCTATACCAAGGAGCCGGCAAAGCCGACGACGGTCGCGCCCAAGGGCGTTACCTTCCCGTCCGCGATCTCGCCGAAATATGCCAGCGAGACCCCCGGAAAGGGCCGCATGCATACCTGCCTTGACCAGTATTACACCCTCAAGGACGCTAACGCGCTTGGCGGCCTGAAGTGGATCCAGAAGGGCGGCGGTTTCTACAGCCTGTGCAATGCCAAGCTGAAGAGCTGATCTCCAGCAGCATTCTGAAAAAATATAGGCCCGCGAGCCGCGAGGTTCGCGGGCTTTTTGTTGCGCGTGACAGCGCCCCGGCTTGCTCGCTTGTGTACATGACCGAGTTGTCGGTCCCATCAGTTCGTGTGCTCTTGGCGAAAGATTCCTGTTGAACATAACAAGAACAAAAAGTATACAAAAAGACGTCAAACTTGTTATCAACTAGGAGGGTCTTATGTCCAGTTTGAAATTGGCGGTATTGGCCGCGACGGCATTGGTTTCTTGGAGCGTCGCCCCTGCAAGCGCACTGACGATGAAGGAATGCGGCGAAACCTATCGAATCGCCAAGGAGGGCGGCACACTGAACGGCATGGACTGGGCCGCTTTCCGTAAGGAGAAATGCGCGACGTCCCTCGCCGAGGGTGTCAGCGCAGATACGGCCAAAACCGCGCAGCAGCCGAAGGACGAAGCCAGTCCGGCGTCCGCCCCCACCGTGGCGCCGGCGGGCGTCACATTCCCGACTACCCTCGCCGCCGAGTTCAAGACCGAAAAGCCCGCCAAGGCACGGATGAAAACCTGCCTGCAGGGTTACCACGGCAACAAGGAGGCGGGTACGTTGGACGGCCTTCGCTGGATCCAGAAGGGCGGCGGCTATTACAGCCTGTGCAATGCGCGGCTGAAAGCTGAATCATGAGGAACCATCCGGCAAACCCCGAAGCGCCAAGCGCCTGAGCGAATGCAGGCGGGGTGCTTGAAAAGCGAATGATTTCAGGTCGATCGACCTGAAATCATTCCGCCTCCATCGCAAAGGTGCAGCGCATTCAGCTTGACGGCTGCGGCTCCATGCCGCCTTCGGGCTCGGGCCCCTTCTTGCGGCGACCACCGGACTTCGGCACGGCCGAGCCGCGGCTCGGAGGGGTATCATCCCCCAAATCTCGCGCGGGCTTGTTGCCCGCGATCAGTTGCTTGATCTCGTCGCCCGACAGCGTCTCGTATTCGAGCAGGCCCTGCGCCAGTGCGATCCATTCCTTCTTCTTCTTGGTCAGGATGGACTTCGCCGTCGAATAGGCCTCGTCGATCAGGCGGCGCACTTCGGCGTCGATGATCTGCGCGGTCTCTTCCGAGATGTTCTGCGTGCGCGCCACCGAATGGCCGAGGAAGACTTCCTCCTGGTTGTCGCCATAGGCGACATGGCCGAGCTTGTCGGAGAAGCCCCAGCGCGTGACCATGGCGCGTGCCAGTTTGGTCGCCTGCTCGATGTCGGAGGACGCGCCCGAGGTGATGTTCTCCTTGCCGAACTTGAACTCCTCGGCGACGCGGCCACCCATCATGATGGCGAGGCGCGAGATCATGTATTTGTAGCTCATCGAATAGCGATCGCCTTCCGGCAACTGCATGACCATTCCGAGCGCGCGGCCGCGCGGGATGATGGTGGCCTTGTGCAGCGGATCGGCCGACGGCACGTTGAGCGCCAGGATGGCGTGACCCGCCTCGTGATAAGCGGTCAGCTCCTTCTCGGCCTGGGTCATGGCCGACGAGCGGCGCTCCGCGCCCATCATGATCTTGTCCTTGGCGTCCTCGAACTCAGCCATGGTGACGAGGCGCTTGTTACGCCGCGCCGCCATCAGCGCCGATTCGTTGACGAGGTTCATCAGGTCGGCGCCGGAAAAGCCGGGCGTGCCGCGGGCCACGACCTTGAGATCGACATTGGGTGCCAGAGGCACGTTGCGCACATGCACCTTGAGGATCTTCTCGCGGCCGACGATGTCGGGATTCGGAACCACCACCTGGCGGTCGAAACGGCCCGGACGCAACAGCGCCGGATCGAGCACGTCGGGACGGTTGGTGGCGGCGATCAGAATGATGCTTTCGTTGGACTCGAAACCGTCCATCTCGACCAGCAGCTGGTTCAGCGTCTGCTCGCGCTCGTCATTGCCACCGCCGAGGCCGGCGCCGCGATGGCGGCCGACAGCGTCGATTTCGTCGATGAAGATGATGCAGGGCGCATTCTTCTTGGCCTGGTCGAACATGTCGCGCACGCGGCTGGCGCCGACGCCGACGAACATCTCGACGAAGTCCGAGCCTGAAATGGTGAAGAACGGCACGTTGGCTTCGCCGGCGACCGAGCGGGCAAGCAGCGTCTTGCCGGTGCCGGGAGGGCCGACCAGCAGCACGCCGCGCGGAATCTTGCCGCCGAGGCGCTGGAACTTCTGCGGATCGCGCAGGAATTCGACGATCTCTTCCAAGTCTTCCTTGGCTTCGTCGACGCCGGCGACGTCCTGGAAGGTGACGCGGCCATGCGCCTCGGTCAGAAGCTTGGCCTTCGACTTGCCAAAACCCATGGCGCGCCCGGATCCGGACTGCATCTGGCGCATGAAGAATATCCAGACACCGAGAATAAGGATCATCGGCAGCCAGGAGATCAGGTAACCGAACAGCGAGTTGGAGCCGTCGGTCTCTGGCCGCGCGTTGATGATGACGTTCTTGTCCTGCAGCCGCGAAACGAGCTGGGGATCGCCGGGTGAATAGGTCTGGAAGCCGCTGGAATTGTCGGTGTAGGTGCCGGTGATGCGGGCACCCGCGATGGTCACCGTCTTGACCCGGCCGGCGCCGACATCCTGGAGGAACTGCGAATAAGGCACATCGCTCGAAGCCCCGCGCGTCTGCGGCGTCTGGAACAGATTGAACAGGGCGATGAGCAGGACCGCTATGATCGCCCAGAGCGCGAGGTTGCGATAGTTCGGATTCATCAATTGTCCCGTTGGCGTCCGCTTGCGGACAGCATCATGAGAGGAAACTTGCGCCTAACATAGGGAGAGCGTCCCCCCTTGCCAAGCAGAACAGCATGTCTGGGTTAAGCTTTCGACCACCGTCAACCGGCACTGTGGCCGCCGGAAGGCAAGGCGGGAAGCGATGGCGCGTCAATCAGGCCGGCGATGGCCCGCGCCGGCGCCAGGTCGAAGGATGGCAGGAAGCGGGCAAAAGGCGCAACGACCGGCCGCGCGTCGAACCCTGGCGATGCCGGTTCGCCCTGCGGCACATCAGGGTTTTCAAAGGCTTGCCGCGATGTCGGTTCCGCAGCCAACGCAGCGCGCATCAGGCTTGCCGGGGTTTCTCCCGCGTCGATCGACAGCCGCTTCGCTGCTGCCGCACCCAGCGGCGCGATCAACAATTCGGCGGAGCTGTCGTTCAATGTGATGTGGCGGCGGCCATCCCAGATGGTGTTGTCGATGGCCGCGGCGGCGGGCGGCAAGCCACGCGCCTCGCGGCGCAGGAAGATACCGGCACGCCGGAAATCGACCACCGTCCGCGACAATGTGGCACAAAGAAATCCGGCCTTCAGCCGGCCGAACAGCACCTCGCCGCGGGTCTGGTCCGGCAGGAAGGCAAGCCCTCCGACGGTCGCCAGCAGGATACGCAACGCATAGATGGCCGCGCGCTCGTCGCCGGTCGAGAGCAGTTGCGGGTCGAGGCGCACAAGGCCCGTGGCTGGCTGGCTGGCAAAACGCCGGATCAGGTCGGCAGCATCGAGACCAAGCTGTCCGCGCTCGATGGCAGCCTGGCTGGCCAGGACCAAAGCCTCGTCCATGCGGCGGACATTGTCGCCGGCAAGTGCCGCTCTCACGCGCGGTCGCTCGAAGCTCTCGTCGCTGTTGGTCGGATCCTCTGCCCAGCCGACATGTTTGCTTTGCAGGAAATCGCGCAGTGCCGCGCGCCGCGTGCCCAGCAGCGGCCGCACGATCCATTCGCGCCAGTCGTAGAGCGTGGCCGGCGCCATGCCGGCCAGCCCCCGACCCTGTACATGGCCCAGGCTCCCGTCGCGGGCGTGGCGCATCAGCACCGTCTCGGCCTGGTCGTCGGCGGTGTGGCCGGTCACGATCAGGCCGATGCCTTCCGCGCGGGCAGCGCTTGCCAGCAACCGGTAGCGCGCCTCCCGTGCCGCCGCCGGCAGACCGGTCGAAGGCTTGCGCCCGGACCAGATCATGGTGCGGTGGGCGATGCCCCGCTCCGCGCAGAGCTTCGCCACGGCTTGCGCCTCCGCCGCCGAGTCCTGCCGCAGGCCATGGTCGATGGTCACCGCCAACAGCTTGGCGGACGGCGCGGATCGATCGAGATGATGTTTGAGAAGCAGAAGCAGGGCGGTCGAATCGCTGCCGCCGGATACGGCCGCAACAGCGCCGTTGGTGAAATCGATATGCGAAAAAAGTCTGGTCGAAAGATCAGGCCCGGAATCGAGCATCAACATCCCGGTTCTTGGGCTGGGACATGCAGACGAAAAATCAGCACGCAGCCAGTGCCTTCTCCTGCTTGACGCGTTCCTTGAGGGCGCTGGAAATGTCGGGATACCGCTTGCCGATCTCGCCGAAAGTGGCGCAGGCGACGTCATGCTGCTTGAGACCGACCAGCGACACGCCGAGCTTCAAGAGCATGTCCGGCGCCTTCTTGGCCTTGGGATAGTCCTTGCTGGCGGCGAGGAAAACCTCTGCCGCGTCGCGGAATTTCTGCTGGCCCAGCAGCGACTCGCCCAGCCAGTAATGCGCGTCGGCCGTCTTGGCATCCCTGGGGAAGCGCGAGATGTGATCGCGGAACCCCTGCTCGGCCGTGCCGTAGTCGCCCGACAGGATGAACTGATAGGAATTGCGGTAAAGCTCCTCCGGATCGTTGGTGGCGGGCAGCGCCGCGACCACCGTGCCGTCGGACTTGCCGGCCTTGGCCGGCGCACCGGTGGCCGGAGCGGCATCCTGTGCCGGCGCGGTCGCCTGGGTGTTGCCGCCGGCGTCGATCACATTGCCGTTCTTGTCGACGGTGATGGAACCAAAGGTCTTTTCCGGTGCTCCCTTTCCAGGGATCACCTTGCCCGGGTCGCCATCGGGCGATTCGACGATGACGTCCTCGACCGTCTTGCCGCCGGCGGACTGATCGCTGCCGGCCGCGGCGCCGGCATCGGCCGGCGCCTGGGTCGCGGGGGCCGAGGCCACGTCGTTGTTGGTGCCGGCATCCGACTTCTTCTGTGCCGGTGCTTGTCCGCCTTGCGCCCCGCCTTCGAGCTGCTGGAAGCGGAACTCGTTGTCTTCCTGCTGCTTGCGGATCTGTTCCTGCATCTGCAGGATCTGGAAATTGAGTTCCTCGATCTTGCCGTTCATCTGCCGCAGCTGATCCTCGAGCGCGGTTGCGCCGGCGCCGTTCGACTGCTGTGCAAGCTGGACCTGGTCCGGTTTCTTCTTGTCGCCGAACAGGCTGGGCAACTCGATCGACGGCAGATGGAAGGAAAAGCCGCTGTCGGTTGATTGCCCCCCGCCGCCAGTCCCCAAGCCGCTAGCCGAGGCTGTGACGCCTGATAGGAGCAGCAGCGCAAGCGTGCCGCTCAGAACCGATCTCAAATGCATGTGCCTCTCGCGTGTGTCGTTAGTTGTCCGCGCCTTCCAATCACCATGAGACCAGCCAAGCGCCCTCGGCTCATAGCAGGGCGCGAGACTTCGGCCAAATTTTGTTTCGGGCAGCCGGATATGAAAAAGGCGGCCGCAGGGGCCGCCTTTCGCAAAGCTGTGTTGCATTTCTGCCGCTACCGCCGCGCCTTCTCCTGGCGCAGCCTGGACGGCCCTGCGCCGATCAGGAACCGGCGCCGCTGAGCGTGGTGACCGCACGGCGGTTCTGCGACCAGCACGAGATGTCGTCGCACACCGCGACCGGGCGTTCCTTGCCGTAGGAAATGGTCTTCAAGCGGCTGGAAGCGACACCCTTGGAAACGAGGAAGTCGCGGGCGGCGGCGGCGCGGCGGGCACCGAGTGCCAGATTGTATTCGCGCGTGCCGCGTTCGTCGGCATGGCCTTCGACGACGATGGCATACTGCTTGTACTGGTTCAGCCACTGCGCCTGCCGGGCGAGCGTCGTCTGCGCATCGGCGCGGATCGAGGACGAGTCCGTGTCGAAGAAGATGCGGTCGCCGATGTTGACGGTGAAGTCCTGCGCCGAGCCGGGCGTTGCGGCACCCGCGCCGTTGAGGCCGAGATCAGCGGCGCTGTTCGGCGTCTTCTTCGAGGCGCAACCGGCGATGGCGAGCATCGCCACCAGCGCGATCATGACCGGGTTTCTGGTAAGTGCTGCGATACGGCCCATGCCGCCTCTCCTTCGTATTTCGAGTGATCGTATTCGAGTGATTTCGTTGATCACCCAGTAACCACGTTTGGGTTAACCGGCATTCAAGAAACACGGTTAATATTAGGTTTAGCTACCCGTCCGCAGCTGTTATCCCCGGGGTCACAATTGGCGCGGACCCTAGGCGGAAATACGGCCAAAACGCGACGAAGGCGTGGAAAAGGGGCCGAAACGGCCCCTTTTCAGCATGTGTGGCAATTCAGCCGAACCTACTCAAGCAGCGGCGACCAGGCCGGATCGGACGCAAAATTCGAAGTCGGGATCGGCTGCTCGTTGCGGCCGGTGAGATCGACCGAAATGAGTTTCGGACCGCCATTGGCGTCGCGGAAGAACATCAGGACGCGGCCGTTCGGCGCCCAAGTCGGCCCTTCCTGCTGGAAGCCCGACGACAGGATGCGCTCGCCCGAACCGTCGGTCTTCATGACGCCGATCTGGAATTCGCCGCCGGTCTGCTTGGTGAAGGCGATGAGGTCACCGCGCGGCGACCACACCGGCGTCGAATAGACGCCGTCGCCGAAGGAGATGCGGGTCTGGCCGGAGCCGTCCGCGCCCATCACGTAGATCTGCGCGCGGCCGCCGCGGTCGGATGTGAACACGACCTTGCTGCCGTCCGGCGAATAGGAAGGCGAGGTGTCGATGGCGGTCGAGTTGGTCAGCCGCGTCGTCGAGCGGCTGCGCAGATCCATGGCGAAGATGTTGGAATTGCCGTCGTCGCGCAGCAGGCTCATGATCACCTTCTGGCCGTCGGGCGAGAAGCGCGGCGCGAACGTCATGCCGGGGAAGTTGCCGACGAGTTCGCGCTGCCCGGTCTCGATCTGCAGGAGATAGACCCGCGGCTGGCCGCTTTCATAGGACATGTAGGTGATCTCTTGCCGGTTCGGCGAGAAGCGCGGCGTCAGCACGATCGACCGGCCGTCCGAGAGGTAACGGACGTTGGCGCCGTCCTGGTCCATGATGGCAAGGCGCTTCTTGCGCGCGTTCTTGGCGCCGGACTCGTCGATGAAGACGACGCGCGTGTCGAAATAGCCCTTCTCGCCGGTCAGCCGCTCGTAGATGGCGTCGGCAATGATGTGGGCGACACGACGCTGGTTGGCGTCGTTGGCGAAGAACTGCTCGCCCGACATCTGCTGGCCGGCAAAAGTATCCCACAACCGGTACTGAGCGCGGATGCGCCCATCGGCCTCCTTGCTGACGCTGCCGGTGACCAGCGCCTGGGCGTTGATCACCTTCCAGTCGTCGAAGCGGGGTGCGGCATCCGGATTCGAGATCTTCTCGATGAAGGCACTCTTGTCGATCGGCGCGAACAGGCCGGAGCGCTTGAGATCGGCGGTGATGATTTGCGAGATCTGGGCACCAAGCGCATCGCCGCCCTGGAAATCCGTGATGGCGATCGGCAACGGCTCGACATTGCCCTTGTTGACGTTGAGCTCGACCAGCGCCAGTGCCGGCAGCGTGCCGGCGGCGGTCATGCCCATCGCCATCGCTGCGATCATCAGGAGCGGCTTGAGGATTGATTTCATGTCTTCTCGCTTCTCATACTGATTTTCGGATGTCAGGGCCTAGAGGCCGAGCATTTCCCTTGGATCGAAGGTGACCCGGATGTCGTTCCAGATGTCTTGCTTGCCGGCGGGAACCTGCAGCCCGGCCACGTCGCATTTCTGCACCGCACGGACCGCGCTCTCATCGAACTGCCGGTTGCCGCTCGATTTTTCTACGGACGGACGACCATCGAGCTTGCCGGAGTTGTCCAGGTTGAAGCGCACCACCACGACGAAACTCTCCGAGCCTTCCAGCCCGGCCGGCAGCGTCCAGCAGCCGCCCAGCTGGCTTTCCAGAGCCCCCTGTTCGGACTTCGAGAGCTTCTGGCCCTGATCCTTGTCACCGCCGAGCGAGGCTTGCTGGGTCGAACGCTTGGCGCCGCCGCCGGACGGCTTCTGCTTGTCGAGGAGAGCAGAGATTTCGTCGGCGTTGAACTGCTTGTCGTCGGACTTAGGCTTGGACGACGCTTCCTTGACCGGCTTGTCGGCATCCTTGCGGTCCGGCGCCTTGGCGCTTTCCGCTTGTGCCGGCTGCGGCTTCGGCCGCGCTTCCGGCGCCGGCGCCGAACTCGGCAATTGGGTCTCTTCGGTCGGCGGGTCCTTCGCTATGGCCTCGGCGACCGCATCAGGCTTGACCTCGGGCGTCGGATCGATAGCGGCGGTCTTGTCCTGCGGCGGCGGGGTCGGCGCCGGCTTGGCCGGCGTCGGCTTGGCCGGCGTCGGCTTGGGCTCCACCTGCTTGACCGGCTCGGGCTTGACCTCTTCCTTGGGCTGCGGCGCCGGCGCCACTTCCGTCGCCGGAATGGGCTTGGGCTTTTCCTGTGGCTTCGGCACGTCCTCGGTCTTCGGCGCTTCCTTGGGAGTCGGCGCAGGCGGCGGAGCCGAGGTCGTATCGACCGGCTTGGGCTTGGCTTCCGGCGTTATCGGCTTGTCGGTGTCGACGCTGTTCTCGCCGACCTTCTGCGCATCCGGCACGATATCGGGACGCTGCGTCGGCAACGGCGCCGGCTTTTCATGCATCACGGCCTTCTTGTCGCCCTGCAATGTCTGCGCGATGGCTTCCATCGGCACGATATCGACCGCGACCGACTCGACATCGGCCGACGGCAGCGCGGCCGGAGCCGACAGGGTGAACAGGCCGAAGGCCAGCACCGCCGTGTGCAGGATCACCGATGTGGTGAGGCCGGTCTTCATCGTCTTGTCTACTGATCCTGTTCCTGCAGTGAAACCAGGCCGATGTTCTTGTAGCCGGCGGCCGAAATGCGGGCCATCACCTTCATCGCCGTGCCGTAGTCGGTGGATTTGTCGCCACGAATAAAGATGCGCTCCTCATAGCCGGTCTTCGAGATCGCCTGCAGCTTGGCTACCAACTCCTCGATCGGAATCTCGGTCTCCTGCAGATAGATCTTACCCGCGGCATCGATCGAGACGGTGATCGGCTGCGTGTCGGCGTTCATCGCCTTGGCCTGCGTATCCGGCAGGTCGATCGGCACGCCAACCGTCAGCATCGGTGCGGCGACCATGAAGATGATCAACAGCACCAGCATGACGTCGACCATCGGCGTGACGTTGATTTCCGACATCAGCCCATGGTGACGGCCGCGCCGCCGGTGGCCGCGCCCGCCGCGCCCTGCCATGCCTACGGACATACCCATCTTTTGTGCTCCTCAGGCCTTCGGCGCGACTTTTTCATCGATTTGGCGCGAGAGTATGGCGGAGAACTCGTCGGAGAACCCTTCCATGCGCACCGCTATCTTGCTCGCGTCGGACGACAGTTTGTTGTAGGCGATGACGGCGGGAATGGCGGCGAGCAGGCCGATGGCCGTCGCCAGCAGTGCCTCGGCGATGCCGGGCGCGACCACCGCAAGGCTGGTGTTCTTGGAACCGGCGATGGCCTGGAACGAGGTCATGATGCCGATGACGGTGCCGAACAGGCCGATAAAGGGGGCGGCCGAGCCGGTGGTGGCGAGGAAGCCGAGGCGCCCCTCCAACTTCTCCATCTCGCGGGTCAGGGCCAGGTCCATGGCCTTGTCGATGCGGGTTTGCAGCCCGAGCGGCGTTTTCGCGCCTTTCTCGAAGCTCTTCTTCCACTCGCGCATGGCGGCGACGAAAATGGCGCCCATGCCTGACGTCTTGCGGTCGGCGAGCGTGCGGTAGAGTTCCTCCAGCGACTGCCCGGACCAGAAGACCTGCTCGAAGCGGTTGAGAGCCAGCCGCATGCGGCCATAGGCAACCAGCTTGTCGATGATGATCGCCCAGGTCCAGACCGAGGCACAAAGCAGCCCGATCATGACCAGCTTGACCACCCAGCTGGCCTGCATGAACAGCGCCCAAATCGACAATTGCGCGCCCGGTTCGGCGAGTGCGATATTTTCCATCGTTACGTCCTTAAGATTTCCGGGCGAAGCTGGCGGCTGGCCCCTGGCATCCCTTGTGTTCGGTTCGCACGAAGCTACCGGGCACCCCAAGTCGAGCCTTTCGCGGCCTTTTCGGGGCAAATATTGGTGAAAGGAAGGCGCTGGATAGCGCCAATCTTCACCAATCTCTTCATGAACCGTTATGGTTAAGGATGGGTTAGTCCGTAAGGCGCGGCGCATTGCCGCGCCCGATGGCGTGGCCGGGGCGCAGACATAAGGGCAGACATAAGGTTTGTGCGATGCGGCTAGAAGTCCGTTTCGTCCACATAATAGGTGGGGTAGTCCTGCCCGCCATAGAGGATACGCAGGATCAGCACCTGCTCTGCGTCGACCCGAAACAGGATCGACGCACGACGTTCGAAGCCGACGACGCGGACGCCGGATCCGACGGCGTCGCGAACGATGCCACGTTCCGGGAACGTGGATAGCGCCATGCATGCTGCCTCAATGCGGTCGATATAGCCACCGGCACGCGCGGCACTGCTTTCCTTTTCGATGTAATTGTAAATGGCAAAGAGATCGGATTGCGCCGAGGGTCTGAAAATGGCCCTATTCGTCACGCGTGGCGACCTTCATCCGGTCTGCATGGTGCTCGCGCAATGCCTTGAACACGTCCTCGGCAGGGATGTCCGCGCGCGGATCGTCGAGAGCCTCCTGCACCTTGGCTCGCATGATGGCGGCGATGACCTGTTCCTCGCGGTCAAGGGCGCGAAGCGCGGCACGCATGACTTCGCTCGCGGAATCATACGCTCCCGACGCCAGGCGGGCGTCGAGGCTGCTCTGCTGGCGTCCGAGCGTTACGCTTATGGGCTTGCTGGTTCTCATGGCGAATGTTTCCTTGCCCTTCTTCATAGCACAGTGTATGACACTGTCATACTATTTTCTGGCGCGCCACCCCCGCTGAAAACCAGATTGATGAGCTTTAGCGCCGCCATGGGCAATCCGTTCAATCAGCCTACGCACCAGACCTGGGCATGAACGCCGCGATCCATTCCTTGGGGAAGCGTCTCGGCCGGCCATTCTCGCCTATGATCGCCGCCTCGACCTTGGCTTCGACCAGCACCTCGTCGCCGCGTTTGAGCTGCTGCGCCATGAAGATGCGAGCTCCGGAAATGGCCTCGGTGCGGGTGTCGACGGTCAGGATGTCGTCGATGCGGGCTGGGATACGAAAGTCGATCTCCATGCGCCGCACCACCCAGACTATTCTTTCGCCATGCTTGCCATCGGCAAGTTCGGTGTGATGCACGCCGGTGAGCCTGAGATAGTCGGAGCGGCCGCGCTCGAGGAATTCGAGATAACGCGCGTGGTAGACGACGCCCGAAAAATCGGTGTCGGCATAGTAGACCCGCGCCATCAGCCGGTGTCCGGACGCGGTCAGTACGCCGGAGAGCCCGGCCAGCAGCGTCGCCGATTCACCATGATCGTCCATTGCGCTTCCTTTTTCAGCCCCGACGAGGCACCAGTCCTCCACGCGACAAAGCATCGGATGGCACTGTTGACGGCGATGATCAAGAGTTTGATGGCGGCGCTGCTGGTGCTCGTGGCCCTGGCGTGGCCCGGCCAGGCGGCGACTTTTACGATGAAGCGTGGCCTCAACCTCGATCAGTGGGTCACCTGGCCTGGCGAGGATCAGTGGGGCGACGCCAAGGCCATCCTGCCCTTTCCTGAGTGGCGCAAGTTCCTTGGGGAGGACGATCTCGAGGCACTGAAGCAGGCCGGCTTCGATTTCCTGCGCATGCCGGTCGACCCTTCGCCCTTGCTGTCCGATCAGACAACGGCTCTGCGCGATGACCTCTACGCCAGCGTGCTGGACTCGGTGCGCATGATCAATCGCGCCGGCCTGAAGGTGATCGTCGACATGCATCTGATCCCGGCTGGCGGCAGCCGCAAGATCGGCATGGCTGAGGTGATGGAGGACCCGCAGACCTTCGAGCTTTATGTCGACATGGTGCGCAAGATGGCCCGCACCCTGGCCGGTGAGGATCCCAAGAAGGTCGCCTTCGAATTGATGAACGAACCGATCGTCGATTGCGACAGCGACGGCACCAGCCTGTGGCCCGACCGCCAGCAGAAATTGTTCGCCGCCGCCCGATCCTCGGCGACGAAACTCACCTTGGTGCTGTCCGGGGCCTGCTATTCCGCCGCGTCGTCGCTGGAGAAGATCGATCCGAAGGCCATCCCCGACGACAACGTCATCTGGACCTTCCATTCCTACGATCCGTTCCTGCTCACCCATCAGGGCGCGACCTGGGCCGGCGACTTCATCCCTTATGTGACCGGCCTTCCCTATCCGCTGACATCAGTGCCGAAGGCGCAGCTCGACATGACGCTGGACACCATCCGCGCCCGGATCAAGGCTGAGGCGCCATGGACACGGCAGAGCGGCCTGCTTGCTTATCTCGACGAACAGGTCGCTAGCATGGACAGCCCCGACAAGCTCGACGGCCTCATGGACGCGCCGTTCAAAAAGGTCGAGGCGTGGGCGAAGGCCAACAGCATCAAGCCGGAAAACATCACGCTGGGCGAGTTCGGCATGATCCGCCAGGAATACGGCAATTCCTACGTGGTGCCGGCACAGTACCGCGCCGCCTATGTCAGCGACATGATTGCCCGCGCCGAGGCGCACGGTTTCTCATGGTCGGTGTGGAGCTATGGCGGCGCGTTCGGCATCGTCGACGCCTTCAATGGCGACAAGGCCGAGCCGGACGTGATGAAGGCAATCCGCAACCTGCGCTGAACCACGCATCAGCCGAGGTCGATCGACAGGATTTCCGGACGCATTCCGAAACGGATGGGCAAATTGCTGAAGCCAAGTCCGCCTGAGACGATCAGGTTGCGGTCGCTTTCCACGACATGGCCGTAGGCGTAGCGATTGCCGTAACGCGACGGCACGATCGGCGAATAACCGAACAGCCGCACCTGCCCGCCATGGGTGTGTCCCGACAGCGTCAGCGAAACCCGCCACGGCACTTTCGGGAAGATATCCGGCTCGTGCGCCAGCAAGATGACAGGCGAGCTATCGCGGACCTTGGCCAGCGTGCCGTCGAGATCGTCCAGCCCCTTGGGCCTGTCGCCCTTTTTGGTCGGCAGCAGGGCCAGCTGATCGGCGAGCCCCGCGATCCAGACACCATGCCCATCCTTTTCCAGGCGCACGGCGTCGTTCTCGAGCACCGGAATGCCGACCTTCTCCAATGCCTTGCGCGCGATCGTCGGACCAACCCCTGCCCGCTGCGCGAAGCCGTCGTTCCACCAGTCGTGGTTGCCAAGGATCGACAGCACGCCAAGCGGCGCCTTGAGCCCTGACAGGGCGCCCGCCCATTGCGGAGGCGTCACTCTTTGCGAAACCAGGCGCATGCCGGCGATGTAGTCGCCAAGCAGCACGATCAGGTCCGGTTGCAAGGCATTCGCCTCTTCGGCAAGCGATGCGATGCGCTCCTGCGTCATCCACGGCCGGCAGGCATGGATGTCGGCCAGGGCGACGACACGCAGCTTCAACCCCGCCGGCCAGTGCGGCGGCGTCAGCGCATAGCGCTTCACATGCGTCAGGAGCATCGGCTCGATGCCGACCGCGTAGGCGCTGAAAGCGGCAACCGACAGGAACGACCCGCCCATGAAGCGCAGGAACCCGCGTCTGGTTATCATTCTATGGCTCCGGCACTTCGACCACGGCGGCGTGCCGCGAGGCAGCGCCGATAAAGTCCACGATTGCGCCGGCAAATCGGCAAAGACGAGTAGATTTTGCGCAGAACGTTCACAGATGCTTGATCACTGGGTCTGGGAACCCGCGCCTGATCGCCTGGCCGTTACTCTTCCTGGAACAGGTTGATCTGCTGCTGCGCGAGATCCTTCGGCGCGTCGAGGCCGAGGTGTCGCCAGGCATTGCCCGTCAGCATGCGCCCGCGCGGCGTGCGCTGGATGAAGCCCTGTTGGATCAGATAGGGCTCGATGATGTCTTCGATGGCGTCGCGCGGCTCGGACAGGCCCGCCGCGATCGTCTCGATGCCGACCGGCCCGCCACCGAAATTGCGGGCGATCATCGACAGATACCGGCGGTCGAGCGCGTCCAGGCCGAGCGCGTCGACCTCCAGCCGGGTCAGCGCCTCGTCGGCGATCAGGCGGTCGACATGGCCGTCGCCGGCCACCGAAGCGAAATCGCGCACCCGGCGCAGCAGCCGGCCGGCGATGCGTGGCGTGCCGCGCGCGCGCCGCGCGATCTCGAGCGCGCCATCGTCGCCGAGCGGCATTTGCAGGATGCGCGCACCGCGCCGCACGATCTGTTCCAATTCCTCGACCGTATAGAAATTAAGCCGCACCGGAATGCCGAAACGGTCGCGCAGCGGATTGGTGAGCAGGCCAAGCCGCGTCGTGGCGGCGACCAGCGTGAACCGGGCAAGGTCGATCTTGACCGAACGCGCCGCCGGCCCCTCGCCGATGATCAGGTCGAGCTGGAAATCCTCCATCGCCGGGTAGAGGATCTCCTCCACCGCCGGGTTCAGCCGGTGGATCTCGTCGATGAACAGCACGTCGCCTTCTTCGAGATTGGTGAGCAGTGCCGCGAGATCGCCGGCCTTGGCGATGACCGGGCCGGAGGTCGAGCGGAAATTGACGCCGAGCTCGCGCGCCATGATCTGCGCCAGCGTGGTCTTGCCGAGCCCCGGCGGGCCGACGAACAGCACATGGTCGAGCGCCTCGTTGCGGCCCTTGGCGGCCTCGATGAACACTTTGAGGTTGGCCCGCACCGCCGCCTGGCCGACGAAATCGTCAAGCGTCTGCGGCCGCAAGGTCTGCTCGGCATCCTCGCCGCGTTTTTCGGGAGCAATCAGGCGGGGCGCTAGGCTCATGCCGTCTTCCTCGCATATGGCCGGGAAACGGACAAGCGAGCCCTCACCGCGCCAGTTCCTTCAGCCCGAAGCGGATCAGCTTCGAGGCGTCCGCGTCCTCGCCCGCCGTCTTCAGCGCCGCCGATACCGCATTGGCGGCGGTGTCGCGCGAATAGCCGAGGTTGACCAGCGCCGAGACGGCATCGGTGATCGGCGCGGGCGCCACGCCATCGCCGAGTTCCTGTTTCAGGCCGATGGTTCCGGAGGCGGCGCCGGCATAGGCCGGCGCCTTGTTCTTCAATTCGGTGACGATGCGCTCGGCCACTTTCTTGCCGACACCCGGCGCACGGCTGACCATGGCGATGTCGCGCAGCGCGATCGCATTGGCGAGGTCGGCCGGCGTCAGCGTCGACAGGATGGCCAGCGCCACCTTGGCGCCGACGCCCGGCACATTGTTCATCAGCAGCCGAAACCACTCGCGCTCGAGCTGCGACTGGAAGCCATAAAGGCGCAGCATATCCTCGCGCACATAGGTCTCGATGAACAGCACCACCGCTTCGCCGGGAGAAGGCAATGCTGCCAACGTGCGCGCCGAGCAATAAGCGACATAGCCGACGCCATGGATGTCGACGAGGCAATGATCCTCGTCGATCTCGTCCAACGTGCCCTTGAGCTTGCCGATCATTCCGCAAAGCCTCTCATGATGCCAATGCCGCCATCCGGTAAGCAACGCTTTGCCGGTGATGCGCGTGGCAAATCGCGATCGCCAGCGCGTCCGCGGCATGTTCGGTGTCGAAGGTCGCTTTCGGCAGCAGCACCTTCACCATCATGTGGATTTGCTTCTTGTCGCCATGGCCGACGCCAATCACCGCCTTTTTGACGGCGTTGGGCGCATATTCGGCGACGACGAGGCCGGCGCGCGCCGGCACCAGCATGGCGATGCCGCGCGCCTGGCCGAGCTTCAGCGTCGCCACCGCGTCCTTGTTGACGAAGGTCTGTTCGACGGCCGCTTCGTGCGGCATGGCCGCATGCAGAACCTCGGCGAGCCCGTCATGCAACTGGCAAAGCCGCGTTGCCAGCGCCGCCTTGTCCTCGGAGCGCACGGTGCCGGAAGCGACGAAGCGCAAGGAATTACCGAGGCTCTCTACGATGCCCCAGCCGGTGCGCCTGAGCCCCGGATCAATCCCGATAATGCGAATCGCGTCCCCCATCCGGCGAGTTTACCTCCGGCGGACAGCGATGCCAGCAAAATGTGAACAAACCAGAAACGGAGCTAATTGCGGGCGAAAGCCGTGTTGAGCAGGCTGATCTGGTCCGAAACCGGATTGGCCCGGCGGGCCACGGGCTGCATGTCTACCATGGCGCTGGCGCCGTAGATCTCCTCGTCCATGCGGCGCACCAGCGCCTGCAGGCGCAGCGAGCGGGTGACGAGGTCGAGGAAATCGTCGGGCAGTTCGGCCCAGCCGGCCGCCTCGTTATGGGCGGAAGCCGTGTCGAGGCGCACCTTGGATTTTTCCGAAGCGACCTGGTCGCGGGTCATCTCGCCGGAATTGGCCGCGCGCTGCAAAAGCAGCCACGAGGCAACCTGCATCAGCCTGGTGGTCAGCCGCATCGATTCGGCCGCGTAGAGCGTGGCGGCCAGCCGCGATAGCTTCTTGGCCTCGGCCCGGCCCTTGCCGTCGAGATATTCCGCTGCCTGTTCGACCAGGCCCATGCCTTCCTGGTAGAGCGGTTTGAAGGAGTGCGAAAAAACCCGGCGCTCCGCCAGTTTGACGGTTTTCGCACTGCCCTTCGAAGCCTCGTTCATGGATACGCCCCTGCACTTGCAACCGGCCGATTCGGCTCACTGCCGATACACCCGGGACCCTATAAGACTGAAGCTTGAAAATGCGCTTCGCCAGGGGTGAAGGCAAGCACATGTTTAACAGAAGGTTAACAGCGATCCCGTGCGCGCAATGTCGCTGGAATGCGGACAAAAAAAGAGCCGCGGATAAGGCGGCTCTCAGGAGTTTAACAGGGAGGCGTCAAACAAAGTGGCTCCAACCACTCGGTAAGAATCCAGATCACTGGATGGACATAGTAAACGCCTGTAAAGCTTAATGGACCCTTAACGGCGCCGATGTTTTTTGACCGAACGCCCCGCTCCTGTGCCGTAACAGCACACGGACCAAACCTCGCTTCAGGCTAGGAGCCTGTTTCGAAATTCGCTCTGGCGAAACCGCGCACCGGGCTGTTGCCGGGAGCCGCGCCGGTCGAACCGCCGAAACACAGGCGGTTTTTCGCGACATCGTTCCGAAACAGGCGCTGCGCTAAACGCCCGCTCCTCTGACGGCTGGCGCATGTCCGCTCCGCCGCGGCAACCCGAAAATATTCCAGGAGCAACCGATGGACTGGTATTCGATCGTCAAATTTCTCCACATCGTCTCAGCCACCTTGTGGGTCGGCGGCGGCTTCGTACTGTTTCTGCTCGGTATGCTTGCCGAGCGCGCCGGCAACATCGAGGACAAGCTTCAGGCGATGCGTGCCAGTGGGCAGTTGGGCGGGCGTTTCTTCGCACCGATGTCGATGCTTACCTTGCTCTTCGGCCTTGTCATGTGCGGCTTCTGGGTCGGCTTCTCCGATCTTTGGATCATCATCGGCCTGGTCGGCTACGCCACCACCTTCTCGATCGGCATGTTCATCTTCAAGCCGACCGGCGAGCGCATGGCTGCGATGATCGCCACGGAAGGCGTCACGCCTTCCGTGCTTGCCATTGGCCAGCGCATGATGAGCGCGGCACGCTTCGACTATGCGGTGATGCTGGTGATCGTCGCCGACATGGTGCTCAAGCCGACCGCGGATGACATCGGCATTCTCGCCGGCATGGTGCTGGTCCTGGTGGCGGGCGCCATGCTGGCCTTCGGCGGAAGCCGTCGCCTTGTGCCCAGCGCCGCCTGATCCCCCAAACGCTGAGAGCGGCTGAACAGCCGCCTCGCCTGCTAAATGAGGCCGGCGACGCCGTCCCACAGCAGCTTCAGCGCCACCACCGCCACCGTGGCGTAGGTGAAGGGGTAGAAAATCTCCGGCCGCATGCGCCGCACCAGCCATGCGCCGGCGATGGTCGACAGCGGCGCCAGCGGCATCAGCGCAGCGGATGCCGTCAGGTTGGCGGTGTCGAACTGGCCGAGTGCGAAATAGGGCACGAGCTTCAACGCATTGGTGGCGGCAAAGAAGATCGCCGCCGTGCCCGAGAGCACCTTGGGGTCGAGCCGGATAGGCAAGGCGTAGACCTGGAAGGGCGGGCCGCCGACATGGGCGACGAAGCTGGTGAAGCCGGCGACGGCGCCCCACAGGGCGGCAGCCACGCGGTTGGGTTCGGCGGCATGGCTCGAGCCATGGCGAAACTGCAAATAGAGCCAGCGCAGCACGAAGATGATGGCGACGGCGCCGACGATGAGCCGCACCGCCTCCTCGGTGACCAGGGCAGCTGTCAGCCAGCCGAGGCCGATTCCGATGACGGCGCCCGGCATCATGTCGACCAGCATCTTGCGGTCGTAAACGCCCCACCAGGTCCACACCGAGACGATGTCCATCAGGCACAGGATGGGCAGCAGGATGGCAGCCGCCTGCACCGGCGGCATGGTCAATGCCATCAGCGGCACGCCGACGAAGCCGACGGCGCCGCCGAACCCGCCCTTGGACAGGCCGACCAGAATGACCGCCGGAATGGCGGCCGCGTAGAACCACGGATCGAGAAGCAGGCCTGACATGGGGAGGGACTGGTCTGGAGGGAAAGCGAGTCAACGGCCTGAATAGCCTAGAATTGCGCGTCGGGCGACAGCAAATCTGGAGCCGCCGCCGCGCGCCCGGCCGATGGCTGGCGCCGGCGCTATCGCCGCGCCGAAACCAGCAGGAACATCGGCCGCTCTAGTTCTTCCGCCAGTTCCGGCCTGGCCGCGATCTGCTCGGCAGTCGGACAGAAATCCTCGACATGCTCTATGGTGAAGCCGGACCGGATCAGGCTGTTCAGCGTGGTGCCGATCGTGCGGTGATATTTGACCACGCCCTTGGCAAGCCAGTCGGTCTTGCGAGGGCCTTCAACCAGATACCGGTCGACGGGCCACGTCTTGCGGCCTTCGGCATCGATCAGCCAGCCGGGTTTGGTCGGCGCCATGTAGATCGGATGTTCCGTCGAGAAGACGAAATGGCCGCCGGGCGAAAGGGCTCGATGCACAGTCTCGAACAGCCGCGCGACGTCTTCGACATAATGGAGCGCAAGCGAGCTGTAGGCGAGATCGAAGGCGCCTGGCGGCAGGCTGAGTTGGTCGAGATCGGCCCGCTCATAGGTGATGCCGGTGTCCGGGCTGGCGGCTCTCGCCCGGGCGAGCATCTTCTCCGACAGGTCCAGGCCAAGGATCTCTCGCGCCCCTTTCTCATGCGCCCAGCGGCAGAACCAGCCGAAGCCGCAGCCGAGGTCGACGATTCTTGTGCCGGCGACTTCAGGCAGTATCGCACGCAACGCCGGCCATTCGGCGGCACCCTCCAGGCCTTCGACCGAACGGCCAAGCTGGCTGTAGCCGGCGAAGAAATCCGGCTGGTCGTAGATATTCTGCGCCATGTCTTCCTCGTTGTTCAGGCAATCACCGTTCCCGGACAATCATCCGGTGGATGACTGACATTTGGTGGGCGGCCGCGCATTTCCACCTCGGCCACGCGGAGTCAAGGCAATCAGGCCGGCGGTGCCCCGAGCGGTGGTGGCCGCCGGCGGATCGGCTGCGCCTTGATGATGGCAGTGCTGGTCTCGGCCTTGTCGGCGATGCGGTCGAGAATGCCGTCGAGATCACCGATCGAGCGCACGAACAGCCGGGCGACGAAGCAGTCATCGCCTGTCACCTTGTCGCATTCGCCGAACTCGGCAATCTCCTCGATCAGCTTCTGGACAATGTGCAGCTTGCCCGGCAAAGGCTTGATGCGCACGATCGCCTGCAGCGTATAGCCGAGCGCCAGCGGATCGATCTCGACGGTGAAGGCCCGGATGACGCCGCGCTCCTCGAGCCGCCGAAGCCGCTCCGAAACACTCGGCGACGACAGCCCGACCTGGGCCGCCAGATCCTTCAGCGAGGTCCGCGCATCCCTCACCAGTATTTCGAGGAGATTTCGGTCGAGATCGTCAAGCATTTCAGATTTCTCACAGATTCGAAGCAGATGCCTAATATAATTAGGTCATCTATCCATATTTCCTTTTTCAGAAGATGGAAAGCACCCGCATCGCATGAGATTATGCAGCCTCAAACGGGTTTGAGGCTGCATCATGAACGATACGGTACGCGGCACGATCGAAATGTCCGCCGCCATGGCGATCCTGGGAACGATCGGCTGGTTCGTGATCATGTCCGGCCAGCCGATCATGGATGTGGTGTTCTGGCGCTGCGCGTTCGGCGCGCTGACGCTGCTCGTCATCTGCGCCGGGCTGGGGCTGCTGCGCAACGGACTGACGCTGCGCATCATCGGCCTCGCCGCGCTCGGCGGTGCCGCCATCGTCATCAACTGGGTTCTGCTCTTCAGTGCTTTCTCCCGCGCGTCGATCTCCATCGCCACCGCCGTCTACAACACCCAGCCCTTCATGCTGGTCGGCTTCGGCGCGCTCTTCTTCGCCGAGCGGCTGACGCTGACCAAACTGACCTGGCTGACAATAGCCTTCGCCGGCATGGTGCTGATCGTCTGCGCCGCCCCTGACGCCGGCGATGTCGGCACCAACTATTTCGCCGGCATCGCGATGGCGCTGGCCGCGGCCTTCTTCTGGGCAGTCGCTGCCATCGTCACCAAGAAGCTCAAGGGCACGCCGCCGCATTTGATCGCGCTTATCCAGATCTGTGTCGGCGTCGTCATGCTGGCGCCCTTCGCCAATCTCTCGCATCTCCCCGCCGACCCATGGAGCTGGGCCATGCTGGCGACGCTGGGCGTCGTCCACACCGGCCTGATGTACATATTGATGTATGGCGCGATCCAGAAATTGCCGACGCACCTGCAGGGATCGCTGTCCTTCATCTATCCGGTCGTCGCCATCCTGGTCGATGTCACCGCCTTCGGCCATCGCTTGCACCTCAGCCAGGTCGTCGGCGCCGCCACCATTTTGGTTGCCGCCGCCGGGATGAATCTCGGCTGGACGCTGTGGAGGTCGCGGGTCCCGGCCTGACGACCGCAACCGCTCACGAGATACCTGGACGCGTTTCGACCAGCGATCCCGCCCGTCCGCCTGTTCAAAGCGGGCAGTTTGCTCTATGCCGCAATCCAACCATCTTCGCCCGGCATAGGCGAAACCCGGGATCAAGAACCATGAACGACGCCACGCCTCCCAACCGCTGCCGCATTGTGCTGATCGCGCCGCCAGGCGTGCCGGCGGACCGTATCGCGGCCGCATTCGACGGCGGCGACGTCGCCTCGCTGATCCTGCCGGAGAACGGCATGGACGAGGCCTCCTTCCAGGCCTTTGCCGAACAAATCGTGCCGGCGGCGCAGGCCGCGGGCGTGGCCGTCATCATCGCCGGCGACACCCGCATCGCGGGCCGTGTCCAGGCCGATGGCATCCATGTCGAGATTTCCAAGGCCGAGCTCGCCGAAACGATTGGGCATTTCCAGGCCAAGATGATGGTCGGTACCGGCGGCGCCAAGACGCGTGACGATGCGCTTGAGCTTGGCGAGACGCGGCCCGACTACATCTTCTTCGGCCGCTTCGGCTACGACAACAAGCCCGAGCCGCACCCGCGCAACCTGTCGCTGGGACGATGGTGGGCCGATATGATCCAGATCCCCTGCATCGTCATGGCTGGATCCGACCTCGCATCCGTCGAGACGGTGGCCGCCACCGGCGCCGAATTCGTCGCCCTGTCCAGCGCGGTGTTCGCCGACGGCGTCGATCCGAAGGCGGCGATCGCCCAGGCCAACGCGTCGCTCGACGAAACCGCGCCGCGCTTCGAGGATTGACGTGGCACTGGCAAGGCTTCCCCTTCAGGCCCTGCTTGCGGCGGTCATGATCCAGACCGCTGCCGCCGCCGAAACGGTACCCTTGCCGCAGCCCAAGCCGGATATCGGCGCGCATACCGACAAGCCGATCGAAAACCAGCTGCCGCAGCCCGCCACCACGGCAGAGCCCGCGCCCTTGCCCTCGGCCGACAACATCAACCCCGACCGCTTCGGGGCCAAGCCGGCGGACGCGGCCTATGGCGCCTTCCAGCGCGGGCTCTACAAGACCGCATACAACCTCGCGCTTGTCCGCGCCCAAAATGGCGACCCGGCGGCGCAGACGCTGGTGGCCGAGATCCTGTCGCGCGGGCTCGGCGTGCCGCTCAATGCGGCCGAAGCGGCGAAATGGTATGCGCTCGCCGCCGAACAGGGGGTGCCGGAATCACAGTTCCAGTACGCGCTGATGCTGCTCGACGGGCGCTACGTCAAGAAGGACGAGAAGGAGGCCTATGCGCTGATGCAGGCCGCCGCCGAAGCCGGCAACCGGCTGGCGCAATTCAATTTCGCGCAGATGCTGGTCCAGCAGGATCCCGGTGACGCAGGCTTGAGCAAGGCGGTCTCATACTATGAGCGCGCCGCCGCGACCGGCCTCGCCGACGCGCAGTACGCCATGTCCCAGATCTATGCCAACGGCGTCGGCGGCAAGCCGCGCGACGATGCGCACGCAAGGCGCCTGCTGGCGCAGGCCGCGCGGCAGAACTACGACACCGCGCAGATCGACCTCGCCGCCTGGATGATCGAGGGCCGCGGCGGCGCGCGCGACCTGAAATCCGCCTTCGGCTGGACGAAGCAGGCAGCCGAAGGCGGCAATGTCGCCGCCGAGAACCGCCTGGCGAAACTCTATATGGAAGGCATCGGCGTCGACCCCGACCTGGTGCTCGCCGCCGCCTGGTACATCGTCGCGCGCCGCGCCGGCCTCATCGATCCTCAGATGGACGATTTCCTGCAAGGGCTGAGCGACGACCAGACCAAGCAGGCCTTGCAGAAGGCGAACCGCCTGCCTTGACGGCGGTCCGCGAGATCGCCCGGCAGTCAGCCCGTCGCGCGGCGCCAGCCGCCCGCTCCCTTGCCTCTTGCGGTTATTTGTGGTCTTGGAAGCCCGAAATCGCTTTCCCAGCGACAATCCCATACCAACGGCTGGCCGTTGGCAGCATCCCGGATCACCTCATCATGGCCAAGATCAACGGCAACGAAATCCGTCCCGGCTACGTCATCGAGCACGATGGCGGCCTCTGGGTGGCGGTCAGGACCAACACCGTCAAGCCTGGCAAGGGCGGCGCCTACAACCAGGTCGAGCTGAAGAACCTCATCAACGGCACCAAGCTCAACGAGCGCTTCCGATCGGCCGAGACGGTCGAGCAGATCCGCCTCGACCTGAAGGATTTTTCCTTCCTCTACGAACAGGACGACGCGCTGGTGTTCATGGACACCCAGAGCTACGAGCAGCTCGAACTGAACAAGGACTTCGTCGGCGACCGCGCCGCCTTCCTGCAGGACGGCATGATGGTGACGGTGCAGCTCTACGAGGAAAGGCCGATCGGGATCTCGCTGCCCGATTACGTGACCCTGGCCATCACCGAGGCGGACCCGGTGGTGAAGGGCCAGACGGCGGCATCCTCTTACAAGCCGGCGGTGCTGGAGAATGGCATCCGTGTTCTGGTGCCGCCCTTCATCGGTGCCGGCGAACGCATCATCGTCGACACCAACGAAATCACATACGTGCGCCGCGCCGACTGATGCATGTCGCCCAAAAGTGGCCCCGGTTTTGGGTCACCGACATGCATCAAGACAGAGTTTAATGCGGGCACAGGAAGACATACGATGGCACGCTCAGCCCTTCTCAACGTCATGGTCCAGGCCGCAATGAAGGCCGGCCGCTCGCTGTCGCGCGACTTCGGCGAGGTCCAGAACCTGCAGGTCTCGATGAAGGGGCCGGGCGACTATGTCAGCCAGGCCGACCGCAAGGCCGAGGATATCGTCTTTGCCGAACTGTCGAAGGCACGCCCGGGCTACGGCTTCCTGATGGAAGAGCGCGGCATCGTCGCCGGCGACGACAGCCAGCACCGCTGGATCGTCGATCCGCTCGACGGCACCACCAATTTCCTGCATGGCATTCCGCTGTTCGCCGTCTCGATCGCGCTTGAGCGCCAGGGTCAGATCGTCGCCGGCGTCATCTACAATCCGGCAATGGACGAGCTCTACACGACCGAGCGTGGCGGCGGCGCCTTCCTGAACGACCGCCGTCTGCGCGTCGCTGGCCGCACCAAGCTCGTCGACGCCGTGATCGGCTGCGGCGTGCCGCATCTGGGACGCGGTCAGCACGGCAATTTCCTGATCGAGCTGCGCCACGTCATGGCCGAGGTCTCCGGCGTCAGGCGCCTTGGCTCGGCTTCGCTCGATCTCGCCTATGTCGCCGCCGGCCGCATGGATGGGTTTTGGGAAATCGGCCTCTCGGCCTGGGACATCGCCGCTGGCCTGCTCCTCATCCGCGAGGCGGGCGGCTTCGTCTCCGACATGGATGGCGGACAGGACATGCTGGACCATGGTTCGGTCGTCGCCGGCAACGAGATCATCCAGCGGGCGCTGCTGAAGACGGTGAAAAAGCCCCTCGCGCCCCGCTGAAGCAATTCCGGGAAAGGCGCGTAGCGCTTTCCCTGGGGAATTGCGTAGGGCACAAATGCCGCCGCGCTGAACCGCCGCAGTCGCAAAACCGCAACCAAAGCTTGAAATACTGTCCGGCGGCTGCCCAGATAGGGTGACGCAGGATCATTGATGACGAACACACCGCCGCAACTCGAAATCCCCGCCGCACTCGAAATCCCCTTTGTCGGGCGCTGGCACTACTCCCGCGCGGAGATGATCGCCGACGGCATCGTCCATGCGGTCGGCATCGTGCTGGCGATCGCGGCCGGCTCGGCGTTGCTGGCGCTGGCGGCGTCTCGGGCCGGGCCTGGCGAATACATTGCCGCCGCCTTCTATGTCGTCTCGCTGCTCACCGTTCTGTCGGTATCGCTGACCTACAATCTGTGGCCGGTGACCTCGCCGGCGAAATGGATCCTGCGGCGGTTCGATCACGCCGCGATCTATCTGCTGATCGCGGCCACCTACACGCCGTTTCTGGCCCAGCTCGACGGCTCGCCGCTGGCCAGATGGATGATCGTGCTGGTCTGGGTCGCGGCGGCAACGGGCATCGCCATCAAGGTGTTCTTCCCCGGCCGCTTCGACCGGCTGGCAATCGTCTTCTATCTCGCCATCGGCTGGAGCGGGATCGTGCTGGTCAAGCCGCTCGTCGAGACGCTGCCGACGACGTCGATCGTGCTCATTGTCGCCGGCGGCGTCGTCTATTCCTGCGGTGTCGTTTTCTTCGCCTGGAAGGGACTGCGCTTCCACAACGCGCTGTGGCATGGCTTCGTCGTCACCGGCGCCGGCTTGCATCTGGCGGCCATGGTCGACTGTCTGGTGATAAACCGCCTCTGATCCTGGAAGCCGATTTCGGTTTGCATGTCGGATGGACGCGCTGCACATTAGCCCCATGGCAATATTGCCAAGCGCCATTCAATTTGGTCACAATTCCGTTTAGAGTCGCCAACGACGTGATCGGCGGCAGCGGCATCGGAAACGGGGCACGAATGGCTTTTCTCAGATCCTTCGGCATGGGCAGGCGCTCCGACGTCCTGATCTACGATCCACATAAACTGTCGAGCCCGCAGGTCTTCCTGCTCACCATGGTCATCTTCCTGGCCATCGTGGCGTTTATCGCCGCGATATTGACCCGCCAGATCTCGACCGCCTTCGTCACCAATCCCGGCCTCAACGGCCTGATCGTCGGCGTGCTCGCCGTCGGCATCCTGCTGGCCTTCGTCCAGGTCGGGCGGCTGTTTCGCGAGGTGCGCTGGGTCAACTCTTTCCGGGCCGGCTCGGAAACCACCGAACCGGTGCTGCTGGCGCCGATGAAGGCGATGATCGGCCGGTCGTCGTCGATGGCCTTCTCGACCTCCTCGATGCGCACCATGCTCGATTCCATCGCCACGCGCCTCGATGAAAGCCGCGACACCTCGCGCTACCTTGTCGGCCTGCTGGTTTTCCTCGGCCTGCTCGGCACCTTCTGGGGCCTGTTGAACACGATCGGCTCTATCCGCGAGACCATCGAATCGCTCGATCCCGGCACGGGTGACGCGGCCGCGGTGCTCGATTCGCTGAAACAAGGCCTGTCGGCGCCGCTGGCCGGCATGGGCACCGCCTTCTCGTCCTCGCTGTTCGGCCTGTCCGGCTCGCTCGTACTCGGCTTCCTCGATCTGCAGGCCGGCCGCGCCCAGACGCGCTTCTATACCGAGCTCGAGAACTGGCTGTCTTCGGTCACGGACCTCTCGTCCGACATTGTGGTTTCCGACCCCGCCAAGACCGAATCCTCCGACGAGATCCGCGTGCTGTCCGAAAAGCTGCGCAGCATGCAGGAGAACGGCGGCGGCTCCAACCCGCGCGTTGCCACCGCCATGGCCAATCTTGCCGATGGCATTTCCGGCCTGGTCAAGAACATGCGCTCCGAGCAGCAGATCATGCGCGACTGGGTCGAGGCTCAATCCGACGAGCAGAAGGCGATGCGCAACACGCTGGAAAAGATCGCCGACGCCCTGAAGAAGCAGGGGGTACACTAGCGTGGCCCTGGCACGGGCGCGGCGCGCCGATCGCCGCATCGACTATTGGCCAGGCTTCGTCGATGCACTGTCGACGCTGCTGCTGGCCATCATGTTCCTGCTCACCGTCTTTGTGCTGGCGCAGTTCCTGCTCGGCCGCGAAATCTCCGGCAAGGATACGGCGCTGTCACGCCTCAACTCGCAGATCAACGAACTGACCCAGCTTCTGGCGCTGGAGCGCTCGACAGCACAGGACAAGGATGATTCGCTCGCCAATCTGCAGGCATCGCTGTCGGCGGCGGAGGCCGAGAAGAGCCGGCTCGAACAATTGCTGGCGCAAGGCGCCGGCGCCGGCGACGCCGCCAACCAACGTGCGGCGGCGCTCGGCGGAGAACTCGACAACCAGCGCCAGATCAGCCAGCAGGCGCTGAGCCAGGTCGAAATCCTCAACCAGCAGATCGCCGCACTGCGCAAGCAGATCGGCGCGCTCGAGGACGCGCTCAACGTGTCCGAAACGCGCGACCGCGATTCCAACACCAAGATCGCCGATCTCGGCCGCCGCCTCAACGTCGCGCTGGCCCAGCGCGTGCAGGAACTGAACCGCTACCGCTCCGACTTCTTCGGCCGCCTGCGCGAAATCCTCGCCGATCGCGAGAACATCCGTATCGTCGGCGACCGCTTCGTCTTCCAGTCGGAAGTGCTGTTCCCGACCGGCTCCGAGGTGATCAACGATGCAGGCAAGGTGGAGATGAAGAAACTCGCCGATGCCATCATCGAGCTGCAGAAGGAAATTCCGCCGGAGATCAACTGGGTGCTGCGCGTCGATGGCCATACCGACAACAAGCCGCTGTCCGGCACCGGCCGTTATCGCGACAATTGGGAACTGTCGACGGCGCGCTCGACCTCGGTGGTCAAGTTCCTAATCGAGAACGGCGTGCCGGCCAACCGGCTGGTCGCCGCCGGCTTTGGTGAGTTCCAGCCGCTCGATCCCGCCGACACCGAAGAGGCGCGCAACAAGAACCGCCGCATTGAACTCAAGCTCACCGAACGTTGATCCATCATCACGCGATGTCACGCGAATTTGTTCGCCGGTTCAACTCTAGGGCGCAAAGTGCGGCCGGCAAGGCCTGAAAAGATTATCTTTTTTTAATTACACTTCGCACCGGAGCGCTCCTAGCTTGCTGCGCAGGGCCGAGAACCGCCGGCGATGCCTCCCATCGCGACGCGACGGAACCGGACGGCCCGCGTCCGGAACGCGGGGCGGCAAGGCCGCTCCCTTTTCCCCAGCAAAAGGAGGCGCCCTCATGCGCTCTTCAGCATCTCTCAAGACTGCAACCCTTGCCGCAATACTGATTGCCGCCCCTCTTGCCGGCGCCTATGCCGCGGGCCATCACAAGGGCGCGCTCGACGCCGCCCCGCCGACCGAGATGAAGGGCCCGCGTGTCGAGGCTCTCATCGAACAGGCGCAGGGCGTCCGTCAGGGCATCGTGGATGCAAGACAGGCTAACAACATAACCCCGGCGGTCGCCGAACACCTGGAAATGCGCACCAACCAGATCAGCCAGGCCGCCGAGAAGATTGCTGCGTCTGATCACGGCAGGATCCCGTCCGCGCAGTATCGTGACCTGCTGCGTCATCTCGACAATGTCGACCAGCGGCTGAGGGGCGACACCGGCAGCGGTTTCATGATGGGCGACGGCTCCGACGGCGGAAACTATCCGAACGGCTGAGGCCATCCCGCCTGGAAAGGTCCCAGAGGAAGGGACTACCTGGCGCCTTCGGGACCCCAATCCCGCGGGCGTCCTTTTTCCCCATCGGCCGAGCTTGCCTACCAGCCGAGCCAGACCGCGATCAGGGCGAGCACAGCCGGAACGGTCTGGATGAACAGGATCTTGCGGCCGACCGTTGCCGCGCCGTAGAGGCCGGCAATGGCCACGCACAAAAGGAAGAAGACCTTGACCTGGAAACCGGCCGCGCCGAGGGTGAGCCCCCAGATCAGGCCGGCAGCGAGAAATCCGTTGTAAAGACCCTGATTGGCAGCGAGCACCTTCGAGGCGCTGGCGAATTCCGGCGTCAGGCGAAACGTCTTGTGCCCGCGCGGCGTGTCCCAAAGCACCATCTCGAGATAGACGATGTAGACATGGATCAAGGCCACCAGCCCGACCAGGATGTTGCCGATCATTTGCTCCCCCTTCATTTGGCCCGTCAGCATTTCATGCGCGACGGCGTCGGCGCAAGGCGCTGCCGGACGATCTCCGAGGGTTGCCAACGCTTTTGCGTTGGTGTCTTTTCGCGCCGTCCTCAATCACGGAAGCCGCCATGTCCTTTCAGAAACTCGACGATCTCGGCCACAAGCTCGAAGCGCTCGAGCATGCGCTGGCCATCCTCGGCGCCGATGAGGCGACCCACATGGCCGTGGGCGGTGGCGAAAAGCGTGCCGAGGCGATGGCAGCCCTTGCCGGCATGTACCACACCAGGGCGACCGCACCGGAGATATCCGACTGGATCGCCGCCGCCGAAGGTGAGGCGCTCGACGACGAGCAGCGCGCGGCACTCGCCGAACTGCGGCGCCAATACACCAACTTGACCTGCCTGCCGGTCGAATTCGTCGAACGCCAGACGACGGCGCGCATGCGTTGCGAGCAGCTGTGGCGCGACCTGCGCGCCAAGAATGATTGGGCGGGCTTTCAGCCGGCGCTGGAGGGCGTGGTGGCGCTGATGCGCGAAGAGGCCGCCCTGCGCTCCGACGTGCTCGGCCTCGCCCCTTATGATGCGCTGATGGAGCAATACGACCCCGGCAACCGCGTCGCCGACATCACCCCTGTCTTCACCGAGTTGAAGGCCTTCCTCAAGGGGTTCGTGCCGGAGGCGCTGGCAGTGCAGGAAGCGCGGCTGCGCAAGCATCCGCTGAAGCCACTTTCGGGCACTTACGCGATCGACCGCCAGCGCGAACTCGGCCTTGCCATGATGGCGGCGGTCGGCTTCGATCTGACACACGGCTCGCTGTCGGTGTCGCACCATCCCTTCTGCGGCGGCGTGCCGAGCGACGTGCGCATCACCACCCGTTACAAGACATCGGATTTCCTGTCGGCGCTGATGGGCGTGCTGCATGAGACCGGACACGCGCTCTACGAACAGAACCTGCCCAAGGCATGGTCGCACTGGCCGCTCGGCAAGGCCCGCGGCATGGCCGTGCATGAAAGCCAGAGCCTGTTCGTCGAAAAGCAGATCGGCCGCAATCCCGCTTTCTGGCGCTGGGCTCTGCCGGTGGTGGAAAAGCATCTCGGCGAAGCCTGGTCGCTCGACGATATCCTGCCGCATGTGCACCATGTCGAGCGCGGCCTGATCCGGGTCGACGCCGACGAGGTGACCTATCCGTTGCACGTCATCCTGCGCTACGAGCTGGAGCAGGAACTTGTCACGGGCCGGCTGGAGGTGGCTGATCTGCCCGAAGCCTGGGACGCTAGGATGCGCGACTATCTCGGCCTCTCCACCATCGACAATCCGGCCGACGGGCCGATGCAGGACGTGCATTGGCCAAGTGCCGCCTTCGGCTACTTCCCCTCCTACACGCTGGGCGCGATGATGGCGGCGCAGCAATGGGCCGCGCTGACGCGGGAGCATCCGTCAGCCGATGGCGATCTGGCGAAAGGGAATTTCGCTGATATCAACGACTGGCGCCGCAAGAAGATATGGTCGCAAGGATCGCGCTGGTCGACCCCGGAGCTGCTCGAGCGCGCCACCCGCGAAAAGCTCAACGCCGCGTATTTCGTCAACCACCTGAAGCAGCGCTACGGCGGCTGAAGCCGGCCATCGCGCCATTCCGGTTTTCGGCGACCGGCGGCAACAGCCCGCCGGATCGGAAAACGCCTACTCCGCCGCGCCCCGGAAAGCGCTGGCGCCGGTCTCGAACTGCAGCTTGGCCAACCGTGCATAGATGCCGCCCTTGGTGACGAGACTATGGTGCGTGCCTTCCTCGACGATCGAGCCGCCATCCATGACCAGTATCCTGTCGGCCTTCAGCACGGTCGCCAGCCGGTGGGCGATGACGATGGTGGTGCGGCCCTGCATCAGCCGTTCGAGCGCCGTCTGCACCAGCGTCTCGCTTTCGGCGTCGAGCGCCGACGTGGCTTCGTCGAGCAGCAGGATCGGCGCGTCGCGCAGGATAGCGCGGGCGATCGCCACCCGCTGACGCTGGCCGCCGGACAGCGTCACGCCGCGCTCGCCGACCTGGCTGTCATAGCCTTTGTCGAGCTTGAGGATGAATTCGTCGGCCAGCGCGTCCTTCGCCGCCGCCTCGATCTCGGCTTTGCCGGCGCCCGGCCGGCCAAAGCCGATATTGTCGCGCGCGGTGGCCGCGAAGATGGTGACGTCCTGCGGCACGATCGCGATGCGTCCGCGCACCGAGGCGGGATCGGCCTCGCGCACGTCGACGCCGTCGATCAGCACCTTGCCGGTTTCGGGATCGTAGAAGCGCAAGATCAGCGAGAAAACCGTGCTTTTGCCTGCACCCGAAGGACCAACGATGGCCACCGTCTCGCCGGGCATGACCTGAAAGCTCAGCCCGTGGACAGCAGCGCGGTCGGGTCTGGCCGGATAGGAGAAAGAAACATCGTCGAAGACGATCGCCCCCCTGGCGACCGCCGGCAGCGGCTTCGGATCGGCCGGCGCCTGGATCGCCGGCTTCTCGGCCAGGATCTCGGTTAGCCGTTCTGCCGCACCCGCGGCTTGCGCAAGTTCGCCCCAGACTTCCGACAGCGCGCCGAGCGCACCGGCGGCGAACACCGAATAGAGCAGGAACTGGCCGAGGGTGCCCGGCGATATCGTGCCTTCCAGCACGTCGCGCGAGCCGAACCACAGCACCGCGACGACGGAAGAGAAGATGGTGAAGATGGCGAAGAAGGTGAGGAAGGAGCGCGCGAAGATCGAGGCACGGGCCGCCTCGAAAGCAGCCTCCACGGCGCTGGAGAAATGGCCGGTGACCAGCTTCTCATTGGTGAAGGCCTGCAATGTGCGCACCGCGCCGATCTGCTCGCTGGCATAGGCGGTCGCCTCGGCCAGCGTGTCCTGCGCCTGCCTTGACTTGCGCCGCACCGACCGCCCGAAGGCGACCAGCGGCAGCACGATGACGGGAATGGCCGCAATGACAAGGCCCGACAGCTTCGGGCTGGTGACGACCATCATCCCCACCGCGCCCAGGCCAAGGATGACGTTGCGCAGCGCGACCGAGGCGGTGGCGCCGACCGCCGACTTGACCTGCGTGGTGTCGGCGGCGAGCCGCGACACGATCTCGCCCGACTGGGCGGTGTCGAAGAAGGCAGGCGACAGCGTCGTCACATGGGCAAAGACATCGCGCCTGATATCGGCGACGACGCGCTCGCCCAGCGTGATGACGAAATAGTAGCGGCCGGCCGATGCGGCCGCCAGCACGGCGGCCATTGCCACCAATGCAGCGAAATATTCGGCGATGAAGATGGTGTTGGCTGAGGAGAAACCATGGTCGATCATGCGCCGCACGGCCAGCGGCAGCGCCAATGTCGTTGCCGCCGCGATGGTCAGCGAGATGAGGGCGCCGACAACCAGCGTGCGGTAATGCGTTATATAGGGGAACAGGCGACTGAGCGGCTTGAGCGAGCGTCGACGCTCGTCTGCGCTGCTGGGTTGCGCCATCTCGGTGTTTCCTCTAGCCGCCTCGGTGTGTGCGCCTCAATATGCGCTCGCCGCGGCCTTGTGATTCAATTCCGGCTGATGTATAGGCACGCCGACCGTTTTAGAAGCCGTGGCTCCTCAATAGCTGCGGCTTCGAGTTTTAAAAAGGGGCGCATCGACGCAGGCCATTGGCCCGTGAGCCGCGCCGACAAGCCAGGAACCGACCCATGAAGAGCGCTATTCATCCCGACTACCACACCATCAAGGTCGTCATGACCGACGGCACCGAGTACACGACCCGTTCGACCTGGGGCAAGGAAGGCGATACGATGAACCTCGATATCGACCCGACCACCCATCCGGCCTGGACCGGCGGCCAGCAGACCCTGCTCGACCGCGGCGGCCGCCTGTCGAAGTTCAAGAAGCGTTTTGAGGGTTTCGGCCTCTAAGGCTGGATAAGATTTGCAGATCAGAGACCCGCCCTTGTGGCGGGTTTTTTGTTGACCAGAATTCCCTTCTCCCCGTCACTATACGGGGAGAAGGTGCCGGCAGGCGGATGAGGGGCGGCGCCGACGTCGACAATTGGTTGATAAGAGAAATTTCGACGACAGTGCATTTTCGCAATAAGGCGGCCGTCAAATATCACAGGCCGCGCCGCCCCTCACCTGCCTGCCGGCATCCTCTCCCCGTATAGTGACGGGGAGAGGGGCGCTGTTGCAGGCGGTTTCGCTACCTGTCACGCTGTAGCAAAGCGCGAAGGTCGTCTCTACCCGTCCAGCAATTCCCTCAGCGCCATGCGCTTGTAGGCATCCACCAGTCTGTCGCCCTCCTGCCGCTCGACCGAGATCGCCAGCCGCATCGCGGCTTCGCCCATCTGCCAGACAAGAAACGCCGTGGTCTCCAGCGTCTCTGGATCGGCGCCGGGACGCAATCGCTTCAGCACCGCCACAAGGAATTCAGCGTTGGCTCGGCTGTCGGCGAGTTCCAGCTGGCGCAGCGCCTTGTCGGCCTGCGTGCCCGACCAGATGTCGCGCATCACCGGCTCGGCCAGGAACAGCCGGTAATAAATATCGACCAACTCGGAGAAAGCCCGCTGCAGGCCTTCTGCATCACTGACATCCTTGAGCGCAGCTGAAATGCAGGCCTGGCTCTCGGCGGTGTAGCGCTCGGCCAGCGCCCAGATGATCGCCCGCTTGTCCGGAAAGAACTGGTAGAGCGAGCCGATCGACACGCCTGCCCGTTCCGCCACCTCGCCCATGCGCATGGCATCGCTGCCTTGTTCGGCGATCAGCGCCGAGGCGGCGGCCAGCATGCGCTCGACCCGCTCGCGGCTGCGCTGCTGGCTTGGCGCACGCCGTGGCGACGCAAGCTGTTCCTGCGGCGAAACAGGCGCTGCGGTATCCTCCATGATGGCTCCGATTTCAACAAAATGGCCAGGCAATGGCTTGACTCGAAAAATACGAGGGTTTATCACGTTTTGCAAATGTGAGGATTATTCATATTTTTGGAGCAACCGACATGATCGCGAAATCTCTCCCCACCTTGATCTTCTTCGCCGCAATCGGCTCGGGCGTCGTCGGCGGCGTCTTCTTCGCCTTTTCCAACTTCGTCATGCCGGCGCTTGCTCGCCTGCCGGCGGCGGACGGCATCGCCGCGATGAACTCGATCAACGTCACCGTCATCACCCCGGCTTTCATGACCGCGCTTTTCGGCACCGGACTGATCTGCCTTGTGCTTATCGCCGGCGCCATCATCGGCTGGAGTCAGCCGGGCTCGTTCTGGCTTCTCGCTGGCGCGCTGATCTATCTCGTCGGCAACCCGATCGTGACCATGGTCTTCAACGTGCCGCTCAACGATGCATTGGCGGCCGTCAACCCGGCCAGCAGCGAAGGCGCGACGCTGTGGTCCCGCTACCTTGATGAATGGGTGATGTGGAACCATGTCCGCGCCGTCACGGCAATAGCCGCAATGGCATCCTTCTGGTTCGCCGCGCGTTGACGGCAGGAGTTACTTCCGCGCCTGAAAAGTTCAGGACGATCGTCGGGAGACGCATTTTGAAGGACCAATATTCGAATATGGCCTTCGGCATGGCAATCGGAGTTGGTGTCGGCGCCGCGATCGGCACCGCCCTGGACGACCTTCCGGTAGGCATTGCCATGGGCATCGCGATTGGCGCCGCCTTCGGTGCATGGCGAGGAAAGTGACGACAGCGTCGGCGACCCCTACGCTTTTGTCTTCCGATCGGCATGACCGAGGTCGCGATCCGGGTCGACGACGTCGCGCACCAGCTGCTTCAGCTTGGCCGCATCCGGAAAGCCGCCGTCGCGCTTGCGGTCCCAGACCAGCACCTCGTTGCAGGAGATGGTGAAGATGCCGCCGGTGCCAGGCACCAGCGTCACTTCGCCGAGATCCGTGCCGAAGGTGGAGAGCAGCTCCTGCGCCATCCAGCCGGCACGCAGCAGCCACTGGCACTGCGTGCAATAGGTGATGCGGATGCCGGGTAGCCGCTTTTCGTCCACACTAGGTTGAGCTGCGCTCATGCCGCGCTGAGCTTGGCCAGCGTCGCCTCATCGACTTCGAAGTTGGCGTAGACGCTCTGCACGTCGTCGTCATCCTCGAGCGTGGCGACCAGCTTCATCAGCGACTGTGCGCGCTCCTCGTCGACCGGAACGGTGTTCTGCGGCTTCCAGATCAGCTTGACCGATTCCGCTTCGCCGAGCGAGGCTTCCAGTGCCTTCGACACCTCGCCGAGGCTCTCGAAGGCACAATAGATCGTATGGCCTTCCTCGTCCGACTCCACATCGTCGGCGCCGGCTTCGATCGCCGCGTCCACGACCTTGTCGGCGCTGCCGGCCGAGGCCGGATAGTAGATCTCGCCGGCACGATCCCACATGAACGACACCGAGCCGGTTTCGCCCATTGCCCCGCCGGCCTTTGTGAAGGCGGCGCGCACGTTCGAGGCCGAGCGGTTGCGGTTGTCGGTCAGGGCCTCGACGATGACGGCGACGCCACCGGGACCATAGCCCTCATAGCGTACCGCTTCGTAGTTTTCGGCATCGCCCATCGAGGCCTTGTTGATGGCGCGCTGGATGTTGTCCTTCGGCATCGACACCGCCTTGGCGTTCTGGATCGCCAGGCGCAGGCGCGGGTTCATCGAAGGATCGGGCGTTCCGCTCTTGGCGGCAACGGTGATTTCGCGCGCCAGCTTGGAAAACATTTTCGACCGCACCGCGTCCTGACGGCCCTTGCGGTGCATGATGTTCTTGAACTGTGAATGGCCAGCCATGGCACCCCTGTCGTGTTCGGCTAGAGCATGCTGCGACGAGGTGGCTCACCTCGCTTTTGCAAAATGCTCGAATTCAAAATTTCAGAGCGTCCCGGGTGCAACTCGCGGAAGCACGGCGTTCTCTGTCGGAATGGCCGGCTTATAGATAAATCGGCTCAATTCGTCCAGCCGCGCCGCGTTCGCAGCGGGAGAGACAGCGCGGCTCACGCCTCGAGATCGGATTTCAGCCGGTCGATGATGCTGAGCGCATGGCCGGCATACTGGCTGATCCAGCGATCGTGGATCTGCTTGATCGGCAGCGCGTTGAGATGGTTCCAGCGCTCGCGTCCCTCGCGGCGCGCCACGATCAGCTCGGCCTCCTCCAGCACCTTGAGATGCAGCATGACGGTGCAGCGGTCGATGTCGGGAAAGGCATCGCACAGCATCCCCGTGGTCTTCGGCTCGTCCTTCAGCTGGTCCAGCATTTCGCGCCGGCGAGGATGCGCCAGCGCCTTGAAAACATTGTCGTCTTGCGATCGGCTTGACATGTTATATTTCTATAACATATTCTTGGGTCAATCAAGGAAGGAGCTGTGGATATGTCTCTTGGATTCAAGGTTTCCGGACGCATCGGCAAGCCGGTCGCCGAAGTCTTCGACGCCGTCGTCAATCCGAAGAAGCTGAGCGGCTATTTCACCACCATCGGCGGCGCCAGCGCGCCGCTTGAAGCCGGCGCGGGCGTCGTCTGGTGGGGCAAGGTGCCGGTCGAGGTCGACGAAGTGGTCAGGGACAGCCGCATCGTGCTGCGCTGGGACGCCACCGACGCCGACGGCAAGCCCGCCTACAAGACCCGTATCGAGATGAATTTCGAGCCGCTGGACGATGGCGGCACCTTCGTCACCATCGCCGAGAGCGGCTGGCGGGAGGGCGCGGTCGGGCTGAAGAAATCCTACCTCAACTGCGAGGGCTGGTCGCAGATGCTGGCCTGCATGAAGGCCTATGTCGAATACGGCATCAATTTGCGCGACGGCTATTACCGCAGCGAGATGAGGGGCGAACCCGCCAACGAGACCAACATTTGAGACAATGAGGCAGAGGGAGACTCGCGATGACGAAAGTAACGCCATTCCTGATGTTCGAGGGCAAGGCCGAAGAGGCCATGACCCTCTATTGCGAGACCATTCCCGACAGCAAGGTCCTTGACGTCACGCGCTACGGCGCCGGCGAGGATGGCCCGGAAGGCGTGGTCAAGCTGGCGCGCGTATTCATCGCCGGCCTGGAGGTCATGGCCTTCAACAGCCCGGTGCATCACGCCTTCACCTTCACACCCTCGGTCTCGCTCTACGTGGACTGTTCCTCCGAAGAGGAGCTGAACCGCATTGTCGAGACCCTGGCAAAGGACGGCGCGTTCCTGATGCCGCCTGACAACTATGGCTTCAGCCGCCGCTTCGCCTGGCTGAGCGACAGGTTCGGCGTCTCCTGGCAGGTCAATTTGGCCTAGTGAGACGCGTGGCGACCGAGACCGCCAACGACGACACCGAACGCAGCGCAGTGGAGCCAGCAATGACCGCGAACATTACCGGAGGCATCAACATCGCCATGAAGGTGCCGCCGCATCAGTATGAGGCAACAATCGCCTTCTATCGCGACATCGTTGGCCTGAAGCCGTTCACCGCCAAGGCGCCCGCGATCGGCTTCGAACTCGGCCCCAACCGCCTGTGGATCGATGAAGCGCCGATGTTGAGCCAGGCGGAGGTGTGGCTGGAACTGTTCACCGACGATTTTTCCAAAGCCGCCGCACACTTCGCCGAGGCCGGCGTCGTGCGTTGCGACGCTGTCGAACCCCTGGGCGAAGGCTTTCGGGGCGGTTGGATCACCAACCCGGCCAGCATCGTTCACATGGTGCGCGAACCCGACGCCTGGTGAGCGCCAAGGCCGAAAGGAGACTGTTCATGGAAATTCGCGAAACACCAACCGCCGAGGCAGGCATGCTGATCCGGCGGCCCGTCGACGAGGTGTTCGAGGCCATCGTCGATCCGGCCATCACCGCCAAATTCTGGTTCACTGACGGCAGCAGCCGGCTGGACAGCGGCAATGAGGTTCGCTGGGAATGGCGCATGTATGGCGTCTCGACAACGGTCAATGTCAGCGAGATCGTCAAGAACGAGAAGATCGTCATGCAATGGAGCGATCCGCCGACCACGGTGGTCTGGACCTTCACCGAAGTGCCTGATGATGCGACCTTTCTCGAGGTCCGCAATTTCGGCTTTGCCGGCAATGGCGACGAGCAAGTGAAGGAAGCCGTCGGCTCGACCGGCGGCTTCACGCTCGTCCTGGCCGGCGCCAAGGCCTGGCTGGAGCAAGGCCTGACATTGGGCCTGATCGGCGACCGTCACCCAAAGGGCGTGCCAGGGCATTAGGCTCGCCCGGCAAGCCTCACTGCCGTTCGCCCGATTTCGCCTTCTTGCGGCGCCGCGCCAGCATGTTGAGCCCCTCGACCAGCGCTGAAAAACCCATCGCCGCATAGATGTAGCCCTTGGGCACGTGATAGCCCATGCCGTCGGCGATCAGCGTCATGCCGATCATCAACAGGAAGCCCAGTGCCAGCATGACGATGCTCGGGTTCTTGGCGATGAAATCCGCCAGCGGCCCGGCCGCAAGCATCATGACGCTGACGGCGACGATCACCGCGATGTACATGATGGCGATCTCGTCGGTCATGCCGACGGCGGTGATGATCGAATCGATCGAGAAGACGAGGTCGAGCAGCAGGATCTGGAAGATCGCGCCGGCAAGACTGATCTGCAGCGTCTCGCCCACCATCGAGTCCTTGTGGTCGTCGGGATCGACCGTGTGGTGGATTTCCTTGGTCGCCTTCCACACCAGGAACAGGCCGCCGGCGATCAGGATCAGGTCGCGCCAGGAAAAGCCGTGGCCAAACGCCGTGAACACCGGCGTCGTCAGCTGGACGATGATCGAGATGGTGGCGAGCAGCACCAGCCGCATGATCAGCGCCGCCGAGATGCCGAGCCGGCGGGCGCGGGCGCGTTGGGCTTCCGGCAGCTTATTGGTCAGGATCGAGATAAAGATCAGATTGTCGATGCCGAGCACGATCTCGAGCACAACCAGCGTCAACAACGCGACCCAGGCAGTTGGATCGGAAACAAATTGAAAATGCGGCGCAAGGAATTCGATAAGCTGCATGGAGGTCGTCCCCTCTACGATCTAGAGCAGTGTCGCCGGCAGTTAGGTATTGCGACCCCCTATATCAATGTCACGTCCAGAAGGACGGAGCCGTTTCTTCCAGGCGCGGCCCGCGACGAAACGGCGCGATCTTCTCCGTCAGTCCCGTCCGGTCGGAAATGGTGACGCCGACGCCGCACAATGTCGCCGGTCCGTTCGCCGCCTCGAACCGCCCTTTCGGCACTTTCGACAGGAATCGGTTGAGCGGCTCCTCCTTGTCCATGCCGAGCGAGGAATCATAGTCGCCGCACATGCCCGCGTCGGACAAATAACCGGTACCGCCGTTGAGGATCTGGTGGTCGGCGGTCGGCTGGTGGGTGTGGGTACCGACGACGAGGCTGGCGCGGCCATCGACGAAATGCGCGAAGCACATCTTTTCCGACGTCGCCTCGGCGTGGAAGTCGATCACCACGGCATCCGCCTGCTCGCCGAGCGGGCAGGCGGCCAGCTCGCGTTCACCGGCCTGGAACGGATCGTCGAGCTCGGGATGCATGAACACGCGACCCATGATGTTGGCGACCAGCACGCGCGCGCCGCTCCTGGCGATGTAGACGCCGGAGCCGCGCCCGGGGGTGCCCTTGGGGAAGTTGGATGGCCGCAGGAAGCGTTCCTCACGTGGCGCGAAGGCCAGCGCATCGCGTTGGTCCCAGACATGGTTGCCGGTGGTGACGACATCGGCGCCGGCGGCGATGGTCTCGCGGAAGATCTCCTCGGTGATGCCGAAGCCGCCGGCGGCATTCTCGCCATTGACGATGACGAAATCGAGTTTGAAGTCCGAGATCAGGCCGGGCAGTTGTTCCCAAACCGCCGTGCGTCCGGTCTTGCCTACCATGTCACCGAGGAAGAGAAGTCTCATATGATCCCGCACCGAAAGTCAGCGAAGCAAAAAGCTGCATGACGCCAGCGAAAGATCATGCGTCCATTTATCTACAATTTTGGCGCGAAGCGGCGCAACCCGGTTTCGGTGAGTATTTCCGGGATGATGATGTCGTGGGGTTCGTCCGGAACCTGCGGAACTTCCTGGCAGTCGAAGGCGATACCTATCAGCCGGGGCGCATGGCCCTTGTCGACCAGTCTGGCTATGGCGCGATCGTAATAGCCGGCGCCATAGCCGATGCGATGGCCGCGCGCGTCGAAAGCGGCGAGCGGCACCAGCATCACCGAGGGGTCGAGCACCTCGGCCTCGTGGTGCGGGCCGACCGTGCCAAAACCCATCTCGACCATCGGCGCGCCGCGCACCAGTTCGCGAAAGACGATGGTGGTCTTGTCGAGAATGGCAGGCAGGCAAAGCCTTGCTCCTTTTTCGCGCAAGGCGAACATCAGCGGCCGCACGTCGACCTCCGAGCGCATCGGCCAGAAGCCCGACACGATCTGGCCGGGTTCGATGGCGAGCTGGTCGCGCGCCGTCTCGGCCATTTCGAGCGCTGCCTCCACACGCCAGAATTCATCAAGCGCATCGCGGCGGCCGAGAGCCTCGAGCCGAAGCTGTTTCTTCAGATCTTTGAGAGATGTCATGCCGCGACGATAGAAAAGGTCAAATCTGGAGGGCGTTTTAGGAGCGACGTTTTCTACCGCATCATCAAACGGAATGCGCGGAGATGGGCAAGAAGTGACGATCCACACAACCGGTGGAGAGAGCGATCCCGGGAACCTACAAAGTAGGTGGGCGCCGTGTGAGAAAACCCACGGGTCTTCCCAGGGACAGCTCCCTAAGGATCGTTAAGGCCCCGGGGAAAATGTTCTCCTGCCGGGAAGCGCAGACCGTCCCGCCTAATATAGGCCGCCGGTCGGCTAAGCGCCAGAGAATTGGCGTTCTTTCCCCGCGGGTCTCGCACAGTCGTCACGGACACCCACCTTGCGCGGGCCGAGCCGCCTCCTTACGGTCGCCCGGAATGAACCAAGGAGCAGAAATGCGTTTCGAAGGCACGGAGGACTATGTCGCCGACAAGGATCTGATGGTGGCGGTCAACGCGGCGATCGCGCTGGAGCGGCCCTTGCTGGTCAAGGGCGAGCCCGGCACCGGCAAGACCGAACTCGCCCGCCAGGTGGCGGCGGCGCTCGGCCTCGACCTCATCGAATGGCACGTCAAATCGACGACGCGAGCCCAGCAAGGTCTTTACGAGTATGACGCCGTGTCGCGGCTGCGCGACAGCCAGCTCGGCGACACCAGGTTCAACGACATCAAGAACTACATCAAGCGCGGCAAGCTTTGGCAAGCCTTCGCCGCCGGCAAGAAGGTCGTGCTCCTGATCGACGAGATCGACAAGGCCGACATCGAGTTTCCCAACGACCTCCTGCAGGAGCTCGATCGGATGGAGTTCTTCGTCTACGAGACTGGCGAGACCATCCGCGCCGCCGTCCGTCCCATCGTCATCATCACCTCCAACAACGAGAAGGAGCTGCCGGACGCCTTCCTGCGCCGCTGCTTCTTCCACTACATCCGCTTTCCCGACGTCGAGACGCTGCACAGGATTGTCGACGTCCACTATCCCGGCATCAAGCACAATCTGGTGCGCGCGGCGCTCACCCAGTTCTACGAGATCCGCGACGTGCCGGGGCTAAAGAAGAAGCCGTCGACCTCCGAGGCGCTCGACTGGATCCGCCTGCTGGTCGCCGACGATATCGCGCCTGAGGATTTGCGCGCCGACCCGAAGAACGCGCTGCCCAAGCTGCACGGCGCATTGCTGAAGAACGAACAGGATGTCCATCTGTTCGAGCGGCTTGCCTTCATGGCGCGCAGGCAAGGGTGAAAAGCCAGGCATTGGCTACGATCGAGCTTCGCTTGCGCCCTGAGAACGACGACGGTCCCTTGCCTCTTGCTGCGCGTTTCTGGGGCCGAAGACGACGAAGCTGATGACGGCAAGGGCAAGAACGCCGATCCCGCTATAGAGCATGACCCACCCAAAACCATTGACCAACGCGGCATGCGCAAGCGCGCCGGACGGGTCGAGGGTCGCCAGCCTCGGCGAATATTGCGAGAGGCCGTCGAGATTTCCGGTGGCGATCCTTTCCGCCAACGCGCGCAATTCGTCCGGGTCAAGGGCCGTGCCCAATGCGGTTTTGAGATAGGAAGCAATTCCCTGCGTCAACAGCAGGCCCAGCACCGCGATGTTGATGGCGAGCGTGATCAGCCGCGCGCTGATATCGATGCCCGAAGCCATGCCGGCGCGATCCGGCGACACCGAACCCGTCGTGGTGTTGGTGGTCGGTGAGTTGGTGAGGCCGATACCGATACCGGCGATCAGCGTACCGGGCAGCATCGTCAGCCAGTTGGCTCCCTCAAGGCTCGACCCTATCCTCATGGCGATAAAGCCGACGCCCAATGTCAGCAACCCGAGCGGGATCGCCACCCGCGCCTGATAGTGGGCGCGCAGGCGCTCGGCGGTCGAGGACATCAGCATCAAGGGAAGCGTGTAGACGAGCAGCAGCAGGCCGGTCGTGGTGCTGTCATAGCCGAGCACGCCCGAAAAATAGATCGGCAGATAGATGATGAACGGCCAATAGCTGAAATTCATGCCGATGCCGCCCATGATCGCTCCCGAAAATTGGCGGATCCGGAATACCGAGAAATCGAACATCGGGTAGGGGCTGATCTTCTCGGCAACGAGGAACGCGGCGAAGGCCAGCACGGCAGCACTTGCCACGCCGATGCGGGCGGCAGAGCCGAGATCGGTCCCTTGCGTGATCAGATAGGAGAAGCCGAACACCGCGAACGAGAGCGTCAGGATACCGGCACGGTCAAGCTTCTGGGCGTTGCGATCGCGCGATTCGGTGACACCGGCACCGATGAAGACCAGGGCAAGGATGGCAAGCGGCACATGGATGAGGAACACCCACTGCCAGCTCGAGAACGCGACGATCAATCCACCGATGGCGGGACCAAAGCCAAGCCCGATGCCCGAGACCACGCTCCAGGCCACAAAAGCCTTGCCGCGTTCGCTGCCGTCCTGAAACTGGTGGGACAAGACGGCCACGCTGCAGGTGAACATCGCCCCTCCCGCCAAGCCTTGCAGGAAGCGTGCAACGATGAGGAGCGGAGCGCTCGCTGCCAGACCGCACAGCAATGAGGCTATGCCGAAGGCGATGGTGGCGATCACCATCACCCGTTTGCGGCCGAAGCGGTCGGCCAGCGTTCCTGTCGCCATCAGCACCGTGGTGCAGGCAATGGTGTAGGCGTTCATGATCCATTGCAGATCCTTGAAGTCGGCGGCGAGCACGCTTTCCAGTTTCGGAAGGATCACCGGGACGCTGGAGATTTCGAGGCCGAACAGCAGCGAGGCAAGGCAAGCCCCGGCAAGCGCAACGGTGTTTCGGTCGATTTGAAATGTCATATCGATCACTTTCAGTCGGAACATTCTGGAACCGGGCTGGCTCTTCGAACCGCGGTCGAGATGACATAGACGAGGCTTGACCATGAAAAAAGACTATGCATTTCTATTTCAGAGATAACAAAATGGAATGCCGGAGATGACCAGTCTCGATGTCGATGCCGTGCGCACTTTCGTCATGGTGGCCGATCTGCAGAGCTTCACCCGGGCGGCTGCAGCACTTGGCAGCACCCAGGCGACGATCAGCGTCAAGCTGCGGCGGCTCGAGGAAAAGCTCGGCGCACGTTTGATCGAACGAACTCCGCGCCGCGTGGCCCTGTCGGAAAGGGGGGCTGTCTTCCTGCCCGTGGCCCGCGAATTCCTTGCCGCCCATGAACGCGCCGTCGCGGAGTTTTCCGCTGCGCCATGTCGGCTTGCGCTCGGCTTCGTCGATCATGTCGCGGGGCCTGAGCTTTCCACGCTGATCGCCCAGCTTCATGCCCACGATCCGTCGCTCGCGCTCAACATACGGATCGACACCAGCTCCATGCTGGAAGAAGCTTTCGATCGCGGCGAACTCGATGCGGTGATTGTGCACCAGGAAGATGACAGTCGACGCGGTGAAGCTTTGTCGCGCACCCACTATGGCTGGTTCGCGGCCCCCGCCTTCGAATGGCGACCAGGCACGCCCCTGCGCCTGGCTCTTTTGAGCACCAGATGCAATTGCCCGGACCGCATGAGAGCGGTCGAGGCGCTGGACCGGGCAGGCATCGCCTGGAATGAGGCCTTCGTCGGCGGTGGCGGCGCGGCCGTCAACATCGCAGTGTCGGCCGGCTTTGCGCTTTCCGCCCTCGCTTACCGGGTTGTGCCTCCGGGCCTGATCGAGGTGGGCCGCAAACTCCGCCTGCCACCAATTCCTCCGTCGGATATCATTTTGCAGTCGCACGCTCTGTCGCCGCGGGCGCGAGAGGCGCTGCACATGCTCGCGACCGCTTTTCGCGAATATAATTCGCCTGCCGAATAGGCAGAGGTGTTCCTGATCCCGATTCTGTTGGTATGGATCGGGTTCCAGATTTCAGAGGGAACGAAATGACCGAGATTGTAGTGCGCCCGCTTGCCCAATCCGACCATGCCGACTGGCGCCGCCTGTGGACCGACTACCTGACCTTCTACGAGACCAAGCTGCCGGAAGAGGTCTACGCCGTCACCTGGAAGCGGCTGTTCACTCCGGGTGAGTTCGAGCCGAAAGGCTTCATCGCCACACTGGACGGCAAAGCGGTCGGTCTCACGCACTACCTGTACCACCGCTCCGGCTGGTCGGAGAAAAACAACTGCTATCTGCAGGATTTGTTCGCCGACCCGGACGTCCGCGGCAAGGGCATCGGTGCCGCACTGATCGAGGCGGTCAAGCAGGAAGCCGGCAAGATCGGCGTCAAGAATGTCTACTGGATGACGCACGAGACCAACACCACCGCGCGCAAGCTTTACGACCACGTCGCCCGCCGCACGGGCTTCATCGAGTATGATTTGCTATAACCGGCCATGTTCATCCCTTTCTTCCTCGAACTGAAGGCCGCGCGCGTTCCCGTCTCGCTCAGGGAATATCTGTCGCTGCTGGAGGGTCTGGAAGCCGGGTTGGTCGACTACGACGTCGAAGGTTTTTATTACCTCGCCCGCGCCGCCCTGGTGAAGGACGAGCGCCATATCGACCGCTTCGACCAGGTGTTCGCGCATGTCTTCAAGGGCATCGAGGCGCTGGGCGGACCGGACGCGCTGGATGTCGCCAATATTCCCGAGGAATGGCTGCGCCGGCTTGCCGAAAAGCACCTGACCGAGGAAGAGAAAAAACTGGTCGAGGCGCTCGGCGGTTTCGACAGGCTGATGGAGACCTTGAAGCAGCGGCTCGAGGAACAGAAGGGCCGCCACCAGGGCGGCTCGAAATGGATCGGCACTGGCGGCACCTCGCCCTTCGGCGCTTATGGCTACAATCCCGAAGGCGTGCGCATCGGCCAGCATGAAAGCCGCAACCGCCGCGCGGTGAAGGTATGGGACAAGCGCGAATTCCGGAATTTCGACGATGCCGTCGAACTCGGCACCCGCAACATCAAGATCGCGCTGAAGCGGCTGCGCCGCTGGGTGCGCGAAGGCGCCGAGGAGGAATTCGACCTGCCCGGCACCATCCATGCCACCGCCGAGCACGGCTATCTCGACGTCCAGACCCGGCCCGAGCGGCGTAACGCCGTGAAGCTTTTGATGTTCTTCGATGTCGGCGGCTCGATGGACGATCACATCAAAAGCGTCGAGGAGCTGTTTTCGGCCGCCCGCGCCGAATTTCGCCAGCTCGAATATTTCTATTTCCACAACTGCCTCTATGAGGGCGTGTGGAAGGACAACCGGCGCCGCCATGCCGAAACGGTCCCGACCTTCGACCTCATTCACAAATACGGGCCGGACTACAAGGTGATCGTCGTCGGCGACGCCTCGATGAGCCCTTACGAGATCGCCCATCCCGGCGGCTCGGTCGAGCACTGGAACCCGGAAGCCGGCGCCGTCTGGCTCGGCCGTCTGCTGCGGCAGTGGCCGAACGCGGTATGGCTCAATCCGGAGAGCGAAAAGAACTGGGGCTTTACGCATTCGATCGCGATGATCCGCGACATCTTCGGCGGCCGCATGTTTCCGCTGACGCTGGCCGGGCTCGAAGGCGCCACGAAACAGCTTTCAAGGAAGCATTGAGTGCGCCAGAACTGGCCATGCCGGTAACAAACGCCTATCTTCGGGCGAATATGAGGTTGCAACCAATAACGAGCCGCCAAGGCTGAGGAGATCACATGGACACCCACACCTATCCCGTCACCCGCACCGACGCCGAATGGCGCGCCCGGCTGACGCCGGAGCAATATGCGGTCATGCGCGGCCACGGCACCGAGCGTCCGGGAAGCTGCGCCTTGCTCTACGAGAAGCGCGCCGGCACATTTTCCTGCGTCGGCTGCGACCAGCCGCTGTTCGAATCCAAGCTGAAGTTCGAGAGCGGCACCGGCTGGCCGAGCTTCAACGATCCGGTGCCAGGTTCGGTCGAGAACACAATCGACCGCAGCTACGGCATGGTCCGCACCGAATGCCACTGCGCCCGCTGCGGCAGCCATCTCGGCCACGTCTTCGAGGATGGCCCGCCACCGACCGGCCTGCGCTACTGCATCAACGGTGTGGCCTTGAAATTCGAACCGGCCGCCTGAGCGGCAGCCTATAGCCCCGGAAAGGGCGGCTTCGGCCGCCCTTTTTCATGCCTGTGCGTTCTTCAGACGACCACGGTGGCGATAAGCCAGAGTGCGGAGCCCAGCAGCATCAGCGACGCCTTAGCGCCGCTCTCGGCCGTCCGCCACACGGCCGACATCAGGAAGATGTTGTAGGGCACCGGCGCGAAATGCACTGCCAAAACGAGGCCGAGCGGCATCTTCAGCCCGAGCAGGATCAGCGCCAGCGCCGAAGACGCCATATTGATCAATGTCCCGACGAGCAGCATGTCACGCCAGAACAGCCGGTCGAGCGGCACCTGGCCAAGCCAGCGCGAGCGGAAGAAATCCGCGATCACCTACCCCTGCCCCAGCACTTCGGCAACGGCGCGTTCGACACGCGAACATTCCGTCACCAGCCAGTCGGTCATCGCCGGCCAGTTGTCCTCGGCATAGCAGTTCACCCGCCACATCGAATTGATGCCGAGGCCCTCGCAACTTTGCTCCGGCCTGAGCTTCAGCCTCTCTTCGATCGCCGGCTGGAACGGCTTCAGCCGCGACCAGCTCTGCGTGGCGCCGAACTTCTCGTTGCGGCCGAAGAAGACGCCGACATGGTTCTGCGCCGGCGCGACATACATGGACAGGACCAGGGCGAAATCGGGCAATCCGCGCTGCCAGAACCAGGGTCCACGCCGCGCCAGCCGCGCCCTTTCTTCCGGATGCCGTTCAGCGAACAGCGACCAGAAGCCGCGATGGCGGAATTCCGAGGCGCGACGGCCGCCAAAGTCGAATTCGCTCATGGTTCGAACCGTATCTCCGGCAACCGCATCGGGCGCCGGACGCCAAAGCAATTCCAGGAAAAGTGAAAACGGTTTTCCGTCCGGAATTGCGTCAACAAAGAGATAGCGCAATTCGCCGTTTCCGTGAAACGGCGAACTGCACCAGTCTTAGACCATGCCGAGCGCGGCCATATACAGATCGAGGATGGCGTCTTCCTCCTGGCGTTCGGCCTGATCTTTCTTGCGCAGACGGATGATGGTGCGGATCGCCTTGGTATCGAAACCGGTGCCCTTGGCCTCGGCGAACACTTCCTTGATGTCGTCGGCGATCGTCTTCTTTTCTTCCTCGAGCCGCTCGATGCGCTCGATGAGGGCACGCAGCTGGCCGGCGGCAACAGTCTGGCTGGTCTCGGTGATATCGTCGGCCATTTTTTTCTCCAAAGAATCGGTTCCGCGCCGCGACTCGGGGACCGTGCCACGGCGAATTTCAGCGGTTCGATGCCCGACCGGGGGCACGGGGTCAAGCGGTTATCGAACAGCGCGCTAAGGGCTGCCGACAGAAGCCGACAGCTTGCCCGCTTGCGCGAGGTTTCAGGCGAAGGCGATCAGCAGATCCTTGGCATCGATCTGGTCGCCGGCCTTGACCAGCACCTCGGCGACCGTGCCGTCGCGCTCGGCATGCAGTGCCGTCTCCATCTTCATGGCTTCGATGGAGAGCAGCACGTCGCCGGCCTTCACCGCCTGGCCGGCGGCGACCGCAAGCGCGGAGACCACGCCCGGCATCGGCGCGCCGACATGCGCCTCGTTGCCGGGTTCGGCCTTGCGGCGCGCCTTGGCCGCGGAAGCGCCATGCGCCCGGTCCGGCACCTTGACGCGACGCGGCTGGCCGTTGAGCTCGAAGAACACGGTGACCATGCCCTTGTCGTCGACATCGCCGATGGCCAGGCACCGTATCACCAGTGTCTTGCCCTTCTCGATGTCGACGAAGATCTCGTCTTCCGATTTCATGCCGTAGAAATAGGTCGGCGTCGGCAGGACGCTGACCGGGCCGTATGCTTCCTGCGCCGCGGCGAAGTCGGAAAACACCTTCGGATACATCAGCCACGAGGCGAACTCGTATTCCGAGAGCTTGCGCTCGAGCTTCTCCTCGATCTCCTTGCGGCTGGCCTTGAGATCGGCGGGCTTCAGCAGCGAGCCGGGCCGCGCCGTGATCGGCTTGTCGCCCTTCAGCGCCTTTTTCTGCAGCGCTTGCGGCCAGCCGCCCGGCGACTGGCCGAGATCGCCGCGCAGCATCGAGACGACCGAGTCCGGGAACGCGATGTCCCTGGCCGGGTTCTCGACATCGGCGACCGTCAGGTCCTGGCTCACCATCATCAGCGCCATGTCGCCGACGACCTTGGACGACGGCGTCACCTTGACGATGTCGCCGAACATCAAATTGACGTCGTGATAGGTCTGCGCCACCTCGTGCCAGCGCGTCTCCAGCCCAAGCGAGCGCGCCTGTTCCTTGAGGTTGGTGAACTGTCCGCCCGGCATTTCGTGCAGGTAGACTTCCGAGGCCGGCCCTTTCAGGTCGCTTTCGAAGGCGGCGTACTGGTTGCGCACCGCTTCCCAGTAGAACGAAATCTTGCGGATCCATTGCGGGTCGAGGCCCGGGTCGCGCTCGGTGCCCTTCAGCGCCTCGACGATCGAGCCCAGGCAAGGCTGCGACGTGTTGCCGGAGAAGGCATCCATCGCCGCGTCGATGGCGTCGACGCCGCTCTCCACCGCCGCCAGCACCGTCGCCGCCGACAGGCCCGACGTGTCGTGAGTGTGGAAATGAATCGGCAGGTCGGTCGCCTCGCGCAGCGCCTTGAACAGCACGCGGGCAGCACTCGGCTTCAGCAGGCCGGCCATGTCCTTGACCGCGATGATATGGGCGCCTGCCGCCTGCAACTCGCCCGCCAGCCCGACATAGTATTTCAGGTCGTACTTGGCTCGCGCCGGATCGAGAATATCGCCGGTGTAGCACATCGCCGCTTCGATCAGCTTGCCCTCGGCGCCGACCGCGTCCATGGCGACGCGCATGTTCTCGACCCAGTTCAGGCAATCGAAGACACGGAACAGGTCGATGCCGCCGCTTGCGGCCTGCTTGACGAAATGCTGCACGACATTGTCGGGATAGTTGGTGTAACCGACGCCGTTGGCGCCGCGCAGCAGCATCTGCAGCAACAGGTTGGGCGCTGCCTCGCGCACCAGCGACAGCCGCTCCCACGGGTCCTCTGTGAGGAAGCGCATCGCCACGTCGAAGGTCGCGCCGCCCCAGCATTCCAGCGACAGAAGCTGCGGCAGGGCGCGCGCATAGGTGCCGGCGATGCCGGCAATGTCATGCGTGCGCATGCGGGTCGCCAGCAGCGACTGATGGCCGTCGCGCATCGTCGTGTCGGTGACCAGCACTTCCTTTTGGTCGCGCATCCAGGCGGCGAACTTTTCCGGGCCGAGCACATCGAGCTTCTGCTTGCTGCCGGCGGGCACGTTGCCGTTGAGATAGGGCACCACGGGCGGCGCCGCATCGGCCTTCGGCATCGGCCGGCCGCGCGTCTCGGGATGGCCGTTGACGCTGACATCAGCCAGGTAGTTGACGAGCTTGGTCGCCCGGTCCTGCCGCTTGACCTGCTGGAACAGCTCCGGCGTCGTGTCGATGAACTTCGTCGTATAGGAATTGTCGGCGAAGCTCGGGTGATTGATGATCGCTTCGAGGAAGGTGAGGTTGGTGGCGACGCCCCGGATGCGGAACTCGCGCAAGGCGCGGTTCATGCGCGCGATGGTCTCGGCCGGCGTCGGCGCCCAGGCCGTCACCTTCTCCAGCAGCGGATCGTAGAAGCGGGTGATGACCGCGCCGGAATAGGCGGTGCCGCCATCAAGGCGGATGCCGAAGCCGGTGGCGCCGCGATAGGCCGTGATGCGACCGTAATCCGGGATGAAATTGTGCTCGGGATCCTCGGTGGTGATGCGGCACTGCAGGGCATGGCCGTTCAGCCTGATGTCCTTCTGCGCCGGCACGCCCGATTCCGGTGTGCCGATGGCGAAGCCGTCGAGAATGTGGATCTGGGCTTTGACGATATCGATGCCGGTCACCATCTCGGTGACGGTATGTTCGACCTGGATGCGCGGGTTGACCTCGATGAAATAGAACTTGCCGGTATCGGCATCCTGCAGGAACTCGACCGTGCCGGCGCCGATGTAGCTGGTTTCGCGCGCGATCTTCAGTGCGTGGCCGCAAAGCTCCTCGCGCTGCGACATTTCGAGATAGGGCGCCGGCGCACGCTCGACGACTTTCTGGTTGCGGCGCTGTATCGAGCAGTCGCGCTCGAAGAGATGCACGGCGTTGCCATGGGTGTCGCCAAGCACCTGCACCTCGACATGGCGGGCGCGCTCGATCAGCTTTTCGAGATAGACCTCGTCCTTGCCGAAGGCGGCTTTCGCCTCGCGCTTGCCTTCCGTCACTTCGCGGGCGAGATCGGCCTCGGCGCGGATGGCGCGCATGCCGCGTCCGCCGCCGCCCCAAGAGGCCTTCAGCATCACCGGATAGCCGATCTCCTTGGCCAGTTTCTTGACCGCGTCCATGTCGTCGGGCAGCGGATCGGTGGCGGGGATCACCGGCACGCCGACCTCGATGGCCAGATTGCGGGCCGCGACCTTGTTGCCGAGCCGGCGCATCGTGTCCGGCTTTGGCCCGATAAAGGTGATGCCGGCCTGCGCGCAGGCCTCGGCGAATTCGGGGCTCTCCGACAGAAGCCCGTAACCCGGGTGGATCGCATCGGCGCCCGAAAGCCTGGCGACGCGGATCACCTCCTCGATCGACAGATAGCTCTCGATCGGCCCCATGTCCTTGGCGAGATGCGGGCCGCGCCCGACCTGGTAGCTCTCGTCGGCCTTGAAGCGGTGCAGCGAATATTTGTCTTCCTCGGCCCAGATCGCCACGGTTTTGAGGCCCAGCTCGTTGGCCGCGCGAAAGACGCGGATGGCGATTTCTGACCGGTTGGCGACGAGGATCTTCGTGATGGCCAAGGACTGGGCTCCAGCAGCGGAAGGGAAGAGAAACCGGCGCCATGATTAGCGTGAAAATGCTGCAGTGCAAACAAAATCAACGCCCATTTAAACCGATTTAAATCAATTGTCCGGCCAACACTCGCACGCATTCGCTCGAACGGACGGAACAACGGCGACAATTTCGATCCTGGATGCGATCTCTCCGGCCCAAGGAGGGCCGGCGAAGAGGGGCATCAGCCACCGGAATGCGCCAAAGAAAATGCCCGGCGCGTGGCGCCGGGCATCATTGGTCTCAGATCTGTCTGAGTGGATTACGACTTCGGGAACCAGGAATACTTTCCGTCGTCCTTCTTCTTCCACTCGTACATGATGTAGCCCGGCAGCTTCGGGTCGCCCTTGGCGTCATAGGCAAGATCGCCCAGAACGGTCGGGAACGGACCGTTTTCGTGCATCGCCTTGGCAACGGCCTGCGGGTCGTTCGTCTTGGCGGCAGCGGCCGCCTCGGCGACCACCTGCACGGCGGCGTAGGCGTAGAGCGTGTAAGCTTCCGGCTCGAAGCCCTGCGCGCGGAACTTCTCGACGAGTTCCTTGTTGGCCGGGATCAGGCGTGGGTCGGGGCCGAACGTGTTGAGCGTACCGGCGACGGCGTCGCCCGCGATCGCCGCAAGCTCGTCCGTCACGATGCCGTCGCCCGACATCATCGGCGCCTTCAGGCCCTGATCCGCGGACTGGCGGATGATCAGGCCGGCTTCGGTATGCAGGCCGCCCCAGTAGATCAGGGTGACGCCGGCTTCCTTCATCTTGGCGATCAGCGCCGAGAAGTCCTTGTCGCCGACATTGATGCCTTCATACATGACTTCCTTGACGCCAGCGGCATTCATTGCCTTCTTGGTTTCGTCGGCGAGGCCCTGGCCATAGGGGGTCTTGTCATGAATGACGGCGACCTTGGCATCCTTGAAATTCGCGGCGATGTAGGCGCCGGCGATGCTGCCTTGCTGATCATCGCGTCCGCAGGTGCGGAACACATTCCACAGGCCGCGCTCGGTGAACTTCGGGTTGGTCGCGGCCGGCGTGATTTCGACGATGTTGTTTTCAGCGTAGACTTCCGAGGCCGGGATCGACACGCCCGAGTTGAAGTGGCCGATCACGAACTTGACGCCGTCGCCGACGAACTTGTTGGCGACCGAGATGCCCTGCTTCGGATCGGAGACGTCGTCGCCGATTTCGAGCTTGATCTGCTCGCCATTGATGCCGCCCTTGGCATTGATCGCAGCGACGGCCGCCTCGGCGCCCTTCTGCAACTGTGCGCCGAAGGCCGCGTTCGGGCCCGTGATCGGACCGGCGACGGCGAACAGTACGTCAGCCCACGCATTGCCGCTGAACGCGACCAGCGCGGTCAGGGCAACAGCGGACAAAAGTGACTTTTTCATTTAAACGCTCCCATTAACGGAGTGGGCGTGGATGAAGCTTTCATGCGATGCCCACCCTTATCGCAGAAAGCATAGTTTGCCGATTTTCAGGCACTTGTCACGCCGTTTCATCCCTGACGCGGCGTTAATGATGAACGTCAACCTTTCGGTTTCCAGCTCAAAATCGAAGCTCTTTCGTAGAGCCAATTATACTGTGTGACCATCTGGTTGGTTCGTGTGTATTGATAGCCGACGAAGCCCAATATCATCAGCACGATTGTGTCTACGATATAGTAATGCAGCGAGAACATCGTGCCGTCGAACAGCGCATGATGGATGAAGCGGATGCCGATGCCGAGCCCCAGCAGATAGGCGAACAGCTGGATAAAGCTGCGCCACGTCTGGGCGCTCGCCTTCCCGGTCATCCAGGCAGCCCAGCCGCCGAGCAGGCAGGTGACGAAGAAGAACTGCCAGATCGACGGTTCCTCATAGAGAATGCCTTGCATGGTGAAGTCTCCCTGGCATGATCCCGAAAAGTTGCAGACTTTCGGACAAAGATCATGTGACAAACAATTTGGAGCGGAATGCCGGATGCACATCCCGCTCCAAACTCAATGATGTCCGCCTTCGAGATAGGCGGCACGCACTTCCGGATTGGCGAGCAGTTCCTTGCCGGTGCCGCTCATCGTCACATTGCCATTGACCATGACGTAGCCGCGCGTGGCGAGCTTGAGCGCGCCGAACGCGTTCTGCTCGACCAGGAACACCGTCAGCCCTTGCGTGCGGTTCAACTCGCGGATGGCGTCGAAGATCTGCTTGACGATCAGCGGCGCCAGCCCCAGCGACGGCTCGTCGAGCAGCAGCAGTTTCGGCCGCGCCATCAGCGCGCGTCCGATCGACAGCATCTGCTGCTCGCCGCCCGACAGCGTACCGCCACGCTGGGCGATGCGCTCCTTCAGTCTCGGGAACAGCGTGAACACCTTCTCGACGTCCTCGTCGTAATGTTTGAGGTTGTCGAGGCTGGCGCCCATCTGCAGGTTTTCCATCACCGTCATGCGCGGGAAGATGCGGCGCCCCTCCGGCGATTGCGCGATGCGCATGCGCGCGATCTCGTGCGTCGGCATCTGGGTGATGTCGGTGCCGGCGAAGGTGATCGTGCCCGAGCGGGCGCGCGGCGCACCGAAGATGGTCATCATCAGCGTCGACTTGCCGGCGCCGTTGGCGCCGATGAGCGCCACGATCTCACCCTCCCTGACGGTGACGTCGACACCATTCAGCGCCCGGATGTTGCCGTAGTAGGTCTGCACACCCTTGATATCGAGGAGCGTTGTCCCGGCCATCACTTGCTCCCTCCGCGCTTGCCTGCGGCAGGCTTGGCAGCAGTCTTCCCGGAAGCCGCGTTTGCGGTCTTCGAAGCCGCTTTTGCGGTCTTCCCAGAAGCCACGTTTGTGGTCTTCGAAGCCGCGTTTGCGGCCTTCCCGGAAGCATGGCTGGTCGCCACCTTGCCCGCATCGACGCGGCGCGAGAATTCCGTATCCTTGCCCTGGCTGAGCAGCTTGGCCTGCTTGACCCATTCCTCGCGCGTGATGCGTCCATCGAAGGCGAGATAGGCTTCGACCGCCTCGACATCGGCCTTCTTCCAGGCGCCGATCTGGTCGAAATGGAAGATGCCGTGTTCGTTGAGCTTCTTCTCGTTGACTGTACCGATGCCTTTGATGCGGGTCAGATTGTCGGCCTTGCCGCCACGTGGGGCAGCGAGGCGGTTCGAAACGCCTTCGGCCTTCGCCGCGGGCGCCTTGCCCGTCGTTTTCGTCGCGGCCGTTTTCTTGGCCGCCGGTTTCTTCGCTGCCGTTTTCGCCGCCGGGGCCGGGTTGGCGACGATTGGCCTGCTTGCCACGCTCGCCGTGCGCGCATCGAACTGTGCCGCCTTCGAGGCGCCCTTGGACACCGTGACGCGCTCACCTTCGCTGTGGCTAACTGTGTCGCTCACCGGCCCGGCGAGATACGACGACGACGTGCCCGGCCCATGCGCGGAATCCGGACCGGTGTCTAGCTGTTCGATGACGTCCTCGTCGCCGACTTCGGTCAGCACGGTCTCGACCTCCTCGTCGTCGACGCCGAGATAAGCAGCGATGACGCGCGGATCGGTTCGCACCGACTGCGGGTTGCCGTCGGAGATCTTGCGGCCATATTCGAGCACCACGACGTGGTCGGAAATCTTCATGACCACCGACATGTCGTGCTCGATCAGCAGGATCGAGGTGCCCGACGTATTCTTGATATCCATCAGCAGCGCATTGAGCGCCAGCGATTCCTTCGGGTTGAGACCGGCTGCCGGCTCGTCGAGGCACAGAAGCTCCGGCCCGGTGCACATGGCGCGCGCTATCTCGAGCCGCCGCTGCGCGCCATAGGGCAGATCGCCGGCCGGATCGTCGGCACGGTCGACGAGGTCCGCCTTCTCCAGCCAGTGCTTGGCGAGCTCCACCGATTCGGCCGAGGCCTTGCGATAACCGCTGAAGCCGAACAGGCCAAGCACCGTATAACCGGATGCCTTCATCAGCTTGTTGTGCTGGGCAACCAAAAGGTTCTCCAGCAGCGTCATACCCGAGAACAGGCGTATGTTCTGGAAGGTGCGCGCCACCTTGGCGCGCGCCGGGATCTCGTGGTTGGGCAGCCGCTCCAGCAGGTAGCTCGAGCCGTCGGCCCGGTTGAGCGTGATCATGCCTTCCGATGGCTTGTAGAAGCCGGTGATGCAGTTGAACACGGTGGTCTTGCCGGCGCCGTTGGGACCGATCAGCGCCGTGATCTCGCCGCGCCTGGCGGTGAAGGACAGGTCGCCGATGGCGACCAGGCCGCCGAACTTCATCGACAGGTGTTCGACCTGCAGGATAGCGTCGTTCATACCGGTATTGGTCTTCTCGATCGGGTTCGCATTCATCAGCCGTGTCCTTCCTTGGTAAAGGACCCGGAGACCGCCCTTCGCTCTTTCAGGAAAGCCGTCGGTTCGCGACTGCCGACGAAGCCACGCGGCTTCCACAGCATGACGATGACCATGGCCATGCCGAACAAAAGCATGCGGTAGAGTTCGGGCGTGAAGTCCGGCCCGAAGATCTGCTTGAGGAAGTCGAGTTCGCGCAGCGCCTCGGTGCCGCCGATCATCACCATCGCGGCAACCGCGATGCCGACCAGCGATCCCATGCCGCCGAGCACGACGATGGCCAGGATGATGGCCGATTCCAGGAAGACGAAGGATTCCGGGCTGACGAAGCCTTGCCGCGCGGCGAAGAAGGAGCCGGCGAAGCCACCGAACATGGCACCGGTGGCAAAGGCGGTCAGTTTCGTGGTGGTGGTGTTGATGCCGAGCGAGCGGCAGGCGATCTCGTCCTCGCGCAAGGCTTCCCATGCACGGCCAACAGGCAGACGGCGCAGCCTGATGGTGACGAAGGCGGTGAGCAGGCAAAGGCCGAGGATCAGGTAGTAGAGGAAGATCTTGTAGTAGGCGCCCGACTGGGCGATGCCCAGCACCTTGGCAATGTAGTTCGGGTCTGACACGTTGAACGACATCAGGCCGAAGAAGCTGACCTTGGGAATGCCCGAAATGCCCGCTGAACCGTTGGTGACCTCACGCCAGTTGATCAGCACCAGGCGGATGATCTCGCCGAAAGCCAGCGTGACGATTGCCAGATAGTCGCCGCGCAGGCGCAGCACCGGGAAGCCGAGCAGCACACCCCACAGCGCCGCCATGGCGCCCGCGGCCGGCAACAGGATCCAGAAAGACAGGCCGAAATGCGTGGCGAGAAGTGCATACGCGTAGGCCCCAAGTGCATAGAAGGCGACGTAGCCGAGGTCGAGCAGGCCAGCGAGGCCGACGACGATGTTCAGGCCCCATGCCAGCATCACATAGATCAGGATCTGGATGCCGAAATTATCGACCCATTTCAGCGAACCCTGCATCCCGCCGACAATCGACCAGGCGTTCAGCGACAGCACTGCGATCACCAGGATCGGGTACAGCACCAACGCCGTGATGCCCAATTTGGTGAAGTTGGCATGGATGAAGGCGCGGAAGTAGTAGATCACGCAAGCCAGCACGTAGATGACCGCAACGGCGCGCAGGAATTGCAGATAGCCGGCCGGTTCTGCTCCCACCCATCCGGCGAGAGAACTGTTCAATGCAAACAGCAGCACCGCCGCGACAACGGCCGCAATAAACCACGGCAGTTGGAAGAACCGTGACGCCACGCTGGCCGGCAACAGGCCGGTGGCAACATTGGTTATCTTCTGGCTGGCCATAAACGGCTGGCCGTAGGCGACATAGAGGAAGCGTCCGACGGCCGTGGCGATGACCACGGCGGCGAGCAGGCCCCAGCGCGTCGTCACGACCAGTTCATTGGACATGTTCTGGCCGGTCTTCAGCCCGATGAACAGCACGAACAGGCCAAGCGAGATGGCGCCGGCATAGAACGCTTCCTTGAGGGCGCGTTGGACAGGGGTGGCGACGGTGTCGCTCTCGGGAGATACGGTGACGGCCATGATCTCAGACCTTTTCGACTTCTGGCCGGCCCAGAATGCCGGAAGGCAGGAAGATCAGCACGATCGCCAGGATCGAGAACGCCGCGACGTCCTTGTAGTCGATCGAGAAATACGCCGACCACATGCTTTCGATGAAGCCGATCAGCAGCCCGCCGAGTACGGCGCCCGGCAGCGAGCCGATGCCGCCGAGCACTGCGGCCGTGAAGGCTTTCACACCAGGCGTGAAGCCGTCGGAGAAGGCAACGACGCCGTAATACATCAGGAACAGCGTGCCGGCCACGGCGGCGAGCGCGGCGCCCATGATGAAGGTGATCGAGATGGTGCGGTCGACATCGATGCCAAGCAGCGCCGCCATCTTGCGGTCCTGTTCGCAGGCGCGCTGGGCGCGGCCAAGCGAGGTCTTGTTGACCAGGTACCAGAACAGCGCCAGCAGCAGCGCGGTGACGATGACGATGATGATCTGCTTCAGCGATACGCTGACACCGTTGATGTTGTAGACCTCGGACACCATCGGCGGGATCGGCTTGTTGCGCGGTCCTTGGGTCACCTGGACGAAATTAGACAGCGTGATCGACATGCCGATGGCGGTGATCAGCGGCGCCAGGCGGAACGAACCGCGCAGCGGCCTGTAGGCGACTTTCTCGATCGTCCAGTTGTAGAGGCTGGTGAGCAGCATCGCCACGATCATCATGACCAGCAGTGCGATGACCACGGGCACCGAGTAGAACAGCGCGCCGAGGATGAGGAACACGATCAGCGCCGCGAAGGCGCCCACCATGAAGATATCACCATGGGCGAAGTTGATCATGCCTATGATGCCGTAGACCATCGTATAGCCGATCGCGATCAGCCCATAGATCGATCCCAGCGTCAGCCCGTTGATAAGCTGCTGGACAAAATACTGCATGTGTACATGGCTCCCCTGGAATGTCGCCCATGCAGACGCATTCCTTTTCGTATTTCCCCTAGTCGTAAAGTTTCGAGGCCGGATTGCAACGTGATTTTTCAATCGTCATGCGTGTTTTGGCGGCACGCCGTCCGATTGCCCGTTTTTTCGCTCCCGACCCTGGACTATCGCGGACCCTACCATTGGCATAACGCAATGTCTTTGACGATTCGACCTCATCATGCGCCCCGCTTCGAAGAAATCGCCGTCAAAATTAGGTGATGAGAAGAATCGTTGCGTTCCTGACAGAATTCCCTTTTGCGTTTGCGCGCCTTCCCTAGCGTGATGAATCGACTATTTGACGATGAACCCATGCGCGAACGGATCGCGGTCATCGATGAAGATCGTGTTCAATCCGGTCGTGCGCGCCCAGCCGCCGATCGAGGGAACGATCGCCGGCTTTCCCGCGACCGTGACCTCCTTTTCGACCTTGCCCTTGAACAGCGAGCCGATGATCGATTCATGGACGAAGCTGTCGCCGGCCTTGAGCTTGCCCTTTGCGTGAAGCTGCGCCATGCGTGCCGAGGTGCCTGTGCCGCAGGGTGAGCGGTCGATCGCCTTGTCGCCGTAGAAGACGGCGTTGCGGGCGTCGGCTCCCGCGACCGTGGGGTTGCCGGTCCACAGCATGTGCGACAGCCGGTTGATGCCTGGGTTCTCCGGATGCACGAAAGTGTATTTCTCGTTGAGCCGCTGCCGCACCACCGGGCTCCAGGCGATGAAGTCGCCGGCGGAATAGTCGGCCATGTCGCGGTAGTTCGCCTGCGGCTCGACGATGGCGTAGAAATTGCCGCCATAGGCGACATCGACGGTGATCTCGCCAAGCCCGGGACACTCGACCGTCAGTCCTTCGGCATGGAGGAAGGACGGCACGTTGGTGATGCGCACCTCCTCGACATATTCGCCGACCTGTTTGTATTCGGCGATGACCAGGCCGGCCGGCGTGTCGAGCCTCAGCACGCCCGGCGTCTTCGGCTTGATCAGTTCGTGCTCGATCGCCATCGTCACCGTGCCGATGGTGCCGTGGCCGCACATCGGCAGGCAGCCGGAGGTTTCGATGAACAGGATGGCGATGTCGCAATCCTCGCGCGTCGGCGGGTAGAGGATCGAGCCGGACATCACGTCGTGACCGCGCGGCTCGAACATCAATCCGGTACGGATCCAGTCATACTCGGCGAGGAAATGCGCGCGCCGTTCCATCATCGTCGAACCCTGCAGCAATGGTCCGCCGCCGGCGACCAGCCGCACCGGATTGCCGCAGGTGTGGCCGTCGATGCAGAAGAAGGATTTCTTGGCCATGTCGTTCCTCGAAAATCAAACCCGAAAAAATCAAAACCGTTGTGGACTGAAGGGGGCCAGATCGACAGGTGGAGTCTGCCCCAGGACGAGCCCCCGGATCAACCGCCCGGTGGCGGCCGCCTGGGTCAGGCCGAGATGGCCGTGGCCGAAGGCATAGACCACCGGCCGGCTTCCTTGCGCCTTGCCGATGACCGGAACCGAATCCGGCAGCGAGGGCCGGAATCCCATCCATTCGCGCCCGCCCGAGGGATCGAGCCCCGGTAGGAATTTCTGCGCCTTCCGCAGCAGCGCCTTCGACCTGGCATAATTGGGCGGCCGTTCGATGCCGCCGAGTTCGACCGCACCGCCGACGCGCAAGCCGGTTTCCAGCGGCGTGATGACGAAGCCATGGCCGGAGAAGATCAGCATCCGCTTCACCTCGAAGGCGCTCGTCGGCAAGGTCGTGTTGTAGCCACGCTCGGTTTCGAGCGGAATGCGATCGCCGAGCTGCCTGGCCAGAAGGTGCGACCAGGCGCCGGCTGCGATGACGAGCTGTCTCGCGCGCCTTGTGGATCCATCGGCCAGCGTCAGCGTCGCACTATCCTGGTCCGCCGCGACACGATCGATCCGAGCCATTTGAAAACGCGCGCCCTTGGACTGCGCATAGGCCCACACCGCCTTGCCGAGCAGTTTTGGGTCGGCGACCGTCTTCCAGCCCGGCACGAACGTGCCCTTGACGAAGCATGGCGACAGGCCCGGCTGCAACGTCGCAAGGTCCTCGCCCTCGACATGGCGGAAGCCGATGCCAAAACGTTCGCGCGCGGCCCAGCCGGACAACCCGGCCTGAAACTCGCCTTCGCTTTCGTAAAGTTCGAGCGAGCCGTCCTCGCGCAGCATCGATCGCGTACCGGAGCGGTCGAGCAAGCCCATCCACTCCGCTTCGGCGAGCTTCATCATGCCGGCCTGGGTGGTGAGGCTCGCCTCGTATTTCTCTGGTGCGCCGGCCCGCCAGAAACGGATCAGCCAAGGCAGGAGCTTCGGCAGGTAGGCCGGCGGGATGCTGAGTGGCCCGAGCGGGTCGGCCAGCCATTTCGGCAATTGCCGGATCATGCCCTTGTGGGCCAGCGGCAGCACGTCGGAGAAGGCGAAGGCGGCGGCATTGCCGGAACTCGTCTCCTCGCAGATGCCGGTACGGTCGAAGACCGTGACGTCGCGCCCCGCCTCGGCAAGCAAGGCGGCCGCACAAATGCCGATGATGCCGCCGCCGATGATGGCGATGTCGATTGCAGCATCGCTATTCATGGCTGCGTGCCGTGGTGCATGTGCCAGCCCTTAGCTCGATCCGCCCAGCCAGCTTAGAACTGCGGCAGCGTCGGCCGCACCGCCAGCGCGTCCTTGATGATCTTTTCGACCGCCTTGCGGCGCTCGCCCGACAGCGGCTGGCGCGGCATGCGCACGCGATCATTGGTTTGGATGGCGAACACTTCGGCAAGCTTGATGTTCTGCACCAGGTAGGTCGAGACGTCGAGATCGAGCAGCGGCCGGAACCAGCGGTAGATCGAAAGCGCCTCCTCGCGGCGGCCCTGCTTCATCAGCTGGTAGATGGCGACGGTCTCGCGCGGGAAGGCGGTGACCAGGCCGGCCACCCAGCCGATTGCACCGACCGACAGCGCCTCGAAGGCCAGATTGTCGACGCCGGTGAACAGGTCGTAGCGGGTGCCCAGGCGATTGATGATCTCGGTCGAGCGGCGGATGTCGTCGGAGGACTCCTTGACGGCGACGAAGCGCTTGTCCGACGCCAGCTCCTCCATCTGGTCGACGGTGACGTCGACGCGATAGGCCAGGCGGTTGGAGTAGATCATCACCGGCAGGTCGCCGGCCTGCGCAACCGCGCGAAGGGCCGCCACCGTCTCTTCCTCATTGGTATGGTAGATCGGGCTCGGCACCACCATCAGGCCGTTGGCGCCTTCCTTGGCGGCGCGCTTTGCGATGCTGGCGGCCTCGCGGGTGCCGGCTTCGTTGACCGTCAGCAGCACGGGCTTCTTGCCGGCGACTTTCTGGGCCGTCTTCAGCACCTCGATCTTCTCGTCATGCGACAGCATCGGCCCTTCGCCGAGCGAGCCGCAAACGATGATGCCGTCGCAGCCGGCCTCCATCTGCAGGGCAAAGCAGCGCTCCATCTCGGCATGATCGAGACGATCGTCGGCGGTGAATTTGGTCGTGACGGCGGGGAAAACTCCGGTCCACATGATCATTGCTCCATCTGATATATCAGCCGTATATCTGTTAAGAAAGCCGCTGTCAATGCGGAATCCGTTATGATATATCCTGGATATATCAGGAGACAGCCTTTGATATCCAAGGAAGCAAGCGCCTTGTCCGAGCCGGCCGCGACTCGGGCCTATCGCGTGCTCGAGCACATGATCGTCACGCTCGAACTGGCGCCGGCGAGCTTCGTCACCGAGGGCGCCCTCATCGATAGGCTGGCGCTCGGCCGCACGCCGGTGCGCGAGGCGATCCAGCGGCTGGCCTGGGAAGGGCTGCTCGACGTGCGTCCGCGTGCCGGCATCGCGATCGCGCCGCTGCATCCCGGCGACTGGCTGCGCGTGCTCGACGCCCGGCGCGGCGTCGAGGTGGTGCTGGCCCGCTCGGCCGCACGCTTCGTCACCCGCGAGGCCGCCGACCTGTTTCACGAGGCAGCCCTTGCCATGCAGAAGGCGGTCATCTCAGGCAATGTGCTGGCCTTCATCCAGGCCGACAAAGCGCTCGACGAGGCTCTGGCGATGGCCGCCGACAACCCCTTTGCCGCGCGGCTGGCCGCCCCCTTGCAGACCCACAGCCGCCGCTTCTGGTTCCGCTACAAGGCCGACACCGGGCTCGCCGAATCGGCCGAGCACCACGTTGCCCTGATCCGCTCTATCCTTGACGGAGATGAAGAGGCCGCGGCCAAGGACGCCAAGCGGCTGATGGCGCTGCTGCGCGGCCATGCCGAGGCGGCAGCCACGCGCTGAGCCCGATGTCAATTCAGGCGCCGGGCATCCCCGCCATCATGGCGCCGTCCCAACCTTCGCCCGCCGTGATGACGCAGCTCTGGCCATGGATATCGGTGGCCAGGATGGTCCAGGTGCCCTGCTCGGAAACGAAGATCTCGAGAATCACGCTCGGGTTGACTAGGCCGTGCGCCGCCTGGCTTTCGTGGAACTTCTCACCGAGCGCCTTGACCATGTCCGTACGCGCGGCGCATTGCGGTGCGGCCGATGCCTGGGCGGCGAAAAACGCGGAAGCCGCCACCAGAGATATCGTTGCAATAAGACGTGCCATCTGACACCTCCCTGCGCCAAACGATTGCCCCCGAAGCTGTCGCCAGCGCCGTTGGTTGATCTGCCGCGCCTCCAGGCCTCCAGGCGGCAGGACTGCAACCTAAGACGGCAACGCGCCGCCAGGTTCCATCACATTAGCGTTCACGTGGATACCGACCGCGACCGGGCAAGAAAAAGGCTCGGGTTCTGAGCCCGAGCCTTTGCTGTCTGCCTTCATGCCCGCCCCGCGCGCCCGCAGCCGAAGGCGAGGACGCGCAAGCAGGAAACCGTCCGGCTAGTTCATCGTCGGGATGACGAACTCGGCGCCGTCCTTGATGCCGGACGGCCAGCGCGAGGTCACCGTCTTGGTCTTGGTGTAGAAGCGGAAAGCGTCCGGACCGTGCTGGTTGAGATCGCCGAAGGACGACGCCTTCCAGCCGCCGAACGTGTAGTAAGCGATCGGCACCGGGATCGGCACGTTGATGCCGACCATGCCGACCTGGACACGGCTAGCGAAGTCGCGCGCGGCGTCGCCGTCACGGGTGAAGATGGCGACGCCATTGCCCATCTCATGGTCGTTGGCGAGCTTGATCGCGCTCTCATAGGTCGGCGCGCGCACCACCGAGAGCACCGGCCCGAAAATCTCTTCCTTGTAGATACTCATGTCGGCCGTGACATTGTCGAACAGGCAGCCGCCCATGTAGTAGCCGTTCTCATAGCCCTGCATCGAGAAGCCGCGGCCGTCGACGACCAGCTTGGCGCCTTCCTTGACGCCGGTGTCGACATAGCCTTTCACCCGCTCCAGCGCCTGGCGCGTCACCAGCGGGCCGAAATCGGCGGCCGAATCCGTCGACGGGCCGACCTTCAGGCTCTCGACGCGCGGAACGAGCTTTTCCATCAGCCGGTTGGCGGTGTCGTTGCCGACCGGGACAGCCACCGAGATCGCCATGCAGCGCTCGCCCGCCGAGCCGTAGCCGGCGCCGATCAGCGCATCGACGGTCTGGTCCATGTCGGCGTCGGGCATGATGATCATGTGGTTCTTGGCGCCGCCGAAGCACTGCACGCGCTTGCCGGCGGCAGTGCCGCGCGAATAGATGTAGTGAGCGATCGGCGTCGAGCCGACAAAGCCGATGGCCTTGATGTCGGGATCGTCGAGGATGGCGTCGACGACTTCCTTGTCGCCATTGACGACGTTGAGGATGCCCGCCGGCAGGCCGGCCTCGAGGAACAGCTCGGCGATGCGGATCGGCACGCCCGGGTCACGCTCGGAAGGCTTCAGGATGAAAGCGTTGCCGCAGGCGATCGCCGGGGCGATCTTCCACAGCGGGATCATCGCCGGGAAGTTGAACGGCGTGATGCCGGCGACAACGCCGAGCGGCTGGCGCATCGAATAGACGTCGATGCCGGGGCCGGCGCCGTCGGTGAACTCGCCCTTCATCATGTGCGGAGCACCGATGCAGACCTCGACCACTTCGAGGCCGCGCTGGATGTCGCCCTTGGCATCGGCGATGGTCTTGCCATGCTCGCGCGCCAGTATGTCGGCCAGCTCGTCGTAGTCGCGGGCGACCAGCTCGAGGAATTTCATCAGCACGCGCACGCGGCGCTGCGGATTGGTGGCGGCCCATTTCGGCTGTGCGGCCTTGGCGTTCTCGACCGCCGCGCGCAATTCCGCCTGCGAAGCCAGCGCCACCGTACCGCGCACCGTGCCGTCCATCGGCTGCATGACGTCCTGCTTGCGGCCGCTGGTGCCGGCGACATGCTTGCCGCCGATGAAATGACCGTATTCGATCATGATGTCTCTCCCTTTGTTCGTGATACCCGCATTGTCCGCCTTCGGCCGGCGAATGGCAACGCGAGCGAGAACGCAACCGTTGTGCGAAAAATAGATAGCGGTTGACGGAAGAGCATCAATTCTCGCAAATGATGGGGCCTCTTACACCAGGAATGATCAACGTTGAGTTCCTTAGCGCCCCCCTCTGTCCTGCCGGACATCTCCCCCTCTAGGGGGGAGATTGCGCTGTCATATTCGCCTTCGCCAATCATGGGGGCTGTCAAGGAGGGACTGTCGGCGACGCTGCCAATCTCCCCCCTAGAGGGGGAGATGTCCGGCAGGACAGAGGGGGGCGCCACAGAACGCTACGCTGACCATTGTCATTCGGACCACTCTCATGAACTGGGATGACGTCCGCATCTTCCTCGCCGTGGCCCGCGCTGGGCAGATCCTCGGTGCCGCCAAACGGCTGGAACTCAACCACGCCACCGTCTCGCGCCGCATCGCGGCACTCGAGGAGGCGCTGCGCACGAAACTCTTCCGCCGCCTGACCACCGGCAGCGAGCTGACGCCCGCGGGCGAGCGTTTTCTCGACATTGCCGAGCGCATGGAGGGCGACATGATCGCCGCGCGCTCGACCATATCGGGCGAAGGCGACGACGTCTCGGGCACGGTCCGCATCGGTGCGCCCGACGGGTTTGGCGTCGCCTTCCTGGCCAAGCGCCTCGGCGAACTGACCGCGCTGCACCGCGAATTGACGATCCAGCTCGTGCCGGTGCCGCGCTCCTTCTCGCTGTCGCGCCGCGAGGCCGACATCGCCATCACCGTCGAGCGGCCGACCGAGGGCCGGCTGGTGGCGGGAAAGCTGGTCGACTACACGCTCGGCCTGTTCGCCTCCCGCGCCTATGCGCAAGCACATGGCCTGCCCAGGACCGCTGCCGAACTCGGCCAGCACACGCTGATCGGCTATGTGCCCGACCTCATCGTCAGCCCCTCGCTCGACTATGCCGCCGAATTCAGCCCGGACTGGCGCACCAGCTTCGCCATTTCCTCCGCACTCGGCCAGGCAGAAGCGGTGAGGTCTGGTGCCGGCATCGGCATCCTGCATACCTTTGTCGCCCGCTCGATGCCGGAACTGATGGCCGTCGATGTTGTGGCACCCATCCGCCGCGCCTACTGGCTGGTCTATCACGAGTCCGTCAGGCCGCTGCGGCGGGTCCAGATCGTCGCCAGCTACATCACCAAGGCGGTGGAGCGGGAAAAAAGTCTCTTCGTATAAAGGCAATCACGGCCCATCGTGCCGGCCAAGGTGTGCCGCCACGACATATCACGATCCGGCGATGGACGCCGCCTTTACCTTGCCACGGAACCAGCCAATGTGGCATCAGCCATGCGATCGCGGCCATGGGCGGATCGCCGGGTGGGGAAATCTTTCGGAAAGCTGGCGCGGAAATATGCGAGCCGTTCTTGCCATCCTGCCGCTGCTTTTCGTCTCGGCCTGCGCCAACCCATGGACAAAAGTGCCGGAAGCCGAATTGCCCAAGCCCATCCGTTACGCCATGGCGCGCCCCTCGCCCTTCGTCATCGGCAATTACTGCGGCCCAGGCACCCGCACCGGGGATCTCTCGGCCCGGCCGGTCGACCGCCTCGACGCGGTTTGCCGGACCCATGACGCCTGCTACATCGCCCGTCACAACCATTGCGACTGCGATGGCGCTCTTGTCGCTTCGGCCAGGGCGATCCGCGATGACAAGACGGCGCCCCGCAAGATGCGCAGCGAAGCGGAATTGCTGATCGCCACCTTTGCCATTCCGATCTGCACGGTTTTTCCGCAAGGCTTCATGCCACCGCGAGACCCGGCGCAGTTGAGTGCCCTGAAGGCCGGAGCAACTGATTGAACGGCCGTGCATCGATCATCCTGGCCGTGTTCGGGCTGGCGCTCACTGCCCTTGCCGGCTGTGCGGGCCCAGGCCGGAACGCCTGCGAGTTCCCGCCGGGACAGGCGGCCTGCACCCGTCCCGCGCTGTCGGCCGGCACGCCCGGGCCACAGGTCGCTGCGGCACAATTTTTCGGAAACACCCGCACCAGCGACTATGAAAGCCGCTTCCTGGCGCTGCTTGCCCACAACCAGCTCGGCGCCATGGACCGCGCCAACGGCACCGGACCGTTCGGGCGAAACCGCCGCGACGTCCAGAACCGCGACTTCCAGGCGACCTACACGACGCTGCAGCAACTGGCCGGACCCGTGGCCAGGCCGCGTCTGCCGCCGTCCGGCGGCGATATCGGCGAGGGCCGTTTCGACGGACGCTGGCGGGTGTCGCGGCAGACGCTCTACATCGACGCAGCGGCACGGCCCTCGGCGCCCAAGATTTTCGATTTCTCCGGCCTGCAGGCACGCAGCGTCGAGATCGTCGTGCGCCAGGCCGGCAAGCAGGCCGCCGACATCGAAGGTTCTTGCGACGGCGCGCTGGTCATTCGTGCCGGCGGCGGCTCACGCACCATCGCCGCGGGCACGGCATTCCGGTTTCGCCTGTCCGGCGCGGACGACACGGCCAGCCTGTTTCCAAGTGACAGCCTGAACGGCTGCAACGCGAGGATTCGCTCCAGTCTTGCCCAGGCAGGCGCACCGCTCGCTATCCGGCGCGAAGAGGCCGCCGATCCGGCGCTTGCCGCCTTCGACAGCCGCTACCAGCGCTGCCCGGTTCCCGACGATGCCAGCCTAGACGCACTTGAGCGCGTCTTCTACGCCAGCCGCTGGCTGTCGCAGACCTGCGCCGTGCCGATCGGCCAGCCGCGCCTGCTGCGCAAATCGCGCGACGGCTTCAACGCCAAGGTCGAGGCGCTTATGGGCGCGCCGCTGTCCGACGCGGCCATCGACAAGGGTGACCCGGAACTGCCGCTCGATTTCTCCAGGGCGCCGAGGCTGAAGCTGGTCTATCTCTCGTCGCTCGAGTTCAAGGCGGATTTTTCCGGCCGCATCATCGAACGGCTGATCCGCCACCATGCCAGCCTTGGCACCAAGGTGCGCATCATGGTCACCGACGTCTTGGAGCGCGAAAAGGACGACGCCATGCTGCACCGGCTGGCGGCCGAGTTCCCCAATGTCGAGCTGCAGGAATATCGCTGGCGGGCGGACCATGGCGCGCCGATCGACGAGCAGATTTCACAATTGCACAAGGTCCATCACGTCAAGATGCTGGCGACGCTGGCGCTCGATCCCGCGCGCTCGCGCGTCATCATCGGCGGCCGCAACATTCATGACGGTTTCCTGTTCCACCAGCCGATCGATCTGTCGCGCTATCCGGACCTCGAGCAATACGGCAAGACTGACGGCTTTTCGCTGAACTACTACTCGAACTGGAGCGACTTCGACATCGAGTTCGCCGACCCCGCCATTGTCGACACACTCGCCGCGCATCTGTCTACGATGTGGTTGCGCGACGCCGACACCAACCTGGCGCGCCCCTTCTCTATCCCGGTCCGTTCCAATGGTGGCCGCCCGTCGGGCAATGCCCGGCATTTGATTTCGGTGCCCTATGAGGACAGCCATGCGCTGGAGGATTATTTCGTCGAACTGGTCGATGCCGCCAGCCATCATATCCAGATCGTCAATCCCTACCTCAACCTGACGCCGAGCCTCGCGCGAGCCTTCGACCGGGCGCTGGCGCGCGGGGTCAAGATCGATATCGTCGGCCGCATCGATCTCAAGGGCGATATCGGCGGCAAGTTCCTCACCGCGCTCAACAAGCTGTTCGTCGAAGAATATGGCGACCGCATCAACATCCGCGAATTCAAGGCGCCCGATGTGGTGCTGCACTCCAAGATCATGATGATCGACGAGAGGCTGGTGGCCATCTCCTCGGTCAACCTCAACAACCGCAGCTTCTTCCATGACTCGGAGAACGGCATGGTGGTGCTCGACCCCGCCTTCTACGTCAGGATGAAGCCGGTCTATGACGATTACCTCGCCCATTCCAACCCGGTCGCCGCCAATGTGACGATCCCGTGGGCCTACCGGCTGCTGTTCGACGACGTCTGGGTCAAGCAGGCGTTCTGAATTGGCGGCCGCTATTTGAGATAGCGCTCCTGCGCCAGGGCGCGGACATCGATATCAGGCACCCGGCTCGAGATGATGTCGGCCAGCACCTTGGCCGAACCGCAGGCCATGGTCCAGCCGAGCGTGCCGTGGCCGGTGTTGAGATAAAGGTTGGACAGCTCGGTGCGGCCGATCAGCGGCGGCCCGTCCGGCGTCATTGGCCGCAGCCCGCACCAGAACGTCGCCTCGCGCATGGCGCCGGCGCCGGGAAAGAGATCGCCGACCGAGTGTTCCAGCGTGCGCCGCCGCGATTCGTGCAGCCTGAGGTCGAAGCCGGAAATCTCGGCCGTGCCGCCGACGCGGATGCGGTCGCCGAGCCGCGTGATCGCCACCTTGTAGGTCTCGTCCATGACGGTCGACACCGGCGCCAGCGCGGCATCCTTGATCGGCACGGTGATCGAATAGCCTTTGACGGGATAGACCGGGATCGGCCGCTTCATCCGGCGCATGAACCCCGCCGAATAGCTGCCCATCGCCATGACATAGGCGTCGGCCGCCTTGAAACCCTTGCTGGTGCTGAGATTGGCAACGCGGTTGCGGCTGCGGAGGACGCGCCAGATCGTCATGTCGTATTCGAACGTCACGCCGCGCGCCACGCAGAGCTCGGCCAATTTGTCGGTGAACATCTTGCAGTCACCGGTCTCGTCATGCGGCAGCCTGAGGCCGCCGACGAACTTCTCGCGCACGTTGGCCAAGCCCGGCTCGGCCGCGATGCAGCCGTCCTGGTCTAGGATTTCGTAGGGCACGCCGTATTTCTTCAGCACCTCGACATCGCCTGACGTGCCGTCGAGCTGCTTTTGCGTGCGGAACAGCTGCAGCGTGCCCTGGGTCCGCTCGTCATAGCTGATGCCGGTCGCTTCGCGCAGCGCCTTCAGCGTGTCGCGGCTGTACTCGGCCAGCGGCACCATGCGCGACTTGTTGATCGCGTAGCGCTCGGCCGTGCAGTTGCGCAGCATCTTGACCAGCCAGGTCCACATATGCGGGTCGAAGGCCGGCCGCACCACCAGCGGACCATGCTTCATCAGCAGCCATTTGATCGCCTTGAGCGGAATGCCGGGCCCGGCCCAGGGCGAGGCATAGCCGGGCGAGATCTCGCCGGCATTGGCGAAGCTGGTTTCCAGCGCCGGGCCTTTCTGGCGATCGACCACCGTCACCTCGTGGCCAGCCTCGGCGAGGTAATACGCCGTGGTCACCCCGATGACGCCACCGCCCAGCACCATGATTTTCATCGTCCACTCCTTGCGCGGCGTCGGTCGGGACGCCGATAGACACAACACCGCCGACTTGCGCATGATCCCTGGTGAAAATCGATCCCAATTTTCAAGACCATGCGCTGTGGCCCATTCACGCCGCCGACGGACCGGGGTCGTCATCTTCTGTCTGCAGCATTCCAGCCGTCTCGCCAAGGGGCCGGATGCAGGCTTCGGCGCTGTAGACGAGCGTGAGCCCGTGCGGTCGCCGCTGATCAGCCTGGTGTTTCTGCCCGAGCGCGCGCCGGGCAGCCTCCGGCTGGTAGAGCACCGCTTTGATCCGGATCGACTCCCGCCTGCCGTCAGGGTACTCGATCGACGCCGTCTGGCCCTGCGCCATGCCTAGCACGCAGAGCCCGCGCCGCGTTGCCACCGACAGGCTCGATCCGACCGGGCCGTGCACCTCATCCTGCACCAGCGTGCGCGTCTCGGCCGGACCGGCATCGATGCAAAACACCGCTCTGCTGTTCAGTGTCACGATATCGGGATCGATCGAATCGACGGGAACGACGTCGGAACTCGAAAGCTTGTGTTCAAGCATATGCACGATCGGATCGGCGAACGCCCGCCGGCGCACCAGCATGACTTCGAGGACAGCGAAGTCCTTTCTCGTCAGGCAGCAATTCGTGGTCGTCATCACCGCCTCCACGATCAGAGCCGCTGCGGGCCGGAGGTCGGTGTATCGACGGCTTCGATGGTCACCGACAACTCCCGACCGTCACGACTGCTCCAGCACACAACCTGCCCAATGGCGGCGCCAATGAGCGCCGTTCCCATCGGCGTCAGCACCGAAATCCGGTTTTCGGCAATATCGGCTTCACCGGGATAGACCAGCGTGATGCGCTGGATGTCCCCGCCTTCGCTGCTGACCGCCACTGTCGAACCCATACGCACCACGTCGGCCGGCATCGCCGCCGCGTCCGCGATGACGGCCCGGTCCATTTCCGAGAGCAGCTCTTCGGCCACCTCGGGGGTGCGGTCGAGCAAGGCTCTCGCCAGGCCGGTCAGCCTGTTATGGTCGATCTCACTGATCAGTATCTGGCCGCTCGGATGCGATTCCGTTGCATGTTGCATGGCAAACCTCATGGATCGGCGCATCGAATGGATGCGCGCCTGCCGCTGATGGCGGCGTGATGAACAGTCGGCAGCCGCGAAGAGCTGAACGACTTGATGACGATGGTGGATGTATGGATGCCCCGGTACGGACGGACGCCGGAAGGCGGCCGCGCCGGGGCTACGATCCCGCGATCGGGCAGACCCTGAACAAGGTTCTGATATAAGCGAGGTTGCTCATGCCCCGAACCTTGCCGACGGGCGACCGCTTGTCAAGCGCGGCCAAACCGCTCAACCGCCAACGTATCGGCGGTGAAAGCGCGTTCCAAGGCTGGCCAGGATTTCGTATCCGATGGTGCCGGCATGGCCGGCGGCATCGTCGACGCTCTGCGAAGGACCCAGCAGCTCTACCAGATCGCCCTCGCGCAGTTTGCCGGGCGGCAGGGCCGAAACATCGAGAATGATCGAATCCATGGACACACGCCCGAGGAAAGGCAGGCGCACCCCTTCGAACCAGGCCGCCGAAGCGGAGCGGCGCAGCCAGCCATCGGCATAGCCGAACGAGATCGTCGCCAGGCTGCGCGGACCTTCGGCGTGATAGGTGTGACCATAGCCGACGCCGGTGCCTTTTTCGATGCCGCGCGTCTGCGCAACCTTGGCCTGCAGCCCCACCACGGGCAGCATCGGATTGGTCGCGTCAGGCGTCGGGTTGATGCCGTAGAGCGCCGCCCCCGGCCGGGCCAGATCGTAGTGGTAGCGCGGCCCAAGGAAAATGCCGGAGGAATTGGCGAGCGAGGCGGGCGCCGCCGGCAGCAGGGCACGCAGCCGCTCAAACGCCAGCCGCTGCTGCTCGTTGGCCGGATGGCGCGGCTCGTCGGCGCAGGCCAGATGGCTCATCACGTATCTGATGTCGATGCCCTCGAACGCGCCGGCATCCTTCGCCACCGCTTCCACCTCGGCGGGCGCCATGCCAAGCCGCGACATGCCGCTGTCGACCTGGATGGCGGCCGGCAGCCGGCGGCCGGCGCCATGCGCCGCCGCGCGCCAGGCCTTCAACTGCGCGCCGCTGTTGATGACCGCGCACAGGCCGGCGGCCATGGCTTCGGGCTCCGAGCCCGGCGGCAGCCCGTTCAGCACGTAGATGTCCGGCCCGGCGCCGATCGCCTTGCGCAGGCTGATGCCTTCCGCCAGCAGCGCGACGAAGAAAGTGTCGCAGCCATCCTTCATCAGCGCCGACGCCACCTGCGTCGCACCGAGACCATAGCCATCTGCCTTGACCACGCCGGCGCAACGCACGCCGCCCAGTTGCGCTTTCAGCCGTCGATGGTTTTCACGGATCGCGCCGAGATCGATGGTGAGAATGGCTCCCGCCGCCGCTTCGCTTACGCCAGCGGTATCCCCGGGCAACGACCTTCTGGAGGCGTCGTTCATGGCGACCCTTCTCGTGGCGGACAAACATCAATAGGACCGCAGGACCCGCGCGGCAACCGCGCTGCCTCCCGTCATTCTATGCCACCAGGTGCCGGAACGCCGCCACCACATCCTCATAGACATGGCGCTTGAACGGCACGATCAGGTCGGGCAAGTCCTGCATCGGCCGCCATGCCCATTTGTCGAATTCGGCGGTGTGGCCGCCCGGCGGCGGATTGATCTGGATTTCGCTGGTATCGCCATGGAAGCGGAAGGCGAACCATTTCTGCGCCTGGCCGCGATACCGGCCCTTGAAGGCAATGCCGACGAGATGGTCCGGCAGATCATAGTTGATCCAGTCCGGCGCCTCGGCAATGAGCGAGACGCTGCGCATACCGGTCTCCTCATAGAGCTCCCGCTCGGCAGCCTGCAGCGGCTCCTCGCCCTTGTCGATGCCGCCTTGCGGCATCTGCCAGAGCTGCGTGGTGCCGGCAAATTCGCTGTCGGGTTCGGCAATGCGGTGCCCGACCCAGACCAGGCCCTCGGCGTTGAGGATCATCAGCCCGACACACGGGCGATAAGGCAGCGTTTCGCGGTCGATCTTTTTGGCCATCTGACGCTCTCTCCGGTCGTTCCAGTGGGTTTGTTGCGATCAGCGGATCGTCAGCCTTTTTGCGGATCGATGGCCACCGCTGAAATCGGCACGATCTCGATGCCGCGCTTCTTGGCTTCGGCCACCCAGGACGACACCGTGTCGACCGTCAGGTCGAAAGCCGAGCCGATGCCGACGGCAAAGCCCTTGGCCCGCGCTGTCGCTTCCAGGCTGTCGAGCTTCTTCAGGATTTCGCCGCGATCCTGCACCGCATCGATCGCCATGTCGCCGGCAACGAAGGGCACGCCGTCCTTCAGCGCCAGGTCGGGTGCGAGGCTGCGCGCCGACGAACCGTCGTCGATATAGGCAAGGCCGCGCTTGCCGAGCTCGGCCATGAACGGTCCCATCGCCGTCGCGTCGGCCGAGAAACGGGCGCCCATATAGTTCATGACGCCGGTATAGTTCGTGGTCCGCGACAGCGCCCAGTGCAGGCTTTTCAGGTTGTCGTCGGCACTTGCCGCCACTGTCAGCGTGTTGCGGCCCGGATTGACGCTGGGATAGTCGAACGGTTCGAGCGGCACCTGCATGACGATCTCGTGGCCGCCCTGCCTGGCGGCCTGCATCCAGCGGCCGATGCTGTTGCCCTGCGGGGCAAAGCCCAGCGTCACCTCCGGCGGCAGCTTGGCGATCGCCGCCTGGGTGCCGGTCTGCGAAACCGCGAGCCCGCCGATGACGATCGCCACGCGAGCCCCGCGCGCGCCGGACCAGGGCCGCGCATAGACGTCGAATGGCCGCCTTCCATCGGCGGCGCGCATCGGCAAGGGCCCGGTCTCGCTGGCTTCGATCAGCGCCTTGTCGGGAAGATGCGCGATCTTCAGGTTCTGCCCGATGCTCGACGGATCGCGAATGACGATCCCCGCCTTGGGCGGGCCATCGCCCTCTTCCGTCTGGACATGGATGATCTGCGGGCCGCCTGTCTTGGCTGGCGTCTGCGCCTTTGGCGCCGCGGCCGGCGCCAAGGCTGGAGGCGCGGCGGCGGGTTCGGCAGCCGCCGTCACCTTCGGCGTCGAGACGGCAACTTCCTGCGGCTTGCGAAAAGGCTTTTCCCTGAGCGCGATCGCGCCGGAAACGCCGACCACGGCCAGCACGACAATGGCTGAGGCGACCACGCCCGCGTTGATCTTGCCGGCTGCGCGCGGCGCCCGGACGGTCTGTCCAAGCGGGCGTTCGATGTCCTTGCCGATATCAGCCAAGCCCTGTCCCCGGGACGCATCGTTCCGAAGGGTAGCCCTTCGAGAAGACCTGCGCGAATTCATCAATCCTGGCGCACCCCTTGGCGCCGCATCTGCCCGAATCAAACTGCCGGAACCCTAGGGTCCCGGCAGCATCGCATTGCTTGGTTCAGGCGGCCAGACCTGGCCGGCCAAACCACTACTGGTTGAGCACGGCCTTTTCCGGATTGGGCGGGAAGGCCGGATCGGTCTTCTGGCCGCGCAGCAGCTGCTCGGCATAGATGAGCTGCAGGTCGTCCTTCGGATCCGGCGGCACATAGGCGGCCGAGCCCGAACCGGTCTTGCTCTCGTCGGCGCCCTTGATGTGGCCCTTGAGATCGGATTCGCCGCGCGTCAGGTCCCTGCCCTGCAGTTCCGGCGGCAGCGGCTGGTCGACCTTGATGTCGGGCGTGATGCCCTTGCCCTGGATCGACTTGCCCGACGGCGTGTAATAAAGCGCCGTCGTCAGCCTGAGCGCGCCATTCTCGCCGAGCGGAATAATGGTCTGCACCGAACCCTTGCCGAAGGACTGTGTGCCGACCACCGTGACGCGGCGCAGATCCTGCAGCGCGCCGGCGACGATTTCGGAAGCGCTGGCCGAGCCGCCATTGACGAGCACGATCATCGGCTTGCCGTTGATGTCGTCGGTCTGCTTCGGCTTGGCGTCGAAACGGGTGACGTCCTTCGGATCGCGTCCGCGCGTCGAGACGATCTCGCCACGCTTGAGGAAGGCATCGGATACGCTCACAGCCTGGTCGAGCAGGCCGCCCGGATTGAGGCGCAGGTCGAGCACATAGCCCTTGAGCTTGTCGTCCGGCACCTGCTTCTTGATGGTGTCGATCGCATTCTCGAGGTCGTCATAGGTCTTTTCGGTGAAGGAGGTGATCTTCATGTAGCCGATGTCGTTCTCGACCCGGAACTTGACCGCCTTGACCTTGATGATGTCGCGCACCACCGTAAGCTCGATCGGCTTGTCGGCGCCCTGGCGCAGGATGGTGAGCTTGATCGGCGTGTTGACCAGGCCGCGCATCTTGTCGACCGCGTCGTTGAGGGTCAGGCCACGAACCTCTTCGCCATCGATCTTGGCGATATAGTCGCCGGCCAGCACGCCAGCCTTGGCGGCCGGGGTGTCGTCGATCGGCGTGATCACCTTGACCAGGTCGTTCTCCATGGTGACCTCGATGCCGAGGCCGCCGAACTCGCCCTTGGTCTGCACGCGCATGTCCTGCGCCTGTTCGGCGTTCATATAGGAGGAGTGCGGGTCGAGCGAGGAAAGCATGCCGTTGATGGCGTTCTCGACCAGCGACTTGTCGTCGGGCGGCGTGACATATTGTGCCCGCACCCGCTCGAAGATGTCGCCGAAGATCGCGAGTTGCTTGTAGGTCTCCGACCCCGCAGCGTTCGCCGACGAGCCAGGAGCGCCATAAACAAGGCTCATGGCGGACGCGCCCATTAGCGCACCGGCAAACAGAAGCGACAGTTTCCGCATCATTTCACGTCCTTCCAGAAAAACGGTCCGCCCACCATGGGGCCGGATCGACGGGTTTTCCATCCTTACGGAACTCGACATAGAGTTCCGGCGTGGCATTTCCATTCTTCGAAACCGAGGTACTCGCCACCCGGGCTTCTCCCATCGCGCCGACCGGCTCTCCTGCGAGCACCGACTGGCCAGTCACGACGCTGATTCTGCTCATCCCCGCCAGAACGACATGATAACCGTCGCCGGCATTGAGGATCAAGAGTTGACCGTAGGAGCGAAACGGCCCCGCATAAAGCACATTCCCATCCGCCGGAGCGGTGACGATGGCTCCCGATTGTGTCGCAAGCATGTCGCCAAGCATCAAGGCGCCGCTACCGTCATCGGCGCCGAACCGGCGTTTGATTCGGCCTGTTACCGGCAGCGCGATCTGCCCTTGCAGCGCCGAAAAAGGAGCCGTCGCGGTGAGCCGGTTGCCTTCGGGAAGGGGCAGAGCCGCCAGGGACGCGGTCTTGTCGTCACCCGGCTTGTCGTCACCCGTCTTATCGTTACCAGTCTGGTCGGCACTGGCTGCCTTTGCGGCATCCGCGGCCTTGCGGGTCTTCTCGGCCTGCGCTTCGAGCGACGCGATCAGGTCCTTCAGGCTGCTGGCCTTGGCGGCGAGCGCCTCGGATTTCTGCTGCTCGGCCGCCATCTGCGCCTGCGTGTCGGCCTCGAGCTTCTGCTTGGCCTCCAGCAGCATGCCCAGCCGCTTCTTTTCCGCCGCCTGCTCGCCGACCGCCTCCGTCAGCCGCGCCCGTTCGGCCTCGATCGAGGCCGTCACCCGGGTTTGTTCCTTGAGGTCGGCCAGCAGGGCATCGGTCTGCTGACGCAATTCCGGCACCACGGCGCCGAGCAGGATGGCGCTGCGCACCGACGACAGCGCGTCCTCCGGCTTGACCAGGATCGCTGGCGGCGGATTCAGCCCCATGCGCTGCAAGGCACCCAGCACTTCGGCCAGCACGTCGCGTCGTGCCATGAGCGAGGCGCGGATCTTCTGCTGCTGGCTCTTCAGCCCCTCCAGCTTGGCGCCGATATCCTCGATGTCCTGGCCGAGCTTCTGTTCGGTCATCGCCGACTGGATCAACGCGGCGGTGATCGAGGCGTGGTCCTTCTTGACCGCGGCGATGTCGGCGGCAAGCTTGGCCAGCCGTTCCGACGACAGTGTTATTTCCTTGGAAACCTGTTCGTATTCGGCGCGGCTCTGGTCCGGATCGGGAGCCATGTCGAGCGTGTTCTCGGCCCGCGCCGCGTGGAGCGACAGAAGGATCGCCGCCGCCGCGATGCCGCCGCGCACGCGCCAAGGGCTGCGTGTTGACGAGCCCCCTGTTGACAGACTCAGTGTCGATTTCCAGCCTTCAGACATTCGCGATCGACTCTATCTGCGGCTTCGTTAACGAACCATCAACCATGTTAACGCGTGTCGCCCAAAGTTGCGCGGTGCTTTTGGAACAACGACATGCACAAGTGAAGCGGTTCCGACCGCGATCTTGCGCGGCATTGGGGCGGAATTCGGTGCGGAGCGGCGGCTTTCAAGATCTGTGATAGGGATGGCCCGACAGGATCGTCGCCACCCGGTAGAGCTGTTCCCCCAGCATCACCCGCACCAGTTGATGCGGCCAAGTAAGCGCGCCGAACGAGACCACCAGTTCAGCCTGCTCGCGCAGCGACGCATCGTGACCATCGGCGCCGCCTATGGCGAGCACCAGCGCCTTGCGCCCGCCATCGCGTAACTGGCCGATGCGATTGGCGAAATCCTGCGAGGAAAGGCTCTTGCCGCGCTCGTCGAGCAGGATCAGCGCCGTGCCGGGCTGCAGCTGCGCCTGCAGCCTGGAAGCTTCGTCGCGCTGGCGCTCGGTGGCGCCCTGCGCACGGCCCTCGGCGATCTCGGTGACGCCGGCGAATTCGAGCCCCACGGCAGGGCCGTTCTTGGCGAAGCGCTCGAAATAGCGCTCGGCCAACTCCCGCTCGGGGCCGGCTTTCATCCGGCCCACGGCATGAACTGAAATCTTCATCCCGCCTCTATAAGCCGCCAATGCATGTCACCCAAAGGAAATCCGGTTCTGGGCGACGACACAGGGCAGCTTAGTGAAGGGTCTCTTCCTCGAGATCCGGCGCCTGCCACATCTTTTCGAGATTGTAGAATTCGCGGACTTCGGGACGGAAGACATGGACGATGATATCGCCCGAATCGATCAGGACCCAGTCGGCGCCGGACAACCCCTCGACGCGCGCCGTGCCGAGCCCGGCATCCTTGAGCGCCTTGAGGAGATGATCGGCGACAGCCGAGACATGACGGTGCGATCGGCCCGACGCGACGACCATGTAGTCGCCGAGGCTCGATTTTCCCTGAATGTCGATTGAGACAATATTTTCGGCCTTGGAGTCTTCCAGACTGGCAAGGACTGTCTTGATGGCACGGGACACGGCGTCGTCTACGCTGATCCTGGCCGGCGAAGGCACGATATCGGCCTTCTTCCGCAGTGCTGTTCTCAGTGTATTTCCTTTCGCAGCAAGAACAACCAAATCACCCCAAAAGCGGGTGACACCACTTAGATAGGCAGAGTTCCGTTGCAGTTTCAAGACGGAACCCCAACTCACGCGAACTCGCTGGGCGCTCGGTTGTTCCGTGCGGCAGGCAAAAAGATCGGAACCCACGCGTCCAGCGGCGGTTATCGGCTGACCGACCAACCGGAATCCCGCCATGCCGATCGACCCGCAAGACACCCTTCTCACCGTCCAGGCCGGCCTGGCGCAGCTGAGTACGCTGATCGTCTCCTATTCGTTCTCCGCCATCGGCGCGGTCATCCTTCTGGTGGTCGGCTACATCATCGCCGGCCTCGGCGAGCGCTCGATCTTTGCCGGCCTCGGCCATATTCACGGCTTTGACCAGACGCTGCGGCATTTCCTTTCCAAGATCGTCCGCTACGCCATACTGGTCCTCGTCGTCATCATGGTGCTCGGCCAGTTCGGCGTTCAGACCGCTTCGATCATCGCCGCGCTCGGCGCCATTGGCCTGGCCATAGGCCTGGCGCTGCAAGGCACGCTGCAGAACATCGCCGCCGGCATCATGCTGCTGGCGCTGCGGCCGTTCCGCATCGGCGAATCCGTCGAGGTTGGCCCCATCGCCGGTTCGATCGAGGAAATCGGCCTCTTTGCGACAAAACTCAGGACCGCCGACGGCGTTTATATCCTGGCGCCCAACTCCACGCTGTGGAACCAGCCGGTGCGCAATTTCACCCGCAACGGCGTCCGGCGTGCCGACATCACGCTCAGTATCGGCTCGTGGAACGATATCGATCGGGCCCAGAAGGCATTGCTGGCGATCGCTGCCGCTGAGCGTCGGGTGAAGCGCCAGCCGGCACCGATCGCCTTCGTTGCGGCACTGGGCGACAGCACCGTCTCGATCACCTTACGCTACTGGACATCGTCAGCGGATTTCTTCGCCACCCAGGCCGATCTCACCAAGCGCGCCAAGCAGGAATTCGACCAGGAAGGCATATCGATCCCGCTGCCGGCACCGGAAGCACCGGCGCCGGAAGCCCGCCGGCAATAATCAATTGCTTCGAGGCCAGCCCTGTTCGTCTGGCGCATAGGCAAGTTCGACCGGCAGCGGCGCCTGCGCGGTCATCGGCGCGAAGCTGCCGGTCTCGGTGGCCGGCACGGGCCGCGTCGTGAACACGCGCAGCAGCACGAACAGGCAGAAGGCGCAGGCGATGACGATTGCCACATAGACGAAGGCCTGTGTGCCGAAGACGGCCGACAGCGCCGTGACGATGCCCGGCACGATGAAGCCCGACAGCGACCAGGCAAACAGGAGCGAGCTGGACAATGCCACCATGTCGTCCTTGCCGGCACGGTCGGCGGCGTGCGCGCTGGCCAGTGAATAGATCGATTCCGAGGCGCCGTCCCACAAGACATAGATCACCAGCAGCGCCGCCAGCGCACCGCCGTCGAACGCGAGCGCAAGCATGCCCGCCGCCGCGGCCAGCGCCGACGCCCCGATCAGCACATATCGGCGATCGGTGCGGTCGGAGATCCAGCCGAGCGGAAGCTGCAGGATCAGCGTGCCAAGCGGCATCACCGAAAGCAAAAGCGCCACATCGGCCTGGCTGTAGCCCTTGGCCGTGGCATGGATCGGCGCGAAGCCGGAAATCGACATCGACAGGCCGCCGACCGCCAGCATGCCGGCAACGCCGACCGGTGAAATCCGCCAGGCCCGGCGCAGCGCCACCGAGGCTGCCTGGGGCGCCGGCGGCTGTGCCAGCCGCGTCATGCCGACGGGCAGGATCGACAGGGCGGTGAACGCGATGCCGATCAAGGGCGCATCCGCGGCTCTGATGTCGATGAAAGCCAGCGCCGCATAGCCGACACCGAGCCCGGCGACATAGGCGACGTAGAAGAAGGCCATCACCCGGCCGCGTATGGCGTTGCCGATGGCGTCGTTGAGCCAACTCTGCGCAACGATGAACAGGCCGCAAATGGCAAAGCCGTAGAGGGCGCGTGCCCCGATCCACGGCAGCGGATGCGGTCCGGCGCCGATGGCGGCATTGGACAGCGCAATCAGCGCCGACAGCACCATGAAGGCACGGGCATGACCGACCCTGCGCACCAGCGGCCCGGTCAGGATGCAGCCGGCGAGACCGCCGGCCGACAGGCCGGTGACGATCAACCCGGCCCAGGTCGGGTCGAAACCTTCGGCACCGAGCCGCACCGGTATGTAAGCGAACATCAGCCCGTTGCCGATGGCGATCAGCGCCATCGAAACGATGACGCTGGCGATCGCGATCAGCGGCGTCGGCGCGCTGCCCTGCTCCGGATCGATGGTGGTCTGGTGCTTCGCGAGAGTGGCCATGTTCAGACAAGATCGCCCACTCCGCGGCGAAAAGCCCCCGCAAAAGCGACATCGGCGGTGCGAGACCCTATCCCTTTGCCATCCGGCGGATCGCGCTCGACGACAGCGACGAGCGCGGGCCGTGGATGAAGGTCCAGGCCGGCGGTTTCATGCGCGCAAGCCGCGGCGCGTCGCCCTCGTCGACGCGGGCATAGTCGAAGGTCTTGGCCACGACCGACGACAGGAACGACAGCGTCGCCCCCGGTCGGTCGATGACTGCGATCGGGAAGGTCAGCACGATCTCGCGCCAGCGCTGCCAGTGATGGAAGTCGCGCAAGCTGTCGGCGCCCATGATCCAGACGAAATCGACGCCGGGATTGCGCGCCTTGACCAGCGCCAGCGTGTCGGCGGTGTAGCGCACGTGATGCGCCGCCTCGAAGGCGGTGACCTTGATCTTCGGGTTCTTGGCGATCCGCTCCGACAATTGCAGCCGCTCGGTCAGCGGCGCCAGTTCGCGCGTGTTCTTCAGCGGATTGCCCGGCGTCACCATCCACCACAACTGGTCGAGCGCCAGGCGCCTCAGCGCAATCTCGGCGACCAGCGCATGGCCGGCATGCGGCGGATTGAACGAACCGCCGAACAGACCGACGGCCAGTCCCTTTTCGGCATGCGGCATTTTGAGATAGGCGGAGGGTGCTGGGGGTGGGGAAGGAGATAGCATCGCGCTAGGCACCCCCCTCTGCCCTGCCGGGCATCTCCCCCGCAAGGGGGGAGATCAGCAATTTCGGCGAAGAGGTAAATCTTGCAGCGCTGAAGATTGGCGAAATCCGAAATGCCAGCCAATCTCCCCCCTTGCGGGGGAGATGTCCGGCAGGACAGAGGGGGGTGCCTGGGCGCAACGCTTCACGCTCTAACGACAAAAATCGTCACGGCCTCACCTGTCCCGACCCGCGCACGCGGTATTTGAACGATGTCAGCTGTTCGACGCCGACCGGTCCGCGCGCATGCATCTTGCCGGTGGCGATGCCGATCTCGGCGCCCATTCCGAACTCGCCGCCATCGGCGAACTGGGTCGAGGCATTGTGCAGCAGGATCGCCGAATCGATCTCATTGAAGAACCGCTCCACCGCTTTCGCATCCTCGGCGACAATCGCCTCCGTGTGATGCGAGGAGAAGGTCTCGATATGGTCGATCGCACCGCTGACGCCGTCGACCAGCTTCACCGCGATGATGGCGTCGAGATATTCGGTCACCCAGTCGGCATCATCAGCCGGCTTGGCGTCGAAAAACAGCTTCAGCACTTCGGCATCGGCATGGATCTCGCAGCCGGCGGCACGCAGCGCATCGAGGATCGGCACCAGATGCGTCGACGCCACGGCACGGTCGACCAGCAGCGTCTCGGCGGCGCCGCAGACGCCGGTGCGCCGCATCTTGGCGTTGACGGCGATCCTGACCGCCATGTCGAGATCGGCCGAGCGGTCGATGTAGAGGTGGCAGATGCCTTCGAGATGGGCAAAGACCGGCACGCGTGCTTCGCTCTGCACCCGCCCGACAAGGCTTTTGCCGCCGCGCGGGATGATGACGTCGAGCGTGCCGCCAAGCCCCTTCAGCATCTCGCCGACAGCGGCGCGGTCGGTGGTCGGCACCAGTTGGATGGCATCTTCCGGCAGGCCGGCCGCCTTCAGGCCTTCGACAAGGCAGGCGTGGATCGCGGAAGACGAACTGAGCGAATCCGAGCCGCCGCGCAGGATCACCGGATTGCCGGCCTTGAGGCAGAGCGCGCCGGCATCCGCCGTCACGTTCGGGCGGCTCTCATAGATGACGCCGACGACGCCGAGCGGCGTACGCACGCGCTCGATCTGCAGGCCGTTCGGCCGCTCCCAGGCGGCGATGACGCCGCCGACGGGATCCTTGAGTTCCGCGATCTCGCGAATCCCTTCGGCCATGGCATGGATACGCACCGGATCGAGCTTCAGCCGGTCCATGAAGGAAGCGGATAGCCCGGACTCATGGCCATTCGAGACATCGATGGCGTTGGCGTCGAGAATCTCCTGCTCGCGGGCGACGATCGCCTTGGCCATTGCGAGGAGGGCGGCATTCTTGGCGGCGGTGGTGGCGATGGCCAGCGGCCGGGCGGCAGCGCGGGCACGGCGGCCGATATCGGCCATCAGCGCCACGGTGTCGTCCCCGGATTTTTCATGCAGTTTCAGCATGGCTCATCCTCCGCTTGTGTCGTCTCCGGCGTGATTGACCACCAAATCGTCGCGGTGGATCATCGCCGAACGCGCTTCGTAGCCGAGAATGGTTTCGATCTCGGCTGTCTTCAGGCCAGCGATCCTTACGGCATCGGCGGCATCGTAGGCAACCAGTCCGCGCGCGATCTCGCGGCCCTCTGGCGACAGGATCGCCACGGTGTCGCCCCGCGAGAAATTGCCGCTGACCAGCTTGACGCCGGCCGGCAGCAACGATTTGCCGGACAGCAGTGCGCCGATGGCGCCGGCATCGACCGTCAGCCGGCCGGCCGGCTCGAGCTGGCCGGCGATCCAGGTCTTGTAGCCCTTGACCGGATTGGCGCTCGGCCGGAAGAAGGTGGCGCGTTCGCCGCGCTCGATCGCCATCAGCGGCGACAGCCGCGTCCCCGATGTGATGATCATCGCCGTGCCGGCGGCCGTGGCGATCTTGCCGGCATCGAGCTTCGTGCGCATGCCGCCGCGCGACAGTTCGGAAGCGGCGGCTCCCGCCATGGCTTCGATATCGGATGTGATGCGGTCGACCACGGGGATGAACTTGGCTTGCGGGTCGCGCGCCGGCGGCGCGGTGTAGAGCCCGTCAATGTCGGAGAGCAGCACCAGGAGGTCGGCGCCCATCATCGTGGCGACGCGCGCGGCCAGCCGGTCATTGTCGCCATAGCGGATTTCGGAGGTGGCGACCGTGTCGTTCTCGTTGATGACCGGCACCGCCTTCATCTTGAGCAATGTCGAGATCGTCGCCCGCGCATTGAGATAGCGGCGGCGTTCCTCTGTGTCGCCAAGGGTCAAGAGAATCTGGCCGGACTTCAGGGCGCCCTTGCCGAGCGCATCCGACCAGGCGCCGGCGAGCGCGATCTGTCCGACGGCGGCCGCGGCCTGGCTTTCCTCGAGCTTCAGGGCACGCTTGCCGAGGCCGAGGATTGTGCGGCCAAGCGCGATGGCGCCGGACGACACGACGAGGATTTCGGCGCCGCCATTGGCCAGCACCGCGATATCGTCGGCAAGCGAGGCCAGCCAGTCGCGCTTCAGGCCCGCCGCGCGATCGACGAGCAATGCCGAGCCGATCTTGACGGTGATGCGCCGGTATTTCCTGAGCGACTGCATGCCTTACTTTTCCCAGCGCGTCTCGACCACGGGAAGAGCTTGCGCGCGAGCCTCGGCAATCACCGTCATCAGGGCGCGCTGCACCGCCTCGACACCTTCGCTGGTGACGGCGGACAGAAGCATCGGTGCACGGCCGGCGGCGCGCTTCAGCGAAGCGACCTTCTTCTTGCGCTGCTCGGCATCGAGCGTATCGACCTGCGAAAGGGCCAGGATCTCGGCCTTCTCGATCAGGCCATGGCCATAGGCATCGAGCTCGGCGCGCACGGTCTTGTAGGCTTTGCCCGGATTTTCTTCCTGCGCCGAGACCAGGTGCAGCAGCACGCGCGTGCGCTCGACATGGCCGAGGAAGCGGTCGCCGATGCCGACGCCTTCATGCGCGCCTTCGATGAGACCGGGAATATCGGCGATGACGAATTCGCGCGCGTCGATGCGGGCGACGCCGAGGCCGGGATGCAGCGTCGTGAACGGATAGTCGGCGATCTTCGGCTTGGCCGCGGTGACGGCGGCCAGAAATGTCGACTTGCCGGCATTGGGCAGCCCGACAAGGCCGGCATCGGCGATCAGCTTCAGCCGCAGCCAGATGTTGAGCTCTTCGCCCGGCAGGCCGGGATTGGCGCGGCGCGGTGCCTGGTTGGTCGAGGTCTTGAAATGCTGGTTGCCGAAGCCGCCATTGCCGCCCTTGGCGAGCAAGAAGCGCTGGCCGACGACGGTCAGGTCGCAGATCAGCGTCTCGTTGTCCTCCTCGAACACCTGCGTTCCGGCCGGCACCTTGAGCGTGACGTCGGCGCCCTTGGCCCCCGTCATGTTGCGGCCCATGCCATGGACACCGGTCTTGGCCTTGAAATGCTGCTGGTAACGATAGTCGATCAGCGTGTTCAGCCCGTCGACCGCTTCCAGCCAGACATCGCCGCCACGCCCGCCATCGCCGCCGTCCGGCCCGCCGAACTCGATGAATTTTTCGCGCCGGAACGACACCGAACCGGCGCCCCCGTCACCGGAGCGGACATAGACCTTGGCTTGATCGAGAAATTTCATGGATCGCAGTTTCTTTATTGGCCTTGCGGCATTGCTCTAAACCTTAGGCCTTGCTCTAAACCAAGGCGCGGCCAAGGGCGAGGCCGTTTTGTGACAATGGCCGCATGGGGTTGGCCGGAGATGGCGGAATGAAGCTTGTAACCTACAACATCCAGTACGGCGTCGGTCTCGACGGGCAGTACGATGTCGGGCGCATCGCCGAGGCCGTGCGCGACGCCGACGTCATCGCGCTGCAGGAGGTTACCCGCAACAATCCGAGGAACGGCGGACGCGACATGGTCGCCGAGATCGGCGAGGCGCTGCCCGACTACTTTGCCGTCTATGGCAGCAATTTCGAGGCCAATATCGGTTCGCGCATCGAGGACGGGCGCGCCATCACCACGACCTTCCAGCTTGGCAACATGGTGCTGTCGAAGACGCCCATTCATCTGTCGCGCAACCTGCTTCTGCCGCGCAGCCGCAGCTTCGAGATGATGAACTTTCAACGCGGCGCGCTGGAAGCGCTGATCGAGACGCCGCTCGGTTTCATCCGCTTCTATTCCATCCATCTCGATCACCGCAGTCCGGTCGAACGCGCCAGCCAGATCCAGTTCCTGCGCCAGCGCCTCTTGAACTACGCGCTCGAAGGCGGCGCATTGTCCGGCGTCGCCGAGATCGGCCTGCCGGAATTGCCGCATCCGGAAGCCTTTGTCGGCATGGGCGATTTCAACATGCTGGCCGGCTCGCCCGAATATGTCGAACTCGCCGGCCGCCCGGACCATGAATTCGGCATGCCGTTGACCGCCGACTTTGCCGTCGATGCCGCTGTGCGCCTCGATGTGGCCGATCTCGCCACCTGGGTCGATCCCAAACGGCCCGAGGATGCCAGCCGCCACAAGCGCATCGACTATATCTTCACCAGCGCCTCGCTTGCTCGATCCCTGAAGCGCCTGTGGGTCGACCGCCAGGCGGTCGGCTCGGACCATTTGCCCGTCTGGGCCGAACTGGGCTGACTTAGGCTTCGTTCAAAACCTTTGGTTTGCGGCACGCGCCGAGATGGGGCGAGATTCAGGTCAGGCCGAGTCGAAAACGATGGTTTCCGAGAACCGGAGCGGAGCGGACATGAAGTCCGTGAGCACCGGAAGCGCAGAAAACCATCGTTTGCAGGCCGGCCTCACCTGAATATCGCCCCATCTAGAAATGCACCCAGTTCCGCAGGCTGATCCAGGTCTTGCGATCCAGCCGATAGCGCTCGACCGGCACCTGGCCGGCGACGATCGAATTCAGCATGCCCTGGCCGGCATACTGGAAACCGCATTTGTGGATCACCCGGCGCGAGGCCGGATTGATGACCCGGGTCGAGGCATGCAGCACCTGGATCGAGGTCTTCTGGAAGGCGAGATCGACCAGCGCGTGAGCCGCTTCGGTCGCATAGCCCTTCTTCCAATAGGGCTCGCCGATCCAGTAGCCGAGCTCCAGCCCGCGATCGGTGGTGTTCAAGCCCGCGCAGCCAACGAAGGTGTCGGTGCCGGCCAGCGTCAGCGCATAGACGATGCCGGCGCGGCGCGACTTCGTCATGGCGAGGAAGGCGCGCGCCTCGGCCTCGCCATAGGGGTGCGGCATGCGCGCCAGCATTTCGGCGACATGGCGGTTGTCGGCAAGCTCCACCAGTTGCGCGACATCGTTTTCGCAGGGCGCCCGCATCACCAGCCGCTCGGTGACCAGCACCGGGCAGTCTATCGCGTAACTTTCGTCTTCGGTGTCTTCCGCTTCGGCAACCATTGAAAGTCCTCCAGGCACAAGAAAAAGGGGAGATGGAAACCCATCTCCCCTGATCCTTTTCCTGGTTTTGCCAGACACCGGTTCCCGAGATGGGCGCCGGTGTTCTAGTGCGGAACCGGCTACTCCGCGGCTTTGGTAATCGGATTGACCGATACGTAGGTTCGGCCGTTGGCTTTCTTGTTGAACATCACGGCACCGGATTCGAGCGCGAAAAGGGTATGGTCCGTGCCCATGCCGACATTGACGCCGGGATGCCAGGTCGTGCCGCGTTGACGAATGATGATGTTGCCCGGGATGACGGCTTCGCCGCCGAACTTCTTCACGCCCAGACGCTTGGAATGCGAGTCGCGACCGTTGCGCGACGAGCCGCCAGCTTTCTTGTGTGCCATCTAACTAACTCCGTTGCGCCGCAAGGCGCCTAAAAGGCCTTATGAACGCGTTCGCGTTCCGTTTCAAGTCCGATCCGGCGACCCAGTCGCCAGAAAAATTACTTCTTCGCCAGTTCCTTGGCCTGTTCGCGCCAGTCCTTGATCTGGTCGGCGCTGAACGGCATGTGCTCGTCGATCTTGGCGACGTCCTTTTCGGTCAGCTTGGCGAGCTGAGCGAAGGTGATGATGCCCTGCTCGGCGAGATCCTTGGCGGCGACCGGGCCGATGCCCTTGATCACGGTCAAATCGTCCGGCTCGCCCTTCGGCGCCTTGAACAGCGGCGCGGCGGCCGTCTCGGCCTTCGCCTCGTCCTTCGGAGCGGCTTCCTTCTTGGCCTTGGCTTCCTTCGGCGCGGCCTCGGCCTCGGAGGCCAGTTCGGCCTTGGCTTCCTTCTTCGGCGCCTTCACCGCTGCCGTCTTCGTCGGCTTTGCGCCACCCAGCAGGATCTCGGAGATCCGCACGGTGGTCAGAAGCTGGCGATGGCCGATCTTGCGGCGCGAATTCTGACGGCGGCGCTTCTTGAAAGCGATGACCGTGCGGTTCTTACCCTGCTCGACGACTTCCGCCGTGACCAGAGCGCCATCGACGAACGGCGCGCCGAACGTGACGTTTTCGCCCTCGCCATGCGCGAGCACGTGGCCGATCTCGACGATATCGCCGACATTGGCTTCGACTTTTTCGATCTTCAGGAGATCGTTGGCGGCGACGCGATACTGCTTGCCGCCCGTTTTGATGACTGCGAACATTTTTTGCCTTTCGCTGTTCGGTCGGCCTTGATGAACCGCCTCTGGCGGTTCGGCCGTCTTTTTGTCAGTCTGCGGGTTCAAAAAACAAGCGGCGCGGAAGAACCCTCCACGCCGATTGCGCGCTGTCCCTAACCGAAGGTTCGGCGCGAGTCAAGGCAAACGGCCCGATTCCCCGGCCCTGGCGAACCGGCCGGCATCGCCTGCCGGGGACGGGACGGTCTCGATCCCGCCCGGACCCGGACGGCAAGCTGAATTTCCCCGCGGATTTGGCCTTGTAACCTGCCCGTTCAGCCGTTATCTAGTGCGCCGCGCCGGCAACGGCCGACCATGACCGCGGAGAGGTGGCAGAGTGGTCGAATGCACCGCACTCGAAATGCGGCATGGGTGCAAGCCCATCGGGGGTTCGAATCCCTCCCTCTCCGCCACCGGCCCAGACGAAATTTCTAAGAAAATCAATCGCTTAGGAGCGGGTGGACCACACGCAATCGCCGCACATTAGCGGATTTGTTTCGGCAGAAGGCTTCCTTGGGAGGCGAGGGCCGGCAAACGGATTGATTCCGACCCTCACCGCCATGCCGGCCGGGATCAGCCGGCGACTGGCGTGTTGAGAAGCTGCTGCTCCCAAAGATACGCGATGCCGCTGCCGCCGAAGTGCTGGATGAGAATCTCGGTCAGCTCCTCGACATGCTCGGTGCGCGCCCAATCGCGTTGCCATTCGCCAGCGAGCGCCATCACGGTCATCACGTTCGCGCCGGCCGCGATCATTCGCTGGATGGCGACTTCGTGAGACTCCTTCGAAATCCCGCCCGACGCGTCGGTGATCACGGTCACGTCCCAGCCTTCGCCGGCTGCCTGGATCACAGGCATTGCGACGCAGACCTCGGTCCACAGGCCGGCGATGATCAGCTGCTTTCGGCCGGTCGCCTTGACGACGTTCACCACATTCTCGTCCTGCCAGGTGTTCACCCAGGTGCGATCGATGACTTCCTGGTCCGGAAATACGTCGGTGACCTGCTTGAAGAGCAGTCCACCGCGCGCCGCGATCACGCTGGTGAGAATGGTCGGAACATTGAAGGCTTTTGCCAGCTTCGCCAGCGCGGTCGTGTTGTTCACCACCATGTGCGGATCGTGGCTGTTCAGGTTTGCGAGCTGATAAGGTTGGTGATCGATCAGAACGAGGACCGAATCTTCAGGACGAAGAAGCGAATCGAGGCCGTTGCGAGGGGTCATCAAGACTTCCTTTCTCTGCCGCCATGGACGGCAATAGGTTCACGGGAGACATGCGCCGGCGGGCGACGTTGCCTGGACGCAATTTGCTGTTCCTCTTGGTGATGCGGTAGTGTCACATTCAGGCAAGCTGTGTCGCGAAATGAGGAACGCTGGATGGACATCGAAGACCTGCAGACATTCGTCGCAGTGGCCGATGCAGGGGGCGTATCGGCCGCCGCGCGCCGGCTCGGCGTCTCCAAGTCAATCGTCAGCCGGCGGCTCTTCAGGATCGAAGCCGAGCTTGGCGTCCAGCTCCTTGCACGAACAACCCGCGGCGCGGCACTCACGGAAGCGGGAATCACGTTCAGGGACCATGCGGCCCGGGCCAGCGCCGAGATCGACACCGCCAGGGAAACGATCCTCCCCACCGGCGAGCTGCGCGGCCGTTTGAGGGTCGCAATGCCGCTTACTTTCGGGGCGACTCACTTCGCCCCCGTGCTTGCGGAAATGGCGCGCCTGCATCCAAGACTTCACATCCATACCTCCTACAGCGATCGCTTCGTCGATCTCATCGCGGAGGGTTTCGATTGTGCGATCCGCGGCGCCTATCTTCAGGACTCCAACCTGATCGCGAAACGCGTCGGGCCGATCCATGGAAAGCTTGTCGCAAGCCCGGATTATATCGAGCTACACGGATCACCTGAGACCCCGGATGAACTCATCGCCCATCATGCCCTGATGCAGGGAACGGAAGGCTGGCATGGATGGCGGCAGGATTGTTACGGTTCAGCCGCAGGGCAGGTTCAAGGCCGACAGCGCCACGGCGCTTGCCGCGGCGGCGGCGGCAGGTCTCGGCATCGCCTGGCTCCCCGATTGCATCACATATGACTATGTCGCCTCGGGCGCGCTGGTCCCGATCATGACGCGCTATCCGGTACCTCCGGGGGCCGCATATGTCGTCCGCCCGCCGGGTCAGCATCCCACGCGGAAAGTGCGGGTGCTCACCGAAATGCTGACTGAGTATTTCAAACGGAACCCGGATCTTTGGGGTCTCGACGGCTAGGGAGGGCTATGGAGAGGAATAGAGTAGCTATAGTTCTCCGTTTCGTCGTTCTCGGCCCGCCATTCCATCGGGTCGCCTCGGATCCACCTCAAAGATGGCCCAAGGCCTGCAGGATGAGAACGCTCGAAAGAACGAGCAAGGCAAGACCATAGGATCGATCGATCCACACAGCGTTGGGGCCGGCCAGGAGCTTGACCGCCCGTGAGCCAAGGGTCGCGTAGAGCATCAGCACCAAGACATCCGCCACTGCGATGATGATGGCCAGGACGGCATATTGCATCGCAATCGGCTCATTGGTGTCGACGAAGGGTGGCAGGATGGCGGGGAAAAACAGCCAAGCCTCGGGGTTCGTGACCGCCACCACGAAGCAACGCAGAATGAGGGCCTTGATCGACTGGGTCTTTTGGAGAATGGCGGGATCGATGGCAGGTCGGGACGCGGTGGAGATGCGGAGCGTGCGGACCGCGACGAAAAGCAGATAGCCGGCGCCAACCATCCTGAGCGCCGAGAGATAAAGTTCCGAAGCCAGAAGAAGCGCGCCGAAGCCGAGCCCAACCATGCAGATGAGGACGAAGTCGGAAAGCACCACGCCGGCCATGGCGATGAAGGCGTTCCTGACGCCGTAGCGTGAGCCGTTGGTGATGGCCAGCACGACATCCGGCCCTGGAACCGCCATGCCGAGCACTGATACGAAGGCGACCGTCACGAGCGGCATGTTCTGCATGCGGCTGTGTAAAGTGCCCGGCACCGGTCTTCCGTAACCGATTTCACATAGTCGCCGTTTGCCTGGCGTCGAAGACCGGCCGCCCTTTGGGCGTCAGCCGAACCAACCCGGTTTCCTCCCACATTTCGTGTTTCTTGGACCGACGCGCCGAAAAAAGCGGCGCAATCAGAAAAAACAGCGTCGTCGGACATCGGATTCGTGCACGGCGTGACCAGCAACGCCATCGCGCCAGGCATGTTCGCCACCGAGACCAATGCCGCGATGGCGGCAGATCCCGATTTGGTTGCCTTCGCCCGCCAGCGGGTTCCGCTGCAGCGCTGGGGACAGCCGCGGGAAATTGCCGGTGCCGCACTTTTCCTCGCCAGCGACGCCGCGTCTTTCGTCAACGGGCATGTCCTGACCGTCGATGGCGGCATGTCGATACAGATGTGACGACTGCCGGCAAAGGATTTGGTGGGGCGTTCAGGCCGACCCATCGGACTGGTGCGCCGCGATTGCCGCGAGAAAGGCCTGGCCGAACTCCTTGAGTTTCGCCGCACCCACGCCATTCACTTCGGCGAAGGCGTGGAGATCGCGCGGGCAGCGTTCGGCCATGTCGATCAGCGTGCGGTCGGAAAACACCACATAGGCCGGCACCTGGCGCTCTTTCGCCAATCGCAGCCGCACGGATTTGAGCGTGGCAAGCAACGAAGCATCGACGCCTTCGGCTCCCGAAGCCTCGGCCGCTCGCATCTTGCGCAAGGCTCGGACGCGCACCTCGACGCGGTAGTGGAACGCCACCTCGCCCCGGCCGAGCGCATGACCCTTCTCGGCAATGGCGAGGCCGCCATGGCCGCTCGGGTCCGGTTCCAGGAAACCGCCCGCGACAAGCTGGCGGATCAGCGACATCCAGAAATCCTTCTTGTGCGCCACGCCGCTACCGAAGCTGGCGAGCCTTTCATGGCCCCTGGCCAGCACCTTCTCGGTTTCATGTCCGGTCAGGATGTCGATGACATGGGCGGCGCCGAAGCGTTCGCCGCTTTGCGCGACCGCGGCCAGGATGATGCGCGCCTCGGCGGCGCCATCGGCGCGCGGCACCTGGTCGAGGCAATTGTCGCAATTGCCGCAAGGCTGGGCTTCCTCGCCGAAATAGCCGAGCAGCACCTGGCGGCGGCATTGCGCCGTCTCGCAATAGCCGATCAGCGTGTCGAGCCGGCGATGCGAGCGCCTCTTGTGCTCGGGCGACGCATCCTCGTCGTCGATGAACAGCCGGCGCATGCGGATGTCGCCAAGGCCGAACAGCATATGCGCCTCGGCCTCCCGCCCGTCGCGACCGGCGCGACCGATCTCCTGATAATAGGCTTCGAGGCTGCCCGGCATATCGGTGTGGAAGACATAGGCGACATCGGGCTTGTCGATGCCCATGCCGAAGGCGATGGTCGCCACCATGACGACACCCGAGAGCGTCATGAACGCGTTTTGGTTCGCTTCACGCGCGTCCTTGCTCATGCCGGCATGATAGGCGAGCGCGGTGACGCCGTTCTTCTCCAGGAAAGCCGCCATCTCCTCCGTCTTCTTGCGCGATAGGCAATAGACGATGCCGCTGCGGCCGGGATGCCGCTCGATGAAGTTGAGCAGCTGGCGCTTGCTGTCCTGCTTGGCCGCGATGGCGAGCTTGATGTTGGGCCGGTCGAAACCCAGTACCAGCGTTTCGACACGCTCGGCGAACAGCCGGACGGCGATGTCGGTGCGCGTACTCTCATCCGCAGTCGCCGTCACGGCGATGATCGGCACTTTCGCAAAAATGCCGCGCAGCCGCGACAAATCCTCATATTCGCGCCGGAACGCCGGGCCCCATTGCGAAATGCAATGCGCCTCGTCGATCGCGATCAGGCTGACGTCGAGCCTGGCGAGCGCCTCGAGCATGCGCTCGGTCATCAGCCGCTCCGGCGCCAGGTAAAGCAGCCGCGTCTGGCCAGAAGCCACGCGGCGCCAGGCCGCGACATTGGCCTCGCGGTCGAGCGAGGAATTGATCGTGTCGGCGGCGACGCCTGCCAGCCGCAAGGCGGCGACCTGATCCTGCATCAGCGCCACCAGCGGCGAAACGACGATGGTGAGCCCGCCCAGGACCAGCGCCGGCACCTGGTAGCAGAGCGACTTGCCCGCCCCCGTCGGCATCACGGCCAGCACATGGCGCCCGCCGAGCAGCGCGTCCATGACATCGGCCTGGCCGGGTCGGAAATCGTCGAAGCCGAACACGTCCTTCAGGACGCGCCGCTTGGGATCCTCCGCCCGCATGCTCGCTGCCTGTGCCGGCATCAGGCTGACACCGGGCGGCGAGCGATTTTTCGGGGATTGGAGAGGATGTAAAAACCGGTCAAGAGACTCTCCGAGTTCCACTTTGGAGTAGCGCAGCTATCCTCGGAGCACAACCGGAACAGGTTGCTCTTCGCCTTTCGTTGGTTCGAATCCGGGCTGCGCAGCGGCCCCGGCCGACATGCCGCCGTCGGCTCAACCTATTCGCCACCCGCCATTGACCGGTATAACCGCACCGGTGACGAATGAGCCGGCCTCCGATGCCAACCAGAGCACCGCGCCGGCGATATCGGCCGGTGTCCCTGGCCGCGCCATTGGCGTCTCGGCGACGATCGCGGCGATGCGATCTTGCGGCCAGCCTCCGGTGAATCCGGTATCAGCGATGAACCCCGGCGCGACGGCGTTTGCCGTGATGGCGCGCGGAGCCAATTCGCGGGCCAGCGCATAGGTCAGGCCATGCAGGCCGGATTTCGCGGCCGCATAGGCCAAGCTGCCTGGCCGGCTGCCGCCGGTCTGCGCACCTATCGAACCGATGTTGATGACGCGGCCTCCCGGACTTGCAAGCAATGGTGCCGCGACGTGCGCCATCAGAAAACTACCTTTCAGATTGGCGTCAACGAGGGCATCCCAATCGGCCTCAGCCTCCTCGATCGGAGTCGAGAGGCTGACGCTTCGCGTGAAGCCGGCGGCGTTTACGAGGACGTCCACCTTGTTCAGCTGGGTCAACGCCTCCTGAACCTCACGACGTCGTGGGAGTGCGATATGTCGAATACTATTTATGTGCCTCGACGATATGATAAAGATATCGCATGCTGAGCTTGCGCCAATTCCAGCAATTCCTCGCCGTCGCCGAAACCATGAGTTTCCGGCGAGCGGCTGAGCATCTGAACATGGCTCAGCCGCCGCTCACCGCCACGATCCGGCAAATGGAGGCGGAACTGGGCGTTCGCCTGTTCGAGCGCACCAACCGGATCAACAGTCTGACGGCGGCAGGAGAAGTGCTGCGCGACGAGGCGCAAAGAACGATCGACCAGGCCGAACGCGCCGTGGCGCTCACGCGACGTGCTGGCACTGGGAGATTGGTTCGCTGCGCATCGGTTTTGTCGCTAGCGCTGTGAGGCAATTGCTGCCGACCCTGATTGCCGAATTCCGGGAAAGTCAGCCGGGAGTTGTGCTGGAACTCGAGGAAGCCCCTTCGGCTCGGCAGATCGCGGCACTTCTGGAAGACCGCATGGATCTCGGGATCGTTGCTCTTCCACTCCCATCCGGGGCCGAGCCACGTATCTTGACGCAGACGATAGTCAGGAGCCGGCTGGTCGCGGCCATTCCAGCCCGCCACCCTCTGGCCAATGCACAGCACACTCCGCTCACCTTGGCCGCGCTCGCTGACGAAGGCTGGGTTCTCTTTCCAGCCGCGGAAGGCCCTGGCCTTCATTCGACAATCCTGCGGGCTTGCGCTCAAGCCGGTTTCACGCCACGGATTGTCCAGCGTGCGGTTCAAATGGAAACCATTGTCGGTCTGGTGGCGGCCGGGCTTGGGGTCGCGCTTGTGCCGAGCCTGTTTGCCGAGACAGGCCGCGAGGGCGTGGTGTTTCGGGACTTGGTCGGCCACGGCTCGCCTATTGCCTACGAAGTCGCCCTGGCACGGCGCAGGGGCAACAATCTTCCTGCGCTGGAGGCATTTATCCAAACGGTGCTTCGGGTAGTATCTTTGCGATAAATCCGTCGGTCACATTCCTGGTCGGCCGAAAGCATCAGCGCATCCGTCGCAGCCTGCCCACTTCGAGACGCGCCGGCAGAGGGCGCGCCTTCCCCTGCGACACCTGCACCCCGCTGGATTCCTTCACGCGCTAGGATGTAAGCTTCGTCAGGCGAGCCAGGGAGGGCACGATGCTGCAGGTGAGACAGGACATCCTCGGCGAGCGGTTCCATCTCCAGCGCGGGGCCTTCGAGAAGCAGCCTTTTCCCGACATCGACGTCCGCAAGGACCGCCTGAACCGCCTGCTGGCGCTGACCGAGCGGCATGAAGCCGACATCTGCGCGGCGATCGACACCGACTTTGGCGGCCGCTCGACGCATGAGACGCGCCTTGCCGAACTGTTTGTCGTGCGTGCCGGTATCCGCCACGCCCTGTCCCACCTGAAAGGCTGGATGCGGGAGCGCCGTGTCGCCACCGCCTTGCCGTTCCTGCCAGGCAAGAACCGCCTCGTACCGCAGCCGCTCGGTGTCGTCGGCATCGTCTCGCCCTGGAATTACCCCTTCCAGCTCGCCGTCGCCCCGGTCACGGCAGCCCTTGCCGCCGGCAACCGCGTGCTCGTCAAGCCGTCGGAACTGACACCCGCTTTCTCGGAGCTGCTCGCCAAACTCGCCGGCGAGCATTTCGCCCCCGATGAGCTCAGCGTCATCACCGGCGATGCCGAGATGGGCAGGGCCTTCGTGTCGATGCCGTTCGATCATCTGCTGTTCACCGGCTCGACCGCGGTCGGCCGCCAGGTCGCGATCGCGGCGGCCACCAATCTGACCCCGGTCACGCTCGAACTCGGCGGCAAGTCGCCGGCGATCTTCGATCCGTCCTGCGATCTCGACGCGGCGACAGCCAGCATCGCCTATGGCAAGCTTTTGAATGCCGGACAGACCTGCATCGCACCGGACTATCTGCTGGTGCCCAAGGGACAGGCAGGCACTGTCGCCGCCAGGCTCGCAACGGCGATCGCGCGGCTCTACCCCTCCCTGCGCGACAACCCCGACTACACCGCCATCATCAGCGATCGGCACTACCAGCGCCTGCGCGACATGATCGCCGAGGCCCGCGATGCCGGCGCCGATGTCACGGAAATCAACCCGGCCGGCGAAGATCTCGGCACCACCAGCCGCAAGCTCCTGCCGACACTGGTCGGCAATGCCAGCCCGGACCTGCGGCTGATGCGCGAAGAGATCTTCGGGCCGGTGCTGCCGATCGTCGAATACGCCACCGTCGACGAGGCGATCGACCATGTGAACCGGGCCGACCGTCCGTTGGCGCTCTACTGGTTCGGGCGCGACAGCGGCAACCGCCGGCGCATCCTGCACGAAACCGTCGCCGGCGGTGTCACCATCAACGACTGCATGCTGCATCTGGTGCAGGAGAACCAGCCCTTCGGCGGCGTCGGCGCCAGCGGCATGGGCGCTTATCACGGGCAATGGGGTTTCCGCACCTTCAGCAAGGAGAAGCCGGTCTTCTTGCAGTCGCGCCTGAGCGCAGGCGCCCTGCTGCGCCCGCCCTATGGCAAGACGTTCGAACGGCTTTTCAGCCTGCTTCAGCGGATCACCTAATCAAACGCCGTGATCTCAGCGCATTAAGTTTATATTCACCATCATTCGGCAGGTTTCCAATCCTGCGGTGAATGTTTTGAGTACCGCGGCGCCACAAGCGCCCAGGCAACAAACCCGCGCTCCTTGGGGCGCGGGTTTTCATTTTTGAAAACCGTCGCCAAGCCGGCCCGCTTCCAGTGTTTTGACACCGTGCACTGGACCGGACGCAACGATAATGCCGCTGGCGGTCTCGAGGATTTCCGTCCTGCCATCGATGATCGCCTCGAAGCGGCCTAAGGCGAAGCGGATTCTAAGGCAAAACCCGCACGGCGGCCGGTCCGTTCTCGCCATTTTCCTGGTGTGATCCCGGTGACGCGTTTGAAGGCGCGACTGAATGCGGCCTCGGATTGATACCCTACGCCGGCAGCGATACTTGCGAGACTTTCATGGCCGAAACGCAGGCGCTCGCCAGCCAGTTGAATCCTCCAACCCGTCAGGTATTCGATCGGCGGGCGGCCGAGCAGCGCGTTGAACCGCTCCGCAACGATCGTGCGCGATGAGCCAACCTTGTCGGCAATCTGACCGACGGTCCAATGGCGCGCTGGATCGGCGTGGAGAAGCTGCAACGTCCTTCCGACAATCGGATCGTTCAGCGCGGCGAACCAACCCTTTGAGCCGGGTGGAAGCCGGGCAACATGGCGCCTCAGCAGTTCGACGAACAGAAGCTCCATGAGCCTTCCAAGCATCGCCTGTGAACCCGGCGCCGCCGCCGCGACATGCAAATCGATTTCCCGCACCGTCGAAGCGATCAGGGCGCCTATCTTGTTCTCCGACATCTTCTCTACGATGAGCGCCGGAAGTGTGCGGAACACCGGCGCGAACAGGAATTCCGAAGACTCGAGGAAGCCGCAGATCATGCGCAATTCGTCACCGCCGCCGCCGTAGTTGACGGTCCACATTCCTTCGATCCGACCGGGCTGCACAATTTCTCCGGCCGCAGCCATCACCAGCGGCTCACCCTTCCAAAACCTGTGATGGCCAGCGAATGGCAGGAACAGCAGATCGCCAGCAGTGACTTCTCGCCGCTCGCCATTTGCGGCCTCGAAAGTGCAGTTACCCGCTACGATGAAATGGAAAATGCTTATGTGGCGCAGGCAGGCCATGGGGCTGACCGGGTCATAGTATTTCGGGGCCACGACGCCGAACGGCGCGCTGAAGCAGGCGTTCAGAAAGACGGAGCCGGTCAGCCTTACGGCTTTCAGCATTTCCGACAGCAGATCCGGTCCATGGTCCGGCGTCCCTGTATGTAAATCCGATGTTGCAGTCATTGCTGAACCTGAAGTCTGGCGGCTACACCTCCAGAACGCTGCAGCTCGACAGATTAATCCCGCGTCACCCGATGCGCGCTTGGCAAAAAAAGACTTTTCTGCAAACCAATGGAGACACCAGGATGTTGAAATTAGCCTGCATACTTGCACTTCTGCTGGCTGGAACAGCGCCCCTGCTTGCTGATGATATGCCAATGAATGCCGACGGCATCAAATGGGGTCCTGCTCCTGCCGTCCTTCCAGCTGGCGCACAGTTCGCGGTTGTTGCCGGCGATCCGTCAAAGGACGGCATCTATGTGCTGCGGCTGAAGATGCCCGCGGGCTACAAAATTCCCGCGCACAACCACCCTACCTCGGAATATGTGACGGTGATTTCCGGCAATTTTCATATCGGAATGGGTGACAAGCTCGATGAGGCGAAGGGCATCGAACTGACGGCTGGCGGTTTCGGCGTTGCCCCGGCTGGAATGAACCACTTCGCTTGGACGACGAGCGATACGATTGTCCAGGTTCACGGCGAGGGGCCCTTCGAGATCACCTACGTCAACCCGGCGGAAGATCCGAGTAAGAAGTGACGATTCACCGGCCACCTCCATCGATGGCGGGCCCGCGCCTCTCCGGAGGGGTGCGGACTTTTCCTTTGCGAGATGTGCTGGAGCAAAGCGGCGCGGGCGCCTTTGGCACGTATTGATTTCCGCTCGATCAGGCGAGGAAATCGGCCCTGTGGGGCGTGAAGCTGTCGACCAGCCGCCCTGCTTCCAGTGCCTTGACGCCGTGCACCAGACCGGATGGCACGATGAAGCTGCCGCCAGTCTCGACGATCTCGGTACGGCCATCGATCGTCACCTCGAAGCGACCTTCGGCGACATAGCTTGCCTGGACATGCGGGTGCGAATGCAGGGCGCCGATGCCGCCTTTGTCGAAGCCGAACTCGACCAGCATCAGCTCGTCGGTATGGAGCAGAACGCGCCGCCTGTTGCCATCCGGCGTCGGCGTCCAGACGCCCTCGCCGGCATGGGCGAAAATCTTCTTGGTCATCGTTGTCTCCTTGGCTATCGCGCCAGCCAGCCGCCATCCACCGGCACCACCGCGCCATGCATGTAGTTCGATGCCGGTGCCAGCAGGAAGACGGCGGCGTCGCCAATGTCTCCCGGTTCGCCCCAGCGGCCAGCCGGGATGCGACCCAGTATGGCGGCACTGCGGTCGGGATCGGCACGCAGTGCTTGCGTGTTGTTGGTCTCGATATAGCCTGGCGCGATGGCGTTGACGTTGATGCCCTTCGATGCCCACTCGCAGGCAAGCAGCCGGGTGATGCCGAGCACGCCATGTTTCGAGGCGGTGTAGGACGCAACACGGATGCCGCCCTGGAAACTCAGCACCGAGGCGATGTTGACGATCCTGCCCCGGCGTCCGCCGGCAAGGACGCGCCGGGCGAAGGACTGGCAAAGCAGGAAGGTGGTCTTCAAATTGACGTCCATGACGTCGTCCCAATCGCTCTCGCTGAGATCGACGGCATCGGCGCGCCGGATGATGCCGGCATTGTTGACCAGCCCGTCGAGCGGCCCGTTTTCTTCCCAGACCCGATCCAGCATCGGGCCGGCATCCGCAGTGTCGGCAAGATCCGCCTTCACCGCCTCGAATTGTCCGCCCAGGGCGGCGATCCTGCCTGCCGTATCATCCATCGACGAGCGGCCGACGCCGACCACCGCACCGCCGGCACGGGCAATCGAAATGGCGATGCCCTGACCGATGCCTGTGTTGGCGCCGGTGACCAGGATGCGCTTGCCGGCCAGGCTGAAGGCGGAAAGATCGCTCACCGCAAATCGTCCATCGCCACCGGGTCGACATCGGTATAGTCGACATTGTCGCCGGCCATCGCCCAGATGAAGGCGTAGTTCGAGGTGCCGGCGCCCGAGTGGATCGACCAGCCCGGCGACAGCACCGCCTCCTCGTTGCGCATGACGATGTGGCGTGTCTCGTCCGGCTCGCCCATGAAGTGGAAGACCCGCGCCGTCTCCGGCAGGTCGAAATAGAGATAGGCCTCCATGCGCCGGTCGTGCACATGGCACGGCATGGTGTTCCAGATCGAGCCCGGCGCAAGCTGCGTCATGCCGACGACGAGCTGGCAAGTCTTTGTTCCGTCGGCATGAATGAACTGGAAAATCGAGCGTTCGTTGCAGGCCTCCTTGCTGCCGAGATCGAGCCGCTTGGCGTCGCCGAGGCGGATCAGCCGGCTGGGATGGGCCTGGTGGGCCGGCGCGCTGAGCAGATAGAATTTCGCCGGCGTGTCTTTTTCGGCGGAGGCGAACGACACGTCGCTACTGCCCATGCCGAGATAAAGCATGTCGCGCGTCTGCAATTCGAAGGATTGGCCGCCTGCTTTCACGCTGCCGGCGCCGCCGATGTTGACGACGATCAGCTCGCGGCGGTCGAGGAAATTCTTGGTCCCAGTCGGCTTGATCGTTTCCAACGGCAGCGGCGCTCCGACCGGCACGGCGCCGCCGACGATCATGCGGTCGTAATGGGTGTAGGTCAGGCTGACGCGGCCGGGTCGAAACAGGTCTTCAATATGGAAATTGTGCCGCAATTCATCGGTTCCCATCGTCGCGGCGGCGGCCGGATCGATGGCGAAACGCGAGGTGAAGTCGGTATGGCTCTGGCTCATGATTGTCCTGGCTTGCAATGGGGTTATTCGCCGGCGGCCCTGACCGTATCGGCATAAAAAGCCTGCCTGGCGTGCAGGCGCTCGCGGTAGCGCTGCTGGCTGGCGGTGAGGTGCTTGCGCATCGCCTCGCGCGCGGCTTCGGCGTCGCCTGAGGTGATCGCGTTCAGGATAACCAGATGCTCACGCTGCAGCCCGCGTTGGTAAGAGTCGGACTGCGCCAGTTCGGTCGACCAGGGCGAGGTCACGTCGCACGGAATGGCACGCCGGCCGAGCACGTCGAGCATCTCGACATAGAACGGATTGTTGGTGGCGCTGGCGATGGCGCGGTGGAAGGCAAGGTCGGCGGGCCCGGTCGGCTCGCTGGCGAGCAGCAGCCGCTCGAACTCGAAGAAGGCCTCCTGGATCGCCGCCTCCTGCGCGGCGTTGCGGCGGATGGCGGCGAGCCCGGCCGATTCGATCTCGATCGCCAGGCGCACTTCGAGCACGTTGAGAGCGATCGAATCCTTGGCTCCCATGTCGGCGGCCAGCGCCCCGAACATCGTCGAGATGTGCTCGGTGACGAAGACGCCGGCGCCCTGGCGCGGCTCGACAAGGCCGTCGGCGGCAAGCTTGGCCAGGGCCTCGCGGATGACCGTGCGGCTGACGCCGAAGGTCTCGGTCAGCTGCCCTTCGGTCGGCAATTTGTGGCCGGGCAGGATTTCCCCCGCCTGCAACTGCCTGCGGATCGCCGCGATGACGGTCTCCGACAGTTTTGGTTTTCTTTCGACCCTGAGGTCGGCGACGGTATCGGACACGTGACCTCCTAATGGAACGGACCCGGTGGTGGAAAAGGCCCCCTTAGTGAAAAGGCCCCCTAGTGGAAAAGGCCCCTAGTGGAAAAGGCTGGGCAGCCACAATGAGATTTCCGGAATGTAGGTGACCAGCATCAACACGGCGAAGGCTGCCCCGTAGAAGGGCCAGATCGAGCGCATCGCCGTCCAGATCGGGATACGCCCGATGGCGCAACTGACGAACAGCACCGCGCCGACCGGTGGCGTGCACAGGCCAATGCCGAGATTGAGGATCAGGATGACGCCGAAATGCACGGGGTCGACGCCATAGGCCATGACCACCGGCAGGAAGATCGGCGTCGTGATGATGATCAGCGGCGACATGTCCATGAACGTGCCGAGGATGAGCAGCACCACATTGATCAGCAGCAGGATGACCAGCTTGTTGTCGGACACCGACTGGAGGAAGGCGACCAGCGCCGCCGGCACCCTGAGATAGGCGAGCAGCCAGCCGAAGGCCGCGGCGCAGCCTATGATCATCAGCACCATCGCCGTGGTGCGCACCGCGGCGCTGGTGGCGGCGACGAAGTCGTTCCAGCTCATCGAACGGTAGATGATCAGCGTCACCAGGAAGGCGTAGACGATGGCGATGCAGGAACTTTCCGTGGCGGTGAAGATGCCGGAGCGCACGCCGCCGAAGATGATGCCGATCAGGACGAGGCCGGGGATGGCGGTCACGAGCAACTGCAGGGCTCGGCCGAAGCCGGCGAACGGCTCGGTCGGGTAGCCGCGGCGGCTCGCGACCCAATAGGCGGTGACCATCAGCGACAATGCCAGCAGCAGGCCAGGTATGACGCCTGCCGTGAACAGGTCGGCGATCGAGATCCGGCCCCCGGCCGAAATCGAATAGATGATCATGTTGTGCGAGGGCGGAATCAGCAGCGCGATGATGGCGCCGACCGAGGTGATGTTGACGGCATAGTCGATGCCGTAGCCGCGCGCCTTCATCTGCGGGATCATCAGCCCGCCGACCGCCGATGCATCGGCCACCGCCGAGCCGGAAATGCCGCCGAACATGGTCGACGCCGCGATGTTGACCTGGCCCAGGCCGCCGCGCAAATGACCGACCAGCGAACCGGCCAGCGCCACGAGCCTGGCGGCGATGCCGCCACGCACCATCAGGTCGCCGGCGAAGATGAAGAACGGGATCGCCATCAGCGAAAACACGCTGACACCGGAGTTGAGGCGCTGGAACACCACCAGCGGCGGCAGGCCCAGCACCAGCACGGTGGCGAAGCTGGCGACACCGAGGCAGAACGCGATCGGCGTGCCGATGACGAGCAGGAAGACGAAGGTGCCGAACAGGACCGTCAGGGCCATCTAGAGATCCTCCTCGCCCGTGGCGTATTGGTCGGCATCGACGGGCAGACCGGCAAAGCGCCCGGCCAGCCGCTCCAGGGAGAACAGGCAAACCAGCGCGCCGCCCAGGACGACCGGCAGGAAGCCGACGCCGCCCGGGAGATCGAGCGACGGCATCACCGTGTTCCAGGTCAGCCTGGCGAGCTGGACACCATAGACGATCATGCCGAAGCCGAAGGCGAGCACGACGACGTCCGAAATGCTGCGCAGCACCGCCTTGGCCGAAGGCGGCAGGAAATAGAGCAGCACGTCAAAACCCAGATGCGTGCGCTCGCGAACGCCGACGGCGGCGCCGAGGAAGATGAACCAGCCCATCAACAGCACGGCTGAGGATTCGGTCCAGCTTGGCGAACTGTTCAGGACATAACGCGAGAAGACCTGCCAGAAGATGATCACCGTCATCAAGGTCAGTCCGGCGCCGCTGACCCACAGTGCGAGCCTCGACAGCTGTGCCAACAGCCGTTCGGTGCCCAGCCAGAACGCCTTCAAGCCACCCTCGCTCGACGGCGGCGCGGAAGTCCGCGCCGCGCCCGGTTCGCCGGCTTCCATTATTTCGTCGCCTGGATGCGGGCGGCGAGGTCCTTCAGCGCCGGCGTTGACAGATACTTGTCATAGACCGGCTTCATCGCGTCGATCAGCGGCTGCTTGTCGATCTCGCTGACCTTGACGCCGGCGGCTTCGACGATGTCACGCGACTTCTTTTCCTGCGCGTCCCACAGTTCGCGCATCTTGACGACGCTGTCCTTGGCCGCCTGGCGCACGATCGCCTGGTCTTCCGGCGATAGCTTGTCCCAGCTTGCCTTGGCCATGACAAGCACTTCCGGGACGATCTGGTGCTGGTCCATCGTATAGTGCTTGGCGACCTCGTAGTGCTTGGCCGATTCGAAGCTCGGCCAGTTGTTCTCGGCGCCGTCGATGACGCCTGTCTGCAAGGCCGAATAGACCTCGCCATAAGCCATCGGCGTGGCGTTGGCGCCCAGCGCATTGACCATGTCGACGAACACGTCCGACTGGATGACGCGGAACTTCATGCCCTTCATGTCGGCCATCGAGGCGATGTCCTTCTTGGTGTTGTAGAAGGAACGCGCGCCGGAATCGTAGAAGGCCAGGCCGACGAGGTCATGCGCCTCGAATGCCTTGAGGATCTCGTCGCCGATCGGCCCGTCCATGACATGGCGCATGTGGTCGACCGAACGGAAGATGTAAGGCAGCGACGGCACCGCCGTCTCCGGCACGATGCCGTTGAACGGTCCCATCGAGACGCGGTTGAGGTCGATGACGCCGGTCTGCGTCTGCTCGATCGTGTCCTTCTCCTCGCCGAGCTGCGCCGAATGATAGACCTCGACCGAATAGCGGCCGTCGGTGCGCTGCTTGATCAGCTCGCCCATGTATTTCACCGCCTCGACGGTCGGATAGCCATCGGGGTGCGTGTCGGCCGAGCGCAGCACGGTTTCGGCGTTGGCGATGCCGATCAGCAGCGAGCCGAAGGCGAATGTGACCGCTGTTAATTTCGAAAAATGCAACATGACTTCCTCCCTTTAAAATCAAGGCGCCCGGCTCAGAGCCGGTACGCCTTCTTGGCAAGCGTGTAGGCAAGCTCCTTGGCCAGCTCATGCGCCTCGTCCTCGCGCAGCCGGTGCTCGGCGACGAGGCGCGCCAGGAACGCGCAGTCGACCCGACGCGCCAAATCGTGGCGGGCGGGTATAGATGGAAAGGCACGGGTGTCGTCGTTGAAGCCGACGGTGTTGTAGAAGCCGGCTGTCTCCGTCGTCATCTCGCGGAAGCGGCGCATGCCTTCCGGGCTGTCGTGGAACCACCAGGCCGGCCCGAGCTTCAGCGCCGGATAGACGCCGGCCAGCGGCGCCAGTTCACGCGCGTAGCTGGTCTCGTCGAGCGTGAAGAGGATGACAGTGAGATCGCGCGCAAGCCCGACGCAGTCGAGCAGCGGCTTCAGCGACGTCACATAGTCGGTCCGGGTCGGGATATCGAAGCCCTTGTCGCGCCCGAACTTCCGAAAGATATCGGGCGAATGGTTGCGCCAGGAGCCGGGATGGATCTGCATCACCAGCCCGTCGTCCCGGCTCATCTTGGCCATCTCGGTCAGCATTTGGGCACGGAACAGTTTTCGCTCGCGCTCGTCGTCGGAGCCGCGGCGGACGCGGCTGAACAGCTCCTGCGCCGCGGCGTCGGAAAGATTGGCGGTATCGGCCGTCGGATGGCCATGATCGGACGAGGTCGCGCCAAAGCTTTTGAAGAAGGCACGCCGCTGGCGATGCGCGTCGAGATAGCCGGCCCACGTGCCGGTATCGCAGCCGGTGATTTCGCCGAGCCGGTCGAGATTGGCGGAGAACCCCTCGAAATCGGGATCGACGACCGCATCCGGCCGGTAGGCGGTGACGACACGGCCTTCCCAGCCGCTGTCGCGGATCATCTGGTGCCATTTGAGATCGTCGAGCGCGCCTTCGGTCGTCGCGATGACCTCGATGTTGAAGCGCTCGAACAAAGCGCGCGGGCGAAGATTCTCCCACTGCAGCACAGTCGCGATCGTGTCGTAGTGGCGGTCGGCCGTCTCGGCACTCAATGGCTCTTCGATACCGAACAGATCCGCCAGCACATGGTCGAACCACAGCCGGGTCGGCGTGCCGCGAAACAGATGATAGTGCTCGGCAAAGCGGCGCCAGATCGTCCTGCCGTCGGTCTCCACCGGAGCGCCGTCGAGGGTCGGCACGCCCAGATCCTCCAGCCGCACGCCCTGGCTGAACAGCATGCGGAAAATGTAGTGGTCGGGCACGATGAGCAGTTGCGCCGGGTCGGGGAACGGCTCGTTCAGCGCATACCAGCGCGGATCGGTGTGGCCGTGCGGGCTGACCAGCGGCAGGTCCTTGATCCCGGCATAGAGATCGCGGGCGATCGAGCGCGGATGCGCCTCGGCTGGAAACAGCAAATCCGCATTGGTCAGTGCCACGATGATCCTCCCGAAGGCGCTATCGGTAGGATCGGCAGGAAGTAATGTCAACATACAAAAATTGGATTGTTGTATGATGACTTTTGCAGCCATTGTGTGGCAAGAGATCGGGTGTTACGTCGCTCGCCGACCCCATGCCGAGGCCATCCATGCCATCCGACCAGACCAGCCGCGCCACGACGACCAAACGCCTCTCCGCCACAACGCTACAAGCGCTGCCGGCTTCGGTCGCGACACCTTCCTACGACCGGGGCCGCATCACCCCGGGCATCGTGCATCTCGGTGTCGGCGCTTTCCATCGCGCCCATCAGGCAGCCTATGTCCACGACTGCCTGACGGCGGGCGAGACGGACTGGGGTATCATCGGCGTTTCCTTGCGCAGCCCCGACACGCGCGATGCGCTGGCGCCACAGGACGGGCTCTTCACGCTGGCGATCCGCAGCAGCGGCGAGGAGGAGCTCCGCGTCATCGGCTCGATCGGCTCGATGCTGGTGGCGCCGGAAGACCCCGGTGCGGTGCTGGCCGCGCTGTCCGATCCGCGCACCCGGATCGTCACGCTGACCATCACGGAAAAGGCGTATCTGAGGGCAGCGGGCGGCGGACTGGACGCCGCCCATCCTGACATCGTCCACGATCTGGCAAATCCGCAAGGACCCAGGACTGCGCATGGTTTTCTGACCGAGGCGCTCGCCCGGCGGCGTGCCGCTGGCACACCGCCTTTCACCGTGCTGTGCTGCGACAACCTGCCGGCCAATGGCGCAACACTGCATCGCCTGCTGATCGAATTCGCGGAATTGCGCGATGCCAGCCTGGGCGCGAGCAACGACACCAGACTCGCCGGCCATATCGCCGACGAGGTCGCGTTTCCCTCCAGCATGGTCGACCGCATCGTGCCGGCGACCACCGACGCCGACCGGGCGCGGATCGCCGTCGAGCTTGGCGTCGAGGACGCCTGGCCGGTCATGACCGAGCCCTTCCGCCAATGGGTGATCGAAGACAATTTTTCGGCGGGACGCCCGGCCTGGGAAAAGTTCGGCGTCACCATGGTCGGGGATGTCGCCCCGTACGAGGACATGAAGCTCAGGCTGCTCAACGGCGCGCATTCGGGCATCGCCTATCTCGGCCTGCTCAGCGGCCATGCCACCGTCGACCGCGCCTTTGCCGATCCGGCGATCCGGCAATTCGTCGACGCGCTATGGGCCGAAGCCATTCCGACCCTCCCCGAGGATGCCGGGCTCGACACCAAGACCTATACCGCGGAGCTCGCCGAGCGTTTTTCAAACACCGCGCTCGCCCACCGCACCGCGCAGATCGCCAATGACGGCAGCCAGAAACTACCGCAGCGTATTGTTGCTTCGGCCGTGGAGTGCATGGAAGCCGGCACTGAATTTGTGCATCTCACGCTTGTGGTGGCTGCCTGGATCGCCGCCTGCGCGGCGCGGGGTAAGACCTTACCGGAGGGCCATTTCACCGATCCGCTCGACGGACCGCTGACGGCCCTTTTGAGCGAGCAACTGCCGGCGAATGAAACCGTGACGGCGGTGTTCGACTTGGCTGGCTTCGCTAAGGATCACGCCGAGCGCCAGACGCTGATCGGACTCGTGGCCGTGCATCTCGTCCACCTGCGACGGGATGGTCCGACCCTGGCCTTCGCTGCCTTGGGAATATAGAAAAAGCGGGCAACGCCCGCTTTTCAGTCAGTCAGTCAGTCAATCAGTTTGGTGCGGATTTCAGGCCGGCAGGATGGCGCCTTCCAGCGTGGTGAGCTGGCTGAGAAACTGTTCGGCCTTGCTGCGCGCCTGGTCGTCCTTGGCGTCAGCGGCGTCTTCCTTGGCTTCCTGGATGCGGCGCGCGAGATCGGCACGATCGACATCCTTCACCGCGACGGCCGATTCCGCCAGCAGCGTGCAGCCGGCCGGAACGATGTCGGCAAAGCCGCCGAACACGACATAGCGCTCTTCGCTGCCAGACGCATTCTTCACCGTGACGACACCGGGCTGGATCGTGGTCATGACCGGCGCGTGATGCGCCATCACGGTCATCTCGCCTTCGGCGCCCGGAATGACGACCGATTCGACCTCGGCGGAAACCAGAAGGCGCTCCGGAGAAACCAGTTCGAACTTGAAAGCTTCAGCCATGATCCATTTAGCGAGTAGGGAATAGTGAATAGCGAGTAGGGAAAGAAGACCCGCTCAACCCATCAATCCCTATTCGCTACTCCCTATTCGCTATTCGCTTCTTCTTACGCCGCTTCAGCCGCGAGGCGCTGTGCCTTCTCGACCGCTTCCTCGATGCCGCCGACCATGTAGAAGGCGGCTTCCGGAAGGTGATCGTAGTCGCCGTTGCAAAGGCCCTTGAAGCCTTTGATGGTGTCGGCGAGGTCGACCAGCTTGCCCGGCGCGCCGGTGAACACTTCGGCGACGAAGAACGGCTGCGACAGGAAGCGCTCGATCTTGCGGGCGCGGGCCACCGTCTGCTTGTCCTCTTCCGACAACTCGTCCATGCCCAGGATGGCGATGATGTCCTGCAGCGACTTGTAGCGCTGGAGGATCGACTGCACCTGGCGGGCGACACCGTAGTGCTCTTCGCCGACAACCATCGGGTCGAGCATGCGCGAGGTCGAATCCAGCGGATCGACCGCCGGGTAGATGCCCTTCTCGGCGATGGCGCGGTTCAGCGTCGTCGTCGCGTCAAGGTGGGCGAACGAGGTCGCCGGCGCCGGATCGGTCAAGTCGTCGGCGGGCACGTAGATGGCCTGCACCGAGGTGATCGAGCCCTTGGTGGTGGTGGTGATGCGTTCCTGCAGCGCGCCCATGTCGGTGGCGAGCGTCGGCTGATAGCCCACCGCCGACGGAATGCGGCCGAGCAGAGCCGACACTTCCGAACCCGCCTGCGTGAAGCGGAAGATGTTGTCGACGAAGAACAGCACGTCCTGGCCCTGGTCGCGGAAATATTCGGCGACCGTCAGGCCGGTCAGGCCGACGCGGGCGCGCGCGCCCGGCGGCTCGTTCATCTGGCCATAGACGAGGGCCGCCTTGGAGCCTTCGCCGCCGCCCTTCTTGTTGACGCCGGATTCGATGAACTCGTGATAGAGATCGTTGCCCTCGCGGGTGCGCTCGCCGACGCCGGCGAACACCGAATAGCCGCCATGCGCCTTGGCGATGTTGTTGATCAGTTCCTGGATCAGCACGGTCTTGCCGACGCCGGCGCCGCCGAACAGGCCGATCTTGCCGCCCTTGGCGTAGGGCGCCAGGAGGTCGAGCACCTTGATGCCGGTGATCAGGATCTGGGCTTCCGTCGACTGCTCGACATAGGTCGGAGCCGGCTGGTGGATGGAGCGCATCTCGATCGCGTCGACCGGGCCCGCTTCGTCGACCGGCTCGCCGATGACGTTGATGATGCGGCCGAGCATGCCCGGGCCGACCGGAACGGTGATCGGCGCGCCGGTGTCGCGCACTTCCTGGCCACGCACCAGGCCTTCGGTGGAGTCCATGGCGATGCAGCGCACGGTGTTTTCACCGAGATGCTGGGCAACTTCGAGCACCAGGCGGTTGCCGACATTGGTGGTCTCGAGCGCGTTCAGGATCGCCGGCAAATGTTCGCCGAACTGAACGTCGACGACAGCGCCGATGACCTGGCGGACCTGGCCGACAACGCCGGTTGCCTTGCTCGCCACAGCCGGTGTCTTGGCCGAAGCGGCCTTGGCCGGAGCCGCCTTCGCGGCTGCCGCCGGAGCCTTTGCAGCCTTCGCGGGGGCTGCGGCCTTCGCGGCTGCCGTCTTGGGTGTTGCCTTCTGGGGGGTCGCTGCTTTCGCCATCGTCTTTACCCTTTTTCGTCCTTTGTTTCTCACGCGGTCCGCTCGCGGGCCAAATGGCCCCGGACCGCGCCTAGAGCGCCTCGGCGCCCGAAATGATTTCGATCAGTTCCTTGGTGATCTGCGCCTGCCGCTGACGGTTGTAGGTGATCGACAGCTTGTTGATCATGTCGCCGGCGTTGCGCGTCGCATTGTCCATGGCGCTCATCTTGGCGCCCATCTCGCCGGCCGCGTTTTCGAGCAGCGCCCGGAAAACCTGCACCGAAATGTTGCGCGGGATGAGGTCGGAAAGGATTTCGCCCGGCTCCGGCTCATATTCATAGACGGCATTGCCGCCATCATTTGCCTCGGCCGGAGCCGAAGCGACGCCTGCCGGGATGATCTGCTGCGCGGTCGGGATCTGGCTGATCACCGACTTGAACTGCGAATAGAACAGCGTGCAGATATCGAAGCCGCCCTCGTCGAAGAGGTGGATGACCTTCTTGGCGATCGCGTCGGCATTGACGAAGCCGAGCGTCTTGACCTCGCGCAGATCGATGCGCTCGAGGATCATCGAGGCATAGTCGCGGCGCAGGATATCGAAGCCCTTCTTGCCGACGCAGATGATCTTGACCTGCTTGCCGTCGGCCAAAAGCCTGCGGATGTGGTCGCGGGCATGACGGGCGATCTGCGAGTTGAAGCCGCCGCACAGGCCGCGCTCCGCGGTGCAGACGACGAGCAGGTGCACGTCGTCCTTGCCGGTACCGGTCATCAGCGCCGGAGCATCGCCGCCGCCGCCGATCGCCTGGGTGATGTTGGCCAGCACGGAACCCATGCGCTCCGAATAGGGGCGCGCCGCTTCCGCGGCCTCTTGCGCACGGCGCAGCTTCGCCGCGGCGACCATCTGCATCGCCTTGGTGATCTTCTGCGTCGCCTTGACCGAGGCGATACGGTTACGAAGGTCTTTTAATGAAGGCATGCTTCAAACCTGATCCCGTCTTGTCGCTTCGCTCAAGCGAAGGTCTTGGCGAAAGCGTCGATCTCGGCCTTCAGCTTGGCGCGCAGATCGTCCGACAGCGCCTTTTCCTTGCGGATGGCGTCGAGAACGTCCTTGCCCGCCGCACGCATGTGGCTGAGCAGGCCGTGCTCGAACTTGCCGACCTGGTTGACCGGCAGCTTGTCGAGATAGCCGTTGACGCCGGCGAAGATCACCGCGACCTGCTCTTCCGTCTTCAGCGGCGAGAACTGCGGCTGCTTCAGGAGTTCGGTCAGGCGCGATCCGCGGTTGAGCAGGCGCTGCGTGGCGGCGTCGAGATCGGAACCGAACTGCGCGAAGGCCGCCATTTCGCGGTACTGCGCGAGCTCGCCCTTGATCGAGCCGGCAACCTGCTTCATCGCCTTGATCTGCGCCGACGAACCGACGCGCGACACCGACAGGCCGACATTGACGGCCGGGCGGATGCCCTGGAAGAACAGGTTGGTTTCGAGGAAGATCTGGCCGTCGGTGATCGAGATCACATTGGTCGGGATGTAGGCCGACACGTCGTTGGCCTGCGTTTCGATGACCGGCAGGGCGGTCAGCGAGCCATTGCCCAGATCGTCGTTGAGCTTCGCGGCGCGCTCGAGCAGGCGCGAGTGCAGGTAGAAGACGTCGCCCGGATAGGCTTCGCGGCCCGGCGGGCGGCGCAAGAGCAGCGACATCTGGCGATAGGCGACGGCCTGCTTCGACAGATCGTCGTAGCTGATCAGCGCATGCATGCCGTTGTCGCGGAAATATTCGCCCATGGTGCAGCCGGCGAACGGCGCCAGGAACTGCATCGGTGCCGGATCGGACGCGGTGGCGGCGACGATGATCGAGTATTCGAGCGCGCCGCGCTCTTCCAGCACCTTGACGAACTGCGCGACGGTCGAGCGCTTCTGGCCGACGGCGACGTAGACGCAGTAGAGCTTTTCCTTCTCGGGACCGTTGTCGTGCACCGACTTCTGGTTGAGCATCGTGTCGAGGATGATGGCGGTCTTGCCGGTCTGACGATCGCCGATGACCAGCTCGCGCTGGCCGCGGCCGACCGGGATCAGCGCATCGATAGCCTTGAGGCCGGTCGACATCGGCTCATGCACCGACTTGCGCGGGATGATGCCGGGCGCCTTGACGTCGACGCGCTTGCGTTCGACCGCCTTGATCGGACCCTTGCCGTCGATCGGGTTGCCGAGCGCGTCGACGACGCGGCCGAGCAGGCCAGGACCGACCGGAACGTCGACGATGGCGCCGGTGCGCTTGACGGTGTCGCCTTCCTTGATGTCGCGGTCGGCGCCGAAGATGACGACGCCGACATTGTCGGCTTCGAGGTTGAGCGCCATGCCGCGGATGCCGCCGGGGAATTCGACCATTTCGCCGGCCTGGACATTGTCGAGGCCATAGACGCGGGCGATACCGTCACCGACGGACAGCACCTGTCCAACTTCGGAGACCTCGGCCTCCTTGCCGAAATTCTTGATCTGGTCTTTCAGAATTGCGGAAATTTCCGCGGCGCGGATGTCCATCAGCCGACCTCTTTCAGTGCAAGCTTGAGCGAATTGAGTTTGGTTTTGAGCGACGTGTCGATCTGGCGCGAGCCCATCTTGACCACCAGCCCGCCGAGCAGCGACGGATCGACGGTGACGGAAATGGCCACATCCTTGCCGGCAACGCTCTTCAGCGTCGCCTTGAGTTCGGTCTGCTGCGCCGCGGTCAGCTCATGAGCCGACGTCACTTCGGCAGCGGTCTCGCCACGATGTTCGGCGGCGATCTGGCGGAATGCCCTGATCATGCCGGGCACGGCGAACAGGCGCCGGTTGCGGGCCACGACGCGCAGGAAATTGCCGGTGAGGCCGGTAATCCCGGCCTTGTCGGCGATCGCCGCGATGGCCTTGGCCTGGTCCTCGCTGGAGAACACCGGGCTGTTGATCAGCCGGGTCAGGTCGGCGCTGCCCGCGAGCATCGCCTCGAAACTGTTGAGGTCGGCTTCGACCTTGGCCACGGAATTTGCCTGCAGCGCGAGTTCGAACAGCGAACCCGCGTAGCGTTCTGCGACACCTGAGATTGGCGATGACGATTGAGCCACGGACCGTCTTTTCTCTTGTCTGACAGGCCGCAGATTGTTGGCGCGAGCAAAAACTCTGGCTAAATCTTTGACCTTACTGCATTTTTTCAAGCACGGAGGCGCGGCTTCCGCTATCCCCGGCCGAAAGTCGATTGCCGTCTAGCACAGGCATTTTAAGACCGCAATGCGTCGTTCCGCATGGTTTTCAGGCACTATTGTCGCATCTGGCGAAAGAGTCCCGTCCCGCGCCCCGGAATAGCTAAGGATTCAGGGCACAAAGCCGAAGGCAAAGGCGAGCGGCAATACCGCCAAGGCCAATTCCACCACAATGGAAACCCAATTGAAAGGCGTGTTGGCGCCATCCGACATCATCGACAGCAGGCGGCCGAAGGCGGTGAACAGCCAGGAGAAGCCGAGCGCCATGTAAACCAGCGGCTGCGCCAGCAGGATGCAGCACAGGCCGACGCCGAGATAGAAGCCCGACATCCTGCCGCGTCCCTCGGCGATCGCCGCTGCCTTCTCCGGTTTGACTTGCAGGCGCAGGACACGGAAGGCCACGCCCGGCGCCAGGAAAAACAGAAGGCCGAGCAGCACGGTGACGACGGCGCTCGACCAGGCCAGCCATTCGCCCTGGCTCGTCGGCCATGGAAGCGCAAAATCCATCTTGTCCCCTCGAAATGCCTGTTTTGAAATCGTGGGGCATTCTAGCGGAGGAAAAACGCCACGCCAGATGGCTCCCTGAACTTTAGAAAAAGCGCATCAATCGAGCGCGAACTCGACCGCCGCCTCGGCGTGGATGCGCGTCGTGTCGAACACCGGAATGTCGAAATCGCTCTGCCCGATCAGCATGGTGATCTCGGTGCAGCCCATGATGATGCTGTCAGCGGCCTCTTCACGGCGCAGGCGTTCGGCCTCGGCGACATAGGCAGTCTTAGAGGCATCGGTGACGATGCCCTGGCAAAGCTCGTCATAGATGACGCGATGCACCATATCGCGCCCCGCCGCATCGGGCACCACGGGCGACAAGCCGTATTTGTCGGCGAGCCGGCCTTTGTAGAAATCCTGCTCCATCGTGAAGCGCGTCGCCAGCAGCGCCGGACGCTGCATCCCCGCGCGCTTGATCGCCGCCGCCGTGGCGTCGGCGATGTGGATCAATGGGATAGACACCGAGGCCTGCACCTGGTCGGCCAGCTTATGCATGGTGTTGGTGCACAGGAGCAGCCCTTCAGCGCCGCCTGCCTCAAGCTTGCGCGCCGCCTCGACGAGAAGCACGCCGGCGCTCTCCCAGTCGCCGTGATGCTGGCGCTCGGCGATCTCGGCGAAGTCGAACGACCACAGCAGCAGTTTCGCCGAATGCAGCCCGCCAAGACGCTCGCGCACGATCTCGTTGAGCAAGCGATAGTAGATGGCGGTCGATTCCCAGCTCATGCCGCCGAGCAGGCCAAGGGTTTTCATGTGATCTTCCATTTTTCGCTGGGGACAGCCTATCGCTGAAAGCACGACCTTACAAAAAACTCTGCGGGTCGATATCGACCTGCACCCGAACCGAGCCGCGCTGCTTCGGCCCGTTGGCTAGCATAGCCCTGATAAAACCTTGCATGTCGGCACGCCGCTCGCCCTGGATCAGCAGGCGGAAACGGTGGCGGCCACCAAGCAGGGACAGCGGCGCCTCGGCTGGCCCGAGCACAAACAGATCGGAGGACTCGGGCGCGGCGCGGCGCAGGCCGCGTGCATGGCCCTCGGCCTCCGCCCGCGTCACTGCGCTGACGATGACGCCGGCGAGCCGGCCGAAGGGCGGCAGCGCCGCGCGCTCACGCTCGGCGATCTCGCGCTCGTAAAACGCCTCGGCGTCGCCGGAAACGATCGCCCGCATCACCGGATGGTCGGGCTGAAAGGTCTGCAACAGGCCAAGGCTCTTCTTGCCGGTGCGGCCGGCGCGGCCGGTCACCTGGCTGAGCAGCTGGAAGGTGCGCTCGGCGGCACGCGGATCGCCATTGGCAAGGCCGAGATCGGCGTCGACGACACCGACCAGCGTCATATTGGGAAAATTGTGGCCCTTGGCGACAAGCTGCGTGCCGATGACGATGTCGGCCTCGCCATCGGCGATCGCCTCCAGTTCCAGCCGCAGACGCCGCACGCCGCCCATCAGGTCCGATGACAAAACAATGGTGCGCGCGTCGGGGAAATGCGCGACCACCTCCTCGGCGATGCGCTCGACGCCCGGCCCGCAGGCGACCAGGTGATCGAGCGTGCCGCATTCCGGGCAGGCTTCCGGGCGGCGCTCATTGTGACCGCAATGATGGCAGACCAACTGGCCGCGAAAGCGATGCTCGACCAGCCAGGCCGAGCAGACCGGGCAGCCGAAGCGATGGCCGCAGACCCGGCACAGCGTCAGCGGCGCATAGCCGCGCCGGTTGAGGAACAAGAGCGATTGTTCCTTCCTCTCCAGCGTCTGGCGCATATGGTCGAGCAGCACCGGCGACAGGAAGCCGCCACGCGCCGGCGGCGCGCGCCGCATGTCGATCGACTTCAGCTGCGGCAGCGCCGCCTCGGCGAAACGAGCCGAGAGAATGGCTCTGTTGTATTTGCCTTGGCTCGCATTGACCCGGCTCTCGACCGATGGCGTCGCGGACGCCAGCACCACCGGGAAACCCCCGATGTGGCCGCGCACCACCGCCATGTCGCGGGCGTTATAGAAAACGCGGTCTTCCTGCTTGTAGGCGGGGTCGTGCTCCTCATCGACGACAATCAGGCCGAGCTCCTTGAACGGCAGGAACAGCGCCGAGCGCGCGCCGGCGACGACGCGCACAGTGCCCTCAGCCGCTTGCCGCCAGACTTTTTCGCGCATCCTGGGCGGCAGGTCCGAATGCCATTCGCCCGGCTTGGCGCCGAAGCGCAGCTGGAAGCGTTCGAGGAAAGCGTGGGTCAGCGCGATTTCCGGCAGCAGGATCAGCACCTGCTTGCCCTGGTCGAGGGCGGCCGCCACCGCCTCGAAATAAACCTCCGTCTTGCCCGACCCGGTGACGCCGTCGAGCAGCGCGACATTGAAGGTGCCTGCCGCGACATTGGCGCGCAGCATCGATGCCGCGTCATTCTGGTCCGGCATCAGCTCCGGTACGGCATACAGGGAATCAGGCGCGGCCACCACCGGCCGCGGTGGGATCATCACCGTCTCGAACACGCCTTGCGCCTTCAGCCCCTCGATCACCGTCGACGACACGCCGGCGGCATGGGCGAGGCCGGAGCGCGTCCAGGCAAGGCCGCCTTCGGCCACCTCCAGCACCCGCTCCCTGGCGCTCGTCATCCGGTCGGGGACCAGAAGCGTGCGCTGCAGCCCCTCGATCCACGGTTCCGGATCGAAGGCTTCCGGCGCCCGGAGCAGCATGCGCGCCACCATGCCCGGCGCCGACAGCGTGTACTGCGCCACCCAGTCGACGAAGCGGCGCATCGAACGGTCGATCGGCGGGCAGTCGAAGACCTGTTCGATGGGACGCAGCTTTTTCGCGTCGATATTCTCGACCACGCCATCCCAGACGATGCCGGCGACCTGGCGCGGCCCGAGCGGCACGCGCACGATCGAGCCCGGCACGACGCGCATGCCTGCGGGCACGGCATAGGTGTAGGGGCGTTCTGCAGGCATCGGCACCAGCACCGGTGCGGCTGCGACAAAGGGCGAATCTTCGATCATGAGGCGTGACCTTGCCCCGACTTTGGTCTAGATCAAAGGGCAACGCTGAACGTGCCTTCCCAAGCACGCCGAAATCTTCAGGAGACCGCCATGAAATTTTTTGCCGACACCGCCGACATCAAGGAAATCCGTGAGCTGATCGATCTGGGGCTGCTCGACGGCGTCACCACCAATCCCTCGCTGATCCTGAAATCGGGCGGCAAGATCTCCGAGGTCACCAAGCAGATCTGCGACATCGTCGAAGGCCCGGTTTCGGCCGAAGTCGTGGCCACCGAGTACAAGAACATGATGGCCGAGGCCGAGGTGCTGGCCAAAATCGCGCCGAATGTCACCATCAAGGTGCCGTTGACGCTCGATGGGCTGAAGGCCTGCAAGACGATCCGCACCGAAATGAACCGCATGGTCAATGTCACGCTGTGCTTCTCGGCGAACCAAGCGCTGCTCGCCGCCAAGGCCGGCGCTTCCTTCATCTCGCCCTTCGTCGGCCGCATCGACGACACCGGCTCGGACGGCATGGAGGTGATCCAGGAGATCCGTCAGATCTACGACAATTACGATTTCCAGACCGAGATCCTGACCGCTTCGGTGCGCACGGTGAACCACGTCAAGCAGGCGGCCCTGATCGGGGCCGATGTCGTCACCGCGCCGCCGGCCACGCTGAAGGCGCTGGTCAACCATCCGCTGACCGACAAAGGCCTCGCCGCCTTCCTCGCCGACTGGGCCAAGACCGGCCAGAAGATCGGCTGAGCGATCCGATATCCGATACCAAAAGGCCGGGCAACCGGCCTTTTTTATTGACCTTCGTGGGCCTGCCGGTCAATCAGCGCCGTCGTCGTCGGGCGTGGCAACCGGCGGGCGCCGGCCCGTCATGATCTCGCGCTTTCCGACATGGTTGGGTGCGCCGACCAGCCCTTCCTTCTCCATGCGCTCGACCAGTGAGGCGGCGCGGTTGTAGCCGATGCCGAGGCGGCGCTGGATGTAGGACGTCGAACATTTCTTGTCGCGCAACACCACCTTGACCGCCTCGTCATAACTGGAATCGCCGTCCTCGGCCGCAACGGATCCCTTGTCGAAGACGGCTCCCTGGTCGCCTTCGTCTTCCTCTTCATCCTCGTCGGCCGTCACGGTTTCCAGATATTCGGGGCGGCCCTGCGCCTTCAGATGCGCCACGACATGCTCGACCTCCGCGTCGGAGACAAAGGGGCCGTGCACGCGCGAAATGCGCCCGCCGCCCATCATGTGCAGCATGTCGCCCTGGCCAAGCAGCTGCTCGGCGCCCTGCTCGCCCAGGATGGTGCGGCTGTCGATCTTGGACGTGACCTGGAAGGAAATCCGGGTCGGGAAGTTGGCCTTGATCGTGCCGGTGATGACATCGACCGAGGGGCGTTGCGTCGCCATGATCAGATGGATGCCGGCCGCGCGCGCCATCTGTGCCAGGCGCTGGATCGCGCCTTCGATCTCCTTGCCGGCGACCATCATCAGGTCGGCCATCTCGTCGACGATGACGACGATATAGGGCATCGGCGCGAGGTCGATTTCCTGCTGCTCGAAGAGCGGCTCGCCGGTGCCCTTTTCGAAGCCGGCCTGGACGGTCATGACGACCGCCTCACCCTTGTCGCGGGCCTGGGCGGCACGTTCATTATAGCCGTCGATGTTGCGCACGCCGAGCCGCGCCATCTTGCGATAGCGGTCCTCCATCTCGCGCACCGCCCATTTGAGCGCAGTGACGGCCTTCTTGGGGTCCGTGACGACGGGGGTCAGAAGATGCGGGATGCCGTCATAAACGGAGAGTTCGAGCATCTTGGGATCGACCATGATCAGCCGGCATTCTTCCGGCTTCAGCCGGTAGAGCAGCGACAGGATCATGGTGTTGATGGCAACCGACTTGCCGGAGCCGGTGGTGCCGGCAACGAGCAGATGCGGCATCTTCGCCAATTCGGCGATGACGGGCTCGCCGCCTATCGTCTTGCCGAGGCACAGCGCCAGCTTGCAGCTGGTCTTGCGGAAACCCTGCGATTCGATCAGCTCGCGGAAATAGACGGTCTCGCGGGTCTCGTTCGGAAGCTCGATGCCGATGACGTTGCGGCCGGGCACCACGGCGACGCGCGCCGAAATCGCCGACATGGAACGGGCGATATCGTCGGCGAGGCCGATGACGCGAGACGATTTGACGCCCGGCGCCGGCTCGAACTCATAGAGTGTCACGACCGGACCAGGGCGAACGTGGATGATCTCGCCGCGCACGCCGAAATCCTCCAGCACGCTTTCCAGGAGGTCGGCATTCTGCTCGAGCCGCTCCTGCGACATGTAGAAGCCCTGCCCTTCCGGCGGCTGCTGGAGCAGCTCCTCGGAGGGAAGCTCGTATGCCTCGCCGGTCGTGGACGGCACGATCTTGCCGACCTTGGGCAGCGGCGAAGAGGCGCGCCCGGCCGGAGCCTGCACGGTCTCCTCCAAGCTTTGCGCGACCTGGACCGGAACGGCATTGCGCGCGACGGCGGAAGTTGCAGCCGCAGTCCGGGCCTGTCGCGGCGCGCTGCTCGCCACCGGCTGGACCTCGGCCTGGTTCGAATTGGCCGGACGGACGTCCGGCGAGGCGGGCGGAGCTTGCAGGCCCGGAAGGCATTCGATGACGCGGAACAGCGAGGTGGGATCCGCCGTGGGCGCAGCGTGGCTCTCGGCCGGTTTGGCGACGACCGGCCCGGCTGGGCGCGGCGCCGGGACGGCTTGCGGCACCGGCGACGGAGCCTCGACCATGTAGGGCGCCATGACCTCGAAAAAGGCGTGATCCGACAGATAGGGCCAACGCACTCTTTCGCGGCCAGTGGTTTTGACCGGCGCCGCCGTCCCCTGGGTCGGCGCGGATGCGCGTGATGTTGCGACCATCCTTGACCCCGCAGGCGCAACGGTCCGTGCCGGTTCGCCAGCATGCCTTGGCATAGCAGATGTCGGGGCCGAATCCGCCGGCCTCTGCAGCACCGCGCCCCTGTTGCCGGCAGTCGAACGGACGGCGTCCAAGACGGGGTTCCGGTTCTTCAGCAATGGTGAAGACGTGGCTGCATGGGATGGCGGGGCCGCGGCGGGCCGTGCGCTTGCTTGCTGCGCCGGTGGGACCGGCGGTTCGCTTTGCTCGGCGGCAATCTGGTCGCGCTGCGGATGGCGCGTCTTGGCTTCGTAGTCCGGCGTGCGGGTAAACCGCACATTGGGCGCCAGGAAGAAATAGTCTTGCCAGGCTGGGCTTTCGTTGCCGCCAAGATCGACGAAATCACCGGAATTGCCGGCTCCGGCCGCGCCGGGCTGCTGGCCGTCCGCCTTGTCGCTCATGGTGTTGAAACGCTTTACCCTGGGGTCATCGGGCGAAGCTGCCTTCAATGAATTGACCCGGAGAAAACGCCTGGATTCCATGCTCAAGACTCACTCTGAAACGTCTGCTGAGCAATAGGGAGCGAGTGGTTAACAGTTGCTTCCCGTCGGCAGCGCCGGAGCGATGGAAAAGCTGAAAATAAAACCGGACCCTGGCCGACGCGAGCCGCGTCGAAGACCAGAATTCATATGCCGCTGGCGGCCCGGAGGCCGGTGCGTTTTGCCCGTCCGTGGCTCGGCTTTTGCGTGAAACGAAAAACGGCGTTAGCCAGCCGTCTTGCCGTGCCGGACCAAATCCTGGGCGATGGACAATTGCAGGGCTTCGGCCAGCTCGCGCGCGGCGCGGTTTTCGGCGTCGATCTGCGCCCGATACGAGGCAAATTCCTGCCGCGGCCTGTCGAAGGACGAGGTGATCGCCCGCTTGCCGACCGTGATGACGGCGCCGGTTTTCGCATCGGTCAGCGTGTAGCTGGCGGTCAGCGTCACCGAACCAGCGGTCGGCTCGTCCTGATCGGTCTGGACCTGCACCAGCGCGGCCGAATCGACGGCTTCGGTCACGCTGAGACCAAGCGAATAAAGCGGCGAGGCCGGTTCGCCGGCGCCGCGCCCAAATCCGAAGATCAGATTGTTGCGCACCTGCTGGGCATAGCGTGTGTTGACCGGCTTGACGGCAATCGACGCCAGCTCGGCGTTTGCGGTCGAGCCCGTGGACAGCGGCGCGTTCGAATAGAGCGGCCGCACCTGGCAAGCCGAAATCAGTGCCAGCGAGCCGAAAAGGCCGGCAAGCGCGATGTGCCGCAGCAGGCGGCTCAGCTCTGTCTTCTCCGGGTTAAGCAACTCAAGGTCAGGCAACGACATTGACGATCCTCTGCGGCACGATGATCACCTTGCGCGGGGCCTTACCTTCGAGCGCTTTCTGCACGAAGTCGAGAGCGAGCACAGCTTTTTCGACCGCACCTTGGTCCGCGTCGCGGGCAATTGTCAAATCCCCACGTTTCTTGCCGTTGACCTGGACCGGATAGGTGACCTCATTGTCGACGACCAGCGCCGGATCGAAGACCGGCCACGGCCGTTCGGCAACCAGATCGGTGCCGCCCAGCGCTTCCCAGCACTCTTCGGACAAATGCGGCATCACAGGCGCGATCAGGTGCACCAGGATCTCCACCGCCTGGCGACAGGCGCCTTGCATCGCCGGATCGGCCTTGCCTTCCGCCACGTCGTTGAGCGGCGCGGTCAGCAAATTGGCCAGTTCATAGATGCGGGCAATGGCGCGGTTGAAGGCGAGCTTCTCGATGTCCTCGCCGACCGCCTTGAGTATCTTGTGCGCGGCCTTGGAAACCGCTCCGGCCCCACCACTGTCGGCCGCCGCCGGCTTGACGCCGGCCAGCGTCTCGGCTGCCGTCGATACCAGCCGCCAGATGCGCTGCATGAAGCGATGCGCGCCGGCGGCGCCATCGTCGGTCCATTCGACATCGCGCTCGGGCGGTGAATCCGACAGCATGAACCAGCGCGCCGTATCGGCGCCGTAGCCGTCGGTGATATCCTCCGGACTGACCGTGTTCTTCTTCGACTTCGACATCTTCTCGAGCGGGCCGATCGTCGCGTCCTCGCCGGTGGCGATCTCGATGGCGCGGCGCTTGCCGTCGGCTTCCACCAGCCGCACCTCGGTCGGCGCCAGCCAGCGGCCGTTCGATGCCGACCCGACGCGATAGGTTTCATGCACCACCATGCCTTGCGTGAACAGGCCCTTGAACGGCTCGGCCAGATCGACATGGCCGGTCTCGCGCATGGCACGGGTGAAGAAACGCGAATAGAGCAGGTGCAGGATCGCGTGCTCGATGCCACCGATATACTGGTCGACCGGCAGCCATTCGTTCGCCGCCTTGGGATCGGTCGGCTCGTGCGCCCAGGGCGCGGTGAAACGAGCGAAATACCACGACGAATCGACGAACGTGTCCATCGTGTCGGTTTCGCGGCGCGCGTCCTTGCCGCATCGCGGGCACTTCACATGCCGCCAGGTCGGATGACGATCGAGCGGATTGCCCGGCCGGTCGAAATCGACGTCGTCGGGCAGCTTGACCGGCAGGTCCGCCTTCGGCACCGGCACCACGCCGCAATCCTCGCAATGGATCATCGGGATCGGGCAGCCCCAGTAGCGCTGGCGCGAAATGCCCCAGTCGCGCAGGCGGAAATTCACCTTGCGTTCGGCCATCGGCCGGTTGCCGACCGTCTTCTGCTCCAGGAGCTTCGCCACCTCGTCGAAAGCCTGGTCCGGCTTCATGCCGTCGAGGAAGCGCGAATTGATCATCGCGCCATCGTCGCCATAGGCCACGTCGACGATCTGGAAGGTCGCTTGATTCTCGCCTTCCGGCATCACCACCGGCACCACCGGCAGGCCATATTTGTTGGCGAAGTCGAGGTCGCGCTGGTCATGCGCCGGGCAGCCGAAGATGGCGCCGGTGCCGTATTCCATCAGCACGAAATTGGCCACGTAGACAGGCAGCGTCCAGCTCTCGTCGAACGGGTGGACAACGCGGATGCCGGTGTCGAAACCCTTTTTCTCGGCCGTCTCCAGCGCCGCCACCGACGTGCCCATATGGCGGACCTCGTCGATGAACTTCGCCAGCGCCGGATTGGTCTCGGCCGCCTTTTTGGCCAGCGGATGATCGGCGGCGATGGCCATGAAGGAAGCGCCGAAGATGGTGTCGGGCCGCGTCGTGTAGACTTCCAGCTCGTGTTCGCCAGCAATGTCCGAGGCCAAAGGCCATCGGATCAGCAGGCCTTCCGAGCGGCCGATCCAGTTCTGCTGCATCAGCTTCACTTTTTCGGGCCACTCGTCGAGGCCGTCCAGTGAATCCAGCAGGTCCTGGGCGAAGTCGGTGATCTTGAAGAACCATTGCGTCAGTTCGCGCTGTTCGACCAGCGCGCCCGAGCGCCAGCCGCGCCCGTCGATAACCTGCTCGTTGGCGAGCACGGTCATGTCCTCCGGATCCCAGTTGACCTTGGAGGATTTGCGCGTCACCAGGCCCTTCTCGACGAAGTCGAGGAACAGCATCTGCTGGCGGTGATAATAATCCACGTCGCAGGTCGCGAATTCGCGCGCCCAGTCCAGCGACAGGCCCATGACCTTGAGCTGCTCGCGCATGGTGGCGATGTTCTGGTAGGTCCATTCCTTGGGATGGACCTTGTTCTGCATCGCCGCGTTCTCGGCCGGCATGCCGAAGGCGTCCCAGCCCATCGGATGCAGCACGTTGAAGCCCTTGGCCCGCTTGTAGCGCGCCACCACATCGCCCATCGTGTAGTTGCGGGTGTGGCCGATATGGATGCGCCCCGACGGATAGGGGAACATCTCCAGCACGTAGTATTTCGGACGCGGATCGTCATTGTGCGCTTCGAAAAGCTTCTTGGCAGCCCAGGCCTTCTGCCATTTGGGTTCTGATGCGCGCGGATTGTATCGTTCGGTTGCCATGGGACGTTTTTCACTTAAAAGCATGCACGGACTGCGGGCGACAAGCTCGGCAGTTCAGGGAATGTGGTCCGGGTGTTCACCATGGTTTGGCAAACCCGTCAACCATATGGGCATCGCGTCGGCCAAAAACGCGGGCCAAAACAGCAGGATTTGCAGATGGGCGACGCCGTTCAGCAGTTTTTTGCGGTCCAGGCGAAGATTGCCACGGCCGAGCGCGAGGCAAGCCGCGAAGCCGGTGCGGTGACGCTGGTCGCCGTCTCCAAGACCTTCGAGGCCGCCGACATCAGCCCGGTCATCGAGGCCGGCCAGCGCGTCTTCGGTGAGAATCGCGTGCAGGAGGCGCAAGGCAAATGGCCGGCGCTGAAAGGCGCTTTCCCGGACATCGAGCTGCACCTGATCGGCCCGCTGCAGTCGAACAAGGCCAGGGAGGCCGTCGCGCTGTTCGATGTCATCGAGACGGTCGACCGTGAAAAGATCGCCGCCGAACTCGCCAGGGAGATCGCCCGGCAAGGCCGCGCGCCAAAGCTCTACGTCCAGGTCAACACCGGCTCGGAACCGCAGAAGGCCGGCATCGAGCCGCGCGAGGCGGTCGCCTTTGTCGCCCGCTGCCGCGACGTCCACGGCCTAGCCATCGAAGGCCTGATGTGCATCCCGCCGGCCGACGAGAACCCCGGCCCACACTTCGCTTTGCTGGAAAAGCTCGGCAAGGAAGCCGGCGTCGCCAAACTCTCGATGGGCATGTCCGGCGACTACGAGACGGCAATCGCCTTCGGCGCAACCAGCGTCCGTGTCGGTTCGGCGATCTTCGGCAGCCGTTAGTCCGCCCGGCGCCAGCACAGCATTCCTTGCTGCCGCGTCGAGCAAATGCTATATCTAGCCAAGCTAGCTAGGAGCATTTCATGAACTGGCACCTTCAGGACGCGAAGAACAATTTTTCCAAGGTGGTTCAGCGTGCGCGAAGCGAGGGACCGCAGACGGTGACGTTGCGCGGCGAGCGTGCCGCAGTGGTGCTCTCCGCCGAGGACTACGACCGTCTCGCTGGAAGGAAAAAATCGCTAGCGGAGTACCTTTTGACAGGTCCTGTCTGGGACGATGATTTCGCCGAAGAGGTCAACCGTCGCCCGAAGACGATGATCCGGGACGTCGATCTCTGATGTATCTGCTCGATACGAACATCGTTTCGGATGTGCAGAGGCGGCTGCCCAAGCCGACTGACTGGCTGGCATCGGTGGACCCGACATCGGTCAATCTCAGCGTCATTACGATCGGAGAGATCGAGCGCGGGATCATCAAGCTGCGCAAGGCCGAACCCGAAAGGGCAACACGCCTCGATCTGTGGCTGCGAGAGCTTCGGCGGGACAATGCCGACCGTATTCTTGCCGTTACCGAACATGTCGCGTTGGCTTGGGGCCGTATCACGGCCGGCCGCACAAGAGGCAGCGCCGATACCCTCATCGCGGCAACCGCCCTTGTCCATGATCTTATTCTGGTGACGCGCAACACCGCCGACTTCGATGATACAGGCGTGACGGTGCTCGATCCCTGGGACGTCTAAGCTCGTTCGTCTGCTTTTCGAAGCGTTCCATCTACGCTCACGCGCATTGGGCCAATCTCGCGCGGTCGTTACGCCAACGCTGGAAACGAAACGTACCGTTCCTATTTGTTTGACGTCGTCATAATTCTCCTGGAGCCTTCGCCATGCGTTACAATCAGCTTGGAAATACGGGGATGTTCGTCTCCGAACTTTGCCTCGGCACCATGACCTTCGGCGCCGCCGGTGAAAATGCCCAATGGGGCCTGATCGCCAGCCTCGACCAGAAGGGCGTCAACGAGATCGTCGGCCGCTCGATTGCCGCCGGCGTCAATTTCTTCGACACGGCCGATGTCTACTCCTTCGGCCAGTCCGAAAGGCTGCTCGGCCAATCGCTGAGGGATCTCGGCGTTGCCAGATCGAGCGTGGTGATTGCCACCAAGGTCCATGGCGCCATGGGCGACGGGCCGAACCAGCGCGGCTCCTCGCGCGGCCACATCATGGATTCGGTCGATGCCAGCCTCGAACGGCTGCAGCTCGACCACATCGATCTCTATCAGCTGCACGGTACCGACACGGTGACGCCGATCGACGAGACGCTGCGGGCTCTCGACGATCTCGTTGCCAGCGGCAAGGTCCGCTATGTCGGCGTTTCCAACTGGCAGGCCTGGCGCATCGCCAAGGCGCTCGGCATCGCCGACGCCAAGGGCTTTGCCGGCTTCGAGACCATCCAGTCCTATTATTCCATCGCCGGCCGCGACCTCGAACGCGAGATCGTGCCGCTCATCAACGAGGAGAAGCTCGGCCTGATGGTGTGGTCGCCGATGGCCGGTGGCCTGCTATCCGGCAAATACGGCCCGGACGCGCCCGGCAATGGCGAGGGCCGCCGTGCGTCCTTCAATTTCCCGCCGGTCAACGAGGACCGCGCCTGGGCGGCCGTTGCCGTCATGCGCGAAGTTGCCAGGAAACATGATGTCAGCGTTGCCACAGTGGCGCTCGGCTATGTCCTGGCCAAGCCTTTCGTGATGAGCGTCATCATCGGCGCCAGCCGCATGGAACAGCTCGAACAGAACCTTGCGGCGACTGAAGTGAAGCTCGACACCGACGATCTCGCCCGTCTCGACGAGGTCAGCGCGCTGCCGGCGGAATATCCCGGCTGGATGGTCGAACGCCAGTCGGCCGGCCGCCGGCCGGCGCCGTTCACGCCCAAAGCATAACGCGGCCGACGAATACTATCCCGGGAGTCGGACGGCTCCCGGGTATCACTTCAGGCCATCCGCACGGTCTCGACCAGAAAATCGAGAAAAGCCCGCACTCTGGCCGGCAGGTGCTTGCCGTGGCCGACATAGACGGCATGTGTCGGTTCGACATCGCCAGGGTTGAAGTCTTCCAGCAGCGGCACCAGCCGGCCGGCGGCAATATCGGGCTCGACATGCCAGCGCGCCAGCCGGGCAATGCCCGCACCCGCAATCGTCATCAGCCGCATCGCTTCGCCATCGCTGACCATCGCATTGCCGCTGACCGGAACCGTGAAGGATGTATCGTCCGCGAACGGCCAGCCGTCGCTGTAGCGGGCGAAGCCGAAGGCAAGCCGATTGTGACGATCGAGTTCGGCAGGCAGGCGCGGCGTCCCAAGCGCGCCAAGATAGGACGGGGCGGCAACCACCACCATCGGGCTTTGGCCTAGCTTGCGCGCCACCAGCCGTGACTCGCCGAGCTGCCCGGCCCGGATCGCGACATCGGCACGCTCCGCCATCAAATCGATGACGCTGTCGGTCAGCACCAGGTCGACCGATATTTCGGGGAAGCGTTCGAGGAAGCGCGGCAGGAGAGGGATCAGCCGGTGCACGCCGAAGGGCACGTAGGTGTTGACCCGCAGCCGCCCGCGCGGCGCAGCACCCGCCGCCGCCTCGCGCTCGGCCGCCGCCATGTCGGCCAGGATGCGCAGCCCGCTCTCGTAGAACGCGCTGCCCTCCGGCGTCAGCTGCAGCTTGCGCGTCGAGCGGCTGACCAGCCGGGCGCCGAGCCTGGCCTCCAGCCGGGCGATCAGCTTGCTGACCGCCGATGGCGTCATGCGCAAGGCGCGCGCCGCCGCCGAAAAGCTGCCCGCCTCGACGACGCGCACGAAGACTTCGATCTCGCCGGAGCGGTTGATGTCGGATCTGGCCATCTGTGAATCTATTTCACAGAAAATATGCCTGGAGCAAGTCTGGTTCACAATGCAAGGCAACACGATCTTCCGGGTCGAGCGCGGTTTGGACAAGGCGCTCGTCATCGCCGAAGTGGGAACCACCATGCCTCTCGCTCTCTACGCCCTCGCCGCCGGTGCCTTCGGCATCGGCGTCACCGAATTCGTCATCATGGGTCTGCTGCTCGATGTCAGCAAAGACCTTGGCGTCTCGATCTCCGCCGCCGGCCAGCTCATTTCGGGCTATGCGCTGGGCGTCGTCATCGGCGCCCCGCTGCTGACCATCGCCACCGGCAACTGGCCGCGCAAGACAGTGCTTCTGGCGCTGATGGCGATCTTCACGCTTGGCAATCTCGCCTGTGCGCTGGCGCCCGACTACTGGACGCTGATGGGCGCCCGCGTCATCACCGCCTTTGCCCACGGCACTTTCTTCGGCGTCGGCTCGGTGGTCGCCACCGGCCTTGTCGCACCCAACAGGAAGGCTTCGGCGATCGCCTTGATGTTCACCGGCCTGACCATCGCCAACATCCTCGGCGTGCCCTTCGGCACCTGGCTCGGCCAGGCCTTCGGCTGGCGCGCGACCTTCTGGGCGGTGACCGCAGTCGGCCTCGCCGCCTTCGCCGTCATCCTGGCCCTGGTGCCGCGCAGCCAGGCGGCGCTCGAGAAGAGCGACCTGCGCGCCGATCTCGCCGTGCTGCGCCGCGCGCCGGTCCTGCTCGGCCTCGCCACCACCGTGCTCGGCTATGCCGGCGTCTTCGCCGTCTTCACCTATATCGCGCCGCTGTTGACCGAACTCTCGGGCTTCAAGGAAGCGGCGGTATCGCCGATCCTGCTCGTCTTCGGCGGCGGCCTCATCGCCGGCAATCTCGCCGGCGGCAAGGTCGCCGACCGCTGGCTGGTGCCGTCCGTGCTCGGCAGCCTCGTCGTGCTCGCTTTGGTGCTCACAACCATGAGCTTCGCCATCCACAGCCAGGTGATGGCCGTGGTCTATGTCGGCCTGCTCGGTGCCGCCGCCTTCGCCACCGTGGCGCCGCTGCAAATGTGGGTGCTGGAAAAGGCCCAAGGCGCCGGCCAGAGCCTCGCCTCGTCCTTCAACATCGCCGCCTTCAATCTCGGCAATGCCGGCGGTGCATGGCTTGGCGGCGCGGTCATCGCCCACGGCCTCGGCCTTGGCGCGCTCACCTGGGTCGCCGCCCTGCTGCCGGTCGCGGCCCTTGGCGTCGCCGGGCTGGCGCTGCGCCTCGACCGCAGCGCCTCGCTCGGCACGCCTGTCTGCGCCAACTCGTAAGTTCGTCCGCAATCCGTTTTCGATATCATCAGGAGCAGAAAAATGGACTATCGACCTCTCGGCGCATCGGGCCTGAAAGTGCCCGCACTTTCATTCGGCGCGGGAACCTTTGGCGGCTCCGGCCCGCTGTTCGGTGCCTGGGGCAACACCGACGCCAGGGAAGCGCGGCGGCTGGTCGACATCTGCCTCGAGGCCGGCGTCAATCTGTTCGACACCGCCGACGTCTATTCGAACGGCGCCTCGGAGGAGGTGCTCGGCGAAGCCATAAAAGGCCGCCGCCACGCCGTGCTGATCTCGACCAAGACCTCGCTGCCGGTGGGCGAGGGACCGGCCGACTACGGCTCGTCGCGTTCTCGGCTGATCAAGGCAGTGGATGCCGCGCTGAAACGTCTCGGCACCGACTACATCGACCTGTTGCAGTTGCATGCCTTCGATGCCGGCACGCCGATCGACGAGGTTTTGTCGACGCTGGACGCGCTCGTGGGCGCCGGCAAGCTGCGTTATGTCGGGGTCTCCAACTTCTCCGGCTGGCAAGTGATGAAGTCGCTGGGGGAAGCAGACAAGCATGGCTACCCGCGTTATGTCGCGCACCAGGTCTACTATTCGCTTGTCGGGCGCGACTATGAATGGGAGCTGATGCCGCTCGGCCTCGACCAGGGCGTCGGCGCGCTGGTGTGGAGCCCGCTTGGCTGGGGCCGCCTGACCGGCAAGATCCGCCGTGGCCAGCCTCTGCCGGAAACGAGCCGGCTGCACGACACCGCGAGCTTCGGTCCGCCGGTCGAGGACGAGCATCTCTATCGGGTGATGGATGCGCTTGACGCGGTGGCGCAGGAAACCGGCAAGACCGTGCCGCAGATCGCCATCAACTGGCTGCTGCAGCGCCCGACCGTGTCATCGGTCATCATCGGCGCCCGCAACGAGGAGCAGCTGCGCCAGAACCTCGGCGTCGTCGGCTGGACGCTGACACCGGAGCAGATGAAAAAGCTCGATGCCGCCAGCGAAGTCACCGCGCCCTATCCGTATTTCCCCTATCGCCGCCAGGAAGGCTTTGCGCGGCTGAACCCACCGGCGGTGTGAGCTCCTGCAATTAACGAGAGATTCGCGGGACAGCGCCCCCCTCTGCCCTGCCGGGCATCTCCCCCACTAGGGGGGAGATCGGCAGTTTCACCCACCGCGCCATCTCTTTACGCTCGATATTGGCGAAAGCCGTCACAACATCCGATCTCCCCACTTGAGGGGGAGATGTCCGGCAGGACAGAGGGGGGCGCCGTCGAGCGCCAACCTCAACGGCCGTGTGCCCGCCCCTAATGCAGTACGAACTCGCCATCCACCTTGCGCCACTCGTTCGGCGCGATCAGTTTCTGGTGCGTGTAGCTGATCGAGTGCAGCGGCCCGTCGAGCTTGGCTTTCCAGAACTCGATGAATTTGATCAGCACCGGAAACTTCGGCGCGATGTCGTAGTCTTGCCAGATAAAGCTCTGCAGCAAATGCGGGTGGTCGGGAAAGTGGTACAGAAACTTGGCCGTGGTCAGGCCATAGCCTTTGAGCATCAGGTCCATTTCGGCATGATCGCGCATTGCGGTCCCCCTGGGCGGTCCCTTGTTGATTCTCCTGTCCTCCCAAAGCCGATTGTGCGCGCCGTTGATTAACCGTCTATTGATTTTTTCTTCATCGAAACCAGCTTTAGCACGCGAAAACATGCAGTTAGCAGCGCGTTCGACTGAGTGCTGACAGCTCTCCAAAGCCCGCCTGCGGCATCCCGCCGCGCGAATCCAACGTCTAATATTGCCGTAACGGCGGAACTGGTAATAATGCCGCCGAATTCGCGGTCGTGTCGCCGCGATCCCGCCGGCATTTCAAGCCGGCGATTGGTTCGGGAGGAAAGTCAGGAATGTCCGAGGTTCATGTCCATCGCGTCCAGCCGGCGTGGAAGAAGAATGCGCTGATCGACAATGATACCTACCTGAAATGGTATGCCGACAGCATCAAGAACCCGGACAAGTTCTGGGGCAAGCACGGCAAGCGCATCGACTGGTTCAAGCCCTACAGCAAGGTCAAGAACACCTCCTTCGACGGCAAGGTCTCGATCAAGTGGTTCGAGGACGGGCTGACCAACGTTTCCTACAATTGCATCGATCGCCATCTCAAGAAGCGCGGCAACCAGACCGCCATCATCTGGGAAGGCGACAACCCCTACGACGACAAGAAGATCACCTACAACGAGCTTTACGAGCATGTCTGCCGACTCGCCAATGTGATGAAGAAGCACGGCGTCAAGAAGGGCGACCGCGTCACCATCTACATGCCGATGATCCCGGAGGCCGCCTATGCGATGCTGGCCTGCACGCGTATCGGCGCCATCCATTCGATCGTCTTCGGCGGCTTTTCGCCGGACGCGCTGGCAGGCCGTATCGACGACTGCAAGTCGACTTTCGTCATCACCGCCGACGAGGGCCTGCGCGGCGGCAAGCCGATCCCGCTGAAGGAGAACACCGACAAGGCGATCGAGATCGCAGCCAAGGCCGGCACCAAAGTCGAAAAAGTGGTGGTCGTGCGCCGCACCGGCGGCAAGATCGGCTGGGCTCCGGGCCGCGACGTCTGGTACCACGACGAAATCGCGACGGTGAAGGCCGAGTGCAAGCCGGAGAAGATGAAGGCCGAGGATCCGCTGTTCATCCTCTACACCTCCGGCTCGACCGGCAAGCCGAAGGGTGTGCTGCACACCACCGCCGGCTACCTCGTCTATGTCTCGATGACGCACCAATATGTCTTCGACTATCATGACGGCGACATCTACTGGTGCACCGCCGATGTCGGCTGGGTGACCGGCCACAGCTACATCGTCTATGGCCCGCTCGCCAACGGCGCCACCACGCTGATGTTCGAGGGCGTGCCGAATTATCCGTCGCAGTCGCGCTTCTGGGAAGTCATCGACAAGCACAAGGTCAACATCTTCTACACCGCGCCGACCGCATTGCGCGCGCTGATGGGCGCCGGCAACGATCCTGTGAAGAAGACCTCGCGCAAGTCGCTGCGCGTGCTGGGATCGGTCGGCGAGCCGATCAACCCGGAAGCCTGGGAGTGGTATTTCAACGTCGTCGGCAACGGCAAGGTACCGATCGTCGACACCTGGTGGCAGACCGAGACCGGCGGCATCCTGATCACGCCGCTGCCCGGCGCCACCGATCTCAAGGCGGGTTCGGCGACGCGCCCCTTCTTCGGCATCAAACCGCAATTGGTCGACGGCGAAGGCAAGGTGCTGGAAGGGGCGGCCGACGGCAATCTCTGCATCACCGATTCCTGGCCGGGCCAGATGCGCACCGTCTATGGCGATCACGATCGTTTCGTGCAGACCTATTTTTCCACCTACAAGGGCAAGTACTTCACCGGTGACGGCTGCCGCCGCGACGCCGACGGCTACTACTGGATCACCGGCCGCGTCGACGATGTCATCAACGTCTCCGGCCATCGCATGGGCACGGCCGAAGTCGAATCGGCGCTGGTCAGCCATGAGAAGGTCTCCGAGGCCGCCGTCGTCGGCTACCCGCACGACATCAAGGGCCAGGGTATCTACAGCTACGTCACCTTGATGAAGGGTGCCGAACCGACCGAAGAGCTGCGCAAGGAGCTTGTCGCCCATGTCCGCAAGGAGATCGGCGCCATCGCCTCGCCCGACAAGATCCAGTTCGCGCCGGGCCTGCCCAAGACGCGTTCCGGCAAGATCATGCGCCGCATCCTGCGCAAGATCGCCGAGGACGATTTTGCCGCCCTTGGCGACACCTCGACGCTCGCCGATCCAGCCGTGGTCGACGACCTGGTCGCCAACCGGCAGAACAAGAAGGGCTGATGCGGGACGCGGCCTTGCTCGGCACTGTCAGCGAACTCTGGCGCTATCCGGCGAGCTCGCTCGCTGGCGAACGCGTGGAGGCGATCTCGGTCGCGCTCGAAAGCATCGACGGCGACCGCATGTTCGGCCTGGTCGATGCATCCGACAACGAGATCGCCCGGCCGGACCGCGCCGAGAAATGGCACAAGGTGCCGTTGATCCGCACCCGGTTGAACCCCGCTCGCCAGCTCGAGGTCGCCGTCCCCGACGGCGAATGGCTGCCTGCTCCCGGCGTCGAGAGCGACCGCGCGGTGTCGGCCTATCTCGGCTTCGAAGCCTCGATCCGGCCGTTCCGCCAGGAGAATGCGCCGGGCTATTCCGGCCCATTGACGGCGGAGCGCTACCGCAAGGCGCCGATCCATCTCCTGACCACGGCTTCGCTGGCGCGCCTGAAGGCGCTGCATCCGGACGGCGCAGCCGACCCTCGCCGCTTCCGCCCCAACATCGTCGTCGACATGGCGGCGATCGAAGGCTCGTTTCCGGAGACGGAATGGATCGGCCGCAAGCTCGCGGTCGGCGAATTGCTGCTGACGATTTCCGAACCATGCCGCCGCTGCGGCTTCACCATCATCGCCCAGGACGGCTTCGACAACGATCCCGGGATCCTGCGCAACCTGGTCCGCCACAACGCGCACAATCTGGGAGTCTACTGTACGGTCGACAAGCCAGCCAGCATCAAGCTCGGCAACGAGATGCGGTTCGTGTAGTCAACGATAAAGATCGGCCCGCGTCGGCGGCAGGCCGCTCGGGCCGCGTGCGCGCTTGGTGACGACGGTCTGGAAAATCTGCGCCGAGGCGCGCTCGAAGGTAATCGAACAGCCGGTCAGATAAAGCAGCCACAGCCGCGCCTTGGCCTCGCCGACCTCGGCGATCGCTTCATCGAAGCGGGCGTGCAGCCGCTCGGCCCACAGTCTGCAGGTGCGGGCATAGTGTTCGCGCAAATTCTCGACATCGTAGACGAGAAAGCCATGCGCCTCCAGATTGCCTGTTGTCATGCCGATCGTGTCGAGCTCACCGCCGGGAAAGATGTATTTGAGCAATGCCTTGTATTCCGGTCCCTTGCGCAGGGTCTTCTTCATGTCGCCTTTGCTGCGCCTGGTGATGGCGTGATGCAGGTAGATGCCGCCCGGCTTCAGCAGCCGGTGGACGGTGGAAAAGTAGGCGGCGTGGTTGGCGATACCCAGATGCTCGAACATGCCGATCGACGATATCTTGTCGAAGCTGCCGGTGAGCTCGGCATAGGATTTGATCTCGATGGTGATGCGGTCCTCCAGCCCCTCGGCGCGGATGCGCTCGCGGGCGAGGTCGGTCTGGGCCTGCGACAGCGAGACGCCGTGGCCGACGACGCCGTAATTCTTCGCTGCATGGATCAGCATGGCGCCCCAGCCACAGCCGATGTCGAGCAGCCTTTCGCCCGGTTTCAGCCGGAGCTTGCGGCAGATGTGGTCGAGTTTGTCGGCCTGCGCCTGGTCGATGCCGTTGGCGAAATCCTTGAAGTAGCCGCAGCTGTAGACCATTCGCTCGTCGAGGAAGAGCCGGTAGAAGGCGTTCGAAATGTCGTAGTGATGCTGGATCGCTTCCTGGCTCGAACCGCTGACATAGGGATTGCGCCCGGACAGATCGGTCCGCGTGCTCATCTGCTTGCGTGACAAAAGCACGGAAGGCAGGTCGCGCAGGATCGCGAGCTTCGGCAGCGACTTGATCTTGGTCCGCAGCTTGCCTTGCGACGGCAGGGCGTAGAAATCGAACAGCGTCCCGTCTTCGATGTCTATGGTCTTGGAAATCCACATCTCGATCAGCGTCGACAAAGACGGTCGCCTCACAACCTGCCAGACGATGTCCTGGTCGTTGACGGTGAGCACCGGCCCGCCGGCGGGGCCGATCCGCTCGCCGGTCCACAGCCTGACGGCAAAACCGGGCTTCAGCGTTTCGATCACCGTTCGAACGACTCGCGCGGCTTTCTCGGTAGCGTCCATTGCTCCCTCCCCCTGCGGCTCGATGACGCGATCTTGTCTATTTGGCGCGGAGATCGCAAGCGCCCTGAAATGCTCCGTGGTTCCGACAAGGTGCCTTTTTCAGCATGGCACCTTGTCATTTGCTGCAACGCACCCCATCATGTCCATGTGTTCAACAAATCGAAAGGAGGTGATCCGATGTCGAGTGATTTCGTTTTCCAGAACGTGGCCTCGCAGGATTGCACTTTCGGGAAGCAGTCTTCCCGTTAAGGCGCGAGATGCGCGGAGGGTGACCCTTGGGTCGCCGCCACAGGCCGCGCCATGGACGGAAACACGGAAGGCCGCCGGCTTCGCAAGAAGCGGCGGCCTTTTCCTTTTTGGGCGGATTACTGGGTCAGTGCGACCTTTTCGGTGTTGCGGATGATTTCTTGAAAGGCGGCGTCCAATTCTGCTCCGGTAGACGCCTCGAAGTAATGTCTCTCGGCGGCGGAGGCGTCTTTCGACGAACAGCCCTTCAGCACCGCCTTTGCCTGGTCCCGCTCGGTTGCCGACATGTCCTTGTCGTTCAGATCGAAGCCGATGGTGAAAATCTCAATGCCGTCATTTTTCATGTTGCCGCACAGCGCTTCGGCGTTGCCGCGCGCAAGGTCGCCCTGGCCGTTGTAGCTCCCCCCAGCCCCGGCGAAGGCGGTATTGAACTGGCCATCGGTCATCAGGATAGCAACCTTGGCAATCTTCTTCGCATCGGCATCCGATGCGCCGTTGCCGAGACCGGCATTCTTGATCGCGGTGCGCCATTGCGGCGACAGCATATAATAGGTCCACTGAATGGCGATCGCGCCGGCCGTATAACCAGCGGCCCGGAAATCGTCGATCGAATCGAGCAATGCGTCGGAATCCGCGGTCAGCGGGATCACTTCCGCATCAGGGCACCTGTTCATTCCCCCGCCATCGAGATGATCGTCCCGGTTGACCAGGGCATAATATTTCTTGCCGTTCCTGTCCGTGCGAACCGTGTCCGGGCCGTCGGCGCTCAGATCCGCATCGCCATTCTTGTTCTTGCGCTCTGTGGTGCAATTATCCGGATGTGGCATCGCCGCGCCAACAATGGAGATGTAGTCGCTGAAGGACGGCAGCAAGGCTTTGCCCGTCTTGGCGACAAGAAGCGAACTGCCTGCGACAGGTGGCAGCTCCGAGCTCCCTTGCGTCTCGGCATAGACGTTTTCCGCTAGCTTGCCGGCGTTCACGCCAGACGCGTAAGGCACAATCGCGACGCGGATACGGGGCCTCTTGGGATCCTGGTTCTGGAGCATGGTCTGAACGGCGTTTCTCGCGGCTGCTCTCAGATCGCCGATCTTGTCGACGTTGCCCCGCTTGGCCATCGATCCTGTGATGTCGAGCATCATAGCCACCTCGACCGCCTTGTCCGAATAGAGCGCGGTGGTGGAAGCGGCGACGCGCTGCATGTCGCCGATGCCGAACAGCGGAAAATAGAGGGCGACATCGACATGCACATTTGCTTGCACGGTTTTAGCCGTCTTGTCGACGATCAGCTTGTCGAGCACCACCTGGTCCGGCTGCAGGATGCCCGCCGCGCTGTTGGCCACGAGAAAGGCCTTCACCGAATTGTCGGCATCGGCTTCCTTGATGACCCCGGTGGTCAGGTCGCGTGCCGTTGATGTCACCGCGGCGTCGACCACGCCTTGCAGGCTCGATTTGGCATTGTAGAGCTGCGAGATGTTGACAGAAAAGCCGGCGGCCAGCGCCAAGACGGAGGCAGCAAAGCCGAACAGGACCGCGAAATTTCCACCGCGATCTCTGGCGAACCCGCCGACCGCGTGAACAAGACCCCCGTAATTCCGCATCTCCAACAGCCTCCGCTTGCCTCGGCCTCGTCGCCGCGCAAAAGGCAATGCAGGATTCCAGCCGGATGACGCCGTGACGCTCCGAGAGCGAGCGGCTCGCAACTACCGCATTGTTTTTGTTGAACTTTGGTACGCGTCAGGGTGAATGACCGGTAAATGCAAAACCGCCACCGCGATTTCGTTTACGAGGCGCTTACCATGCTGGGCCCAGGGATCGCGGCACATCCGGCGACGTCCTGTTGCGGCACAGCGCTTGTGTGCCGAAGCGGACCAGTTGTCCCGAGCTTGCTGAGGCGGTTGCGGCGCGAACGGAACACTCAGGCCAGCATCCGTGCGCTGACCGTCTTGTCGATGCCGTGGTAGGGCGGATTGAACAGCCTGCCTTCCTGTTCATAGGTCCATACCTTGAACAGGCTGAGCCGGTGCGGGCCGAAGCTGTGCAGCAGCGGCACGTCGATGGCGTCGCGGCCGCGCGCGATGACGACGCGGCCGGTCCTGGGCCGGTTGTGGCGCGGGTCGAACGTGTACCATTTGCCGTCCAGGAACACTTCCATCCAGGCCGAGAAATCCATCGGCGCCGGATCGATCGGCACGCCGATGTCGCCGAGATAGCCGTTCACATAACGCGCCGGGATGTTCATGCAGCGGCAGAGCGTGATCGCCAGATGCGCGAAGTCGCGGCAGACGCCGACCCGTTCCTCATGCGCCTGCGCCGCCGTGCGGGTCGAACGCGCATAGCCGTAGCCGAACGACAGGCGGTTGTGGACATAGTCGACGATCGCCTGCACCCGCGCCCAGCCGGATGGAAGATGACCGAACAGCTGCCAGGCGAGGTTGCTGAGATGATCGGTCTCGCAATAGCGGCTGCCGAGGAGATAAACGAGCACCTCGTCGGGCAATTCGGCCACCGGCAGTTCCCTGGCCAGCGTGTTGACCTCATCCGGCTCTCCGCTGTCCGCGACCACCGCGTCGTAGAGGATGCGAAAGCCTCCGGCAGGCGCGGTGAAGCGGCGGCAGGCATTGCCGTGCATGTCATGGTAGAGCCTGGTCGGCACGGATGGCGATGTTAGGACGCGCGTCTGCCGCTTGATGTCGGCCTGCCTGTCCTTGTGGATCTCGAGCAGCGAAATCACCGGAGTGGCCTCGGCGCATTCAATGGCGATTTCATAGCCGAGCCGGATCAGCATCGCAGGTCCCCCCTTCAACGGTCATGGAAAGCAGTGTCGTTGAAACGCCAGAGGGGAGCCGTGGTTCCCTGGCCCGTCCGAAAAGACACCCTCGCGCCTTCCCATGTCGGCGCCTTGACGTTACGGTTGCGCCCTCCCTCGACACGCTCCCCGGACTTCAAGGAAAATCATGTTTGCAGGCAGAAAATTCGCCGCCTTCCTCTTCGATATGGACGGCACGCTCATCAACTCCATCGCCTCGGCGGAGCGGGTGTGGAGCGATTGGGCACGCCGCCATGGCCTCGACGTCGCCGCCTTCCTGCCGACGATCCACGGTGTGCGGGCGATAGAGACCATCACCGGCCTTGCCCTCCCAGGCGTCGATCCGGCGCATGAGGCCGACCTGTTGCTGAAAGCCGAGGCCGACGATCTGGACGGCATTATGCCGATCGCCGGCGCCGTGACGTTTCTCGAGGCGCTGCCCCCTGAGAGCTGGGCGATTGTGACCTCAGCGCCACGCTCGTTGGCGCTTGCACGCATGAAGGTTGCCGGCATTCCGGTTCCCGCCGTCCTCGTCGCGGCGGAAGACGTGTCCCGTGGCAAGCCGGCGCCCGACTGCTTCCAGCTTGGCGCAAGACGGCTCGGCGTCGACGCGCGCGACTGCCTGGTGTTCGAGGATGCCCCGGCCGGCATCAGGGCGGCCGAGGCAGCGGAAGCCGCGGTCATGGTGATCAACGCCACGCACCAGCATCCGATGGCGACGCAACATACCGCCATCGCAGGCTACGACGCCGTCGGCATCACCGTCGACGAGCGCGGCTGGCTGGCGCTTGAGGCCCAACGCAGCGCCGCCTAGGGGTGGCGCTATCGGGTGTGTCGGGATTCAGGTCAGACCGAGTCGAAAATGGTGGCCGGTCTCACCTGAATCTTAACATACCCTAAAAATCGCTGGTCAGGCCTTTGACTTCCCAGTCGCCGTAGCGGCCGGGTTCCTTGCCGCCACGGCCGCCGATTTCCTTCGGCAGGGCAGCCTCCTTCTCGCGATATTCGGCGCGCCGTGCCTCGGCTTCCGCGAGGGCACGGCGGGCGGCTGGCGTCAGCTCTTTTGGCGGCGTGTCGCCATCGGTTTCGGCCGGCGTTTTACTGGGTTCGTCGTTCATGCGATATTTCCAGCGGATTGAAACGGGGACAGGCGTTTCCCATCATATAGCGATGAGCCGAGGACTATCGACCCCCTTTCGCGATCTGGACAGGAGCAGCCGATGAACACCATTCGCACCGCCATGCTTCTTGCCGCGATGACGGCGCTGTTCATGGGCGTCGGCTTCCTGATCGGCGGGTCGGGCGGCATGATGATCGCGCTGGTGATCGCCGCCGGCACCAATTTGTTCAGCTACTGGAACGCCGACAAGATGGTGCTGTCGATGAACCATGCCGTCGAGGTCGACGAGAAGAACGCGCCGGAATATTACGCCATCGTCCAGGCGCTGGCCCAGCAGGCCGGCCTGCCGATGCCCAAAACCTATCTGATCGACAGTCCCCAGCCGAACGCCTTCGCCACCGGCCGCAATCCGCAGAACGCCGCGGTTGCCGCCTCCACCGGCTTGCTGCAGCGGCTGACCCATGAGGAAGTCGCGGCCGTCATGGCGCACGAACTCGCCCACGTCCAGCATCGCGACACGCTGACCATGACCATCGTCGCCACCTTTGCCGGCGCCATCTCGATGCTCGGCAACTTCGCCTTCTTCCTCGGCGGCAACCGCGACAACAACCCGTTCGGCTTTGTCGGCGTGCTGGCGGCGATGATTGTGGCGCCCTTCGCCGCGATGATCGTGCAGATGGCGGTCAGCCGCACCCGCGAATACGAGGCCGACCGGCGCGGCGCCGAAATCTGTGGACACCCGCTGTGGCTGGCATCGGCGCTTGACAAGATCGCCCGTGGCGCCGAACGCATTCCCAACCCCGATGCCGAGCGCAATCCCGCGATGGCGCATCTCTTCATCATCAATCCCCTACACGGCGAGCGCATGGACAGTCTGTTCTCCACCCACCCGGCCACCGAGAACCGCATCGCTGCGCTGCAGGAAATGGCGCGGCGGATGGGCGACAGTGCCCCCCGGACAGCGGAACGCAGGGCGCCTGCGCCGCCGCGGGCCGACGAACCGCAATCGGCCGGGCCGTGGGGCAAGCCGGCCGCACCGGAACAGCCCGCCGAACCCGCCAAGCCGAACTCCAATCCATGGGGTCGCAACCCGACCGGGCCCAAGGGCCGGTGGTCGTGAGCGTGGCGGACAGAGGACCTCGACGCACGGTTTCAGGCGAGCAGGAACACAAGGACGGCGGCGAATTCGTCGCCGGTCTCGCTGTCCGCAAGGCGGCTGCGCGGCTGCTTGCCGCCGTCATCGATGCCAGGACGCCGCTCGACGGCCTGACCGACCACGAGAACGGCCATCCGCAATACAAGGCGCTCGATCCGCGCGACCGTGGCCTGGTGCGCGCCATCCTGGTCACCGCGCTGCGCTATCGCATGACCATTACGGGATTGCTGACGCGGCGCCTGGAAAAGCCGCTGCCGCCCAACGCCACCGCTTTGTCCCACATCCTGCATGTGGCGGCCGCGCAGATCCTGTTCCTCGATATTCCCGACAGCGCCGCTGTCGACCTGGCGGTGACCCACGCCAAATCCGACCCGCGTACGCAGCGCTTCTCCGGCCTGGTCAACGGCGTGCTGCGCACCCTGGCGCGTGCCAAGGAAACGGAATTGCCCGCCGCCCTTGCCGCCACCGACGAAGCGCCAAAATGGTTCTCCGACCGGCTGGAGGCCGCCTATGGCGCCGACAAGACGAAGCAAATTCTCGCCGCCCACCGGCACGAGGCGCCGGTCGACTTCACGGTCAAGGCCGATCCCGAGCTGTGGGCCGAAAAGCTCGGCGGCATCGTGCTGCCGACCGGAACGGTTCGAGTGGAAAATCTTGCCGGCCCCGTTATCGAACTGCCCGGCTTCGCGGAGGGCGCCTGGTGGGTGCAGGATGCGGCGGCCAGCTTTCCCGCCCGGCTGTTCGGCGATGTCAGGGGGCTGCGCGTCGCCGATCTCTGCGCGGCGCCCGGCGGCAAGACCGCGCAGTTGATCCTGGCCGGAGCCAGGGTCACCGCTGTCGACACCTCGAAGAACCGGCTGGCCCGGCTAGCGCAGAATCTCGACCGCCTCGGCCTTGCCGCGGACATCGTCCAGGCCGACCTGATCAATTACGAGCCGGCGGAACTGTTCGACGCCGTGCTTCTCGACGCGCCCTGCTCGTCGACCGGCACGGTGCGCCGGCATCCCGACGTGCCCTGGACCAAGACGGCGGCCGATGTCGAAAAACTCGCCGATCTGCAGAACAGGCTGCTGGCCCGCGCCGTCACTCTGGTCAGGCCGGGCGGCCGGATCGTCTTTTCCAATTGTTCGCTCGACCCGATCGAAGGGGAGGATCTCCATCGCGCGTTCCTCAAGGCGACGCCGACAGTCGCCGACGATCCCCTGCATCAGGGCGAGATTGCCGGCATCGATTCGTTCTTGACGGCGCAAGGCACTTTGCGCACCACGCCCGCGGATCTCGATCTCGGAGCGCCGGAGCGCTCGGGTCTGGACGGCTTCTTCGCCGCGCGCATGCGCCGGGCAGTTTAGGGCGCGTTCAGGTCAGGCCGGCATCACCCTGAATATCGCCTAGGGTGTGCTGAGATTCAGGTCAGACCGAGTCGAAAATGGTGGCTTCCGAGAACCGGAGCGGAGCGTACTTTTCGTACGTGAGCACCGGAAGCGCAGGAAGCGGCCATTTGCAGGCCGGTCTCATCTGAATATCAACACACCCTAAAGCATGTCGTCCAGACTCCAGTGGTTGCTCCAACGAGCATCGATTTCGTCGTCGACATTCTGGTAGCGGATATCCGTCGACAGCCGGATCAGTCCGTTTTTGCTCTGGTTGGTCGTGGAGGCATGGATCATGTAGGGTGAGTGAAGGACGATGTCGCCCGCCTCGAAATCCGCCATCAGCCACCTTGTATCGAACCGTTCCGCCATGTGAGGCAGGTCCTTCGACACCCAGCCACCCTCTGTCATATTGCGGTTGTAGGCGCTGATGCGTTCCTCGGGACCGAGATCGGCATTTTCCTTGGCGAATTGTGCCTCCAGGGTAGCGCCGATGGCATGCGATCCCTCCAGGTAGATGAGACCTCCCATGTCGATCGAGGCATCGCCGATCGGTATCCAGGCCGTCACCACGCGGCTTGTGCCGCCGCGCAGATAGACGAGGTCGTAATGCGCGGGCGTCGCGGTGGCGGTGCCGGGCAAGGTGAAGCGCATGATCTTTCGCTTGTGCAAGTAGGATAGCCCGCCCGTGAAAGCGTCCATCAGGCGCGATAGGCGCGGCTGCGCGCAAAAGCCCTCATAGGCTGTCGAACGGACCACCGACATCAAGCGGCGATTGGCGAGCTGGTGATCGATAGCACTGTCGGAAGCGATACCGAGCGAAGGGTTGGTCGCCGGCTTCAAAAGTCCGCTATCGGCAAGATGGGAAAGCACCCAGCCGCGAAACTCGATCACTTCACCGCGCGGCAAGAGCCCTTTCAGCCAGACATAGCCTTGCGTTCCAAAAAGGCGGCGAATGGCCTCGACGCCGACGGAAGGGTCCGTCGGGGAAAGGTAGCCCAGCCTGTTCGGCATCGTTGACAGCACCTTGCCGTTGGCTGTCAAGGCAACCGGCGGGGCGCCCCGCAATGCCTGTTCGCCGGCTGATATCGACATTTCAATCACCTGGATGGCTTCGACCTTGGCAGAACAATAGCTTGGTATCTCAACTCTTCCCATGGGTGGAAAACCGACCCGGACCCTTTCGCTCATGACCAGCCGGCACTATGCCTGGTGCCGATCGCCACCGCCACAAGAGGACATAAGTCGCGGCATGAACCGGGTGTATGACCCGGAAAAGACGTGACTTTTTTAGGGACGACCCGGCCACGGCCGCGTGAAGTGGCTCGATCAGGCGAAATCGGCCTTCGCATAAGTTCTTGAATCATATAAACTTGCACCGGGGTAGAGGACGTTCAGGAGGGCTTTTGGCACTGGTTGCCAGCAACACGACGCGTCTTTGGACGCTTGTCGCGAAGGAGTTCTGGCGCAAGACGCGCCGGCGCTTGCGCGCCGGGCCAGTCTATCGCTGGCGCTATTCCGGGCGCACGCCCGAACGCGTGCTGATCGCGCCGCCGGACTTGCGCCTCGCCGACCCGCAGATCGCGCTCGAGATCTATTACGGCCGCTATCCCTTGTCGGGGCATCTGGTCGAGACCGGCGGCAAGTCACCCTTCCAGATCAATGTTCCAAATCACGGCTGGCAAAAGACGCTGCATGGCTTCCGCTGGCTTCGCCATATGCGTGCAGCCGGCACCGAGCTTGCCGCCGCCAATGCCCGCGCTCTGGTTTCCGACTGGATCACCATGCATGGCAGCCATATTTCCGGCATCGCCTGGGAACCTGGCATCACGGCCAAGCGCATCATCGCCTGGCTGCAGCATTCTTCCGTGGTGCTGCAAGGCGCGGAGTTTCCGTTCTATCGCGCCTTCCTGAAATCGCTGGCCGTCCAGATCCGCTACCTGAGGTCGATGGCCCGCGAAATGCCCGACGGCAAGGACCGGCTGCGGGCTCGCATCGCGCTGGCCTTCGCGGCACTTTCCCTGCCGGCACCGGCTTCGGCGCTGCGCGGCGCCACCCGCAAGCTGGCCGAGGAACTCAACCGCCAGATCCTCGCCGACGGCGGCCATATCTCACGCAATCCGATGACGGTGCTGGAAATCCTCGCCGACCTTTTGCCGCTGCGACAGACCTACGCCAACCAGGCGGAGGCGCCGCCGCAGGCGCTGATCGGCGCCATCGACCGCATGCTGCCGGCGCTGCGCTTCTTCCGCCACCAGGACGGCAGCCTGGCCCGCTTCAACGGCATGGGCGCCACGATCCACGACCGCATCGCTACCATCCTGCGCCACGACGACACCGCCGGAGCTCCGCTGCTGCACGCGCCGCATTCGGGCTATGAGCGGCTGTCGATGGGCGGTACCACCGTCATAGCCGATACCGGCCTGCCGCCGCCGGTCGACGTGTCCAACGCGGCCCACGCCGGCTGTCTTGCCTTCGAGCTGTCGTCGGGCCGCCAGCATTACATCGTCAACGCCGGCATCGACACCTATGGCGCCGCCGAGTTCCGGCCGCTGGCCCGCGCCACCGCCGCGCACTCGACCGCCACCATCAACGACACCTCGTCGGCGCGGTTCACCCATTCGCTGCGGGTCAACGACCAGCTGGGTTCCCCCTTGATCGGCGGCCCGCAGCATGTCCAGTGCAAGCGCACCGACCAGAAGGGCGTTCACGGCTTCATCGCCCGTCATGACGGCTATCTCCAGCGCTTCGGCTTCCTGCATGAGCGCGACCTGAAACTGTCCTCGAACGGCAATGTGCTCGCCGGCAGGGATCGGTTCCAGCGGCCCGGCAATGCCGCGATCCGCAACAATGGCCGCGACTTCATCACGGTGCGCTTCCATGTCCATCCAGACATCAACCTTTTGCAGGACGAGCATGACCGCCTGGTGCTGACCGCCGATCAGGCCGATACCTGGGTGTTCACCTCGGCCGAAGTGGTGCCGGAGGTCGAGGAATCGATCTATTTCGCCGGTCTTGGCGGCCCGCGCCGCAACCGCCAGATCGTGCTTGCCTTCAAGGCGTCGGACGTGTCCGAAGTCCACTGGCAGCTGACGCGCACCAGCATCGCCGGCTATCCGGAAAACAACTGAACCGCCGCCAAACCAGTCGGCTCGCTCAAGCCTGCTGCGGGATACCGAAGGCCTGATAGGTGCTGAGCGATGGCGGGCCGGCGAAGGCGAAGCGGATCTTGTCGACCATCGCCGCCGCCTCGCCGCTTCGGTCATAGCGCTCGGCATCCTCGGCCGTGCTCCAAACGGTGATTGCCATGAACGTGTCGCGCGCCTGGTGCTGCTGCAGCAGCACTGCGCTGATATTGCCGTTGGCGGCGCGGATGGCGGGGATCGCCTCGGCCTCGTAGACGGCCCGCAACTGCTCCGTCGTGTCCGGCAACGCCCTGAACTGGCCAATACGCACGAATGCCATAGGTTTTCCTCCGTCGCGAGCAGATGAGCTTATACTGGATGCCGCCAAATTGCGTATGAAGCCGTCGAATGACGCGCGGCGCTTGATTTCCGGGCCTCATATGCTACGGCGCGGGCATCCATCACACCAGCCGTGAAAGGCCGCCAGCCCATGGCCCTCGCCGCCAAGAACATTCCCGCACCGGACCTCGTTCCCGTCCGCCGTGCCCTGCTCTCCGTTTTCGACAAGACCGGCCTGATCGACTTCGCCAGGGCATTGGCCGCGGCCGGCGTCGAACTGGTCTCGACCGGCGGCACCGCCAGGGCGATCGCCGAGGCCGGCATGACGGTGCGCGACGTTTCCGAGCTCACCGGCTTTCCCGAGATCATGGATGGCCGCGTCAAGACGCTGCATCCATCGGTGCATGGCGCGCTGCTTGGCGTGCGCGACGATCCCGAACATTCGGCGGCGATGCGCAAATATGGCATCGAGCCGATCGATCTCGTCGTCTCCAATCTCTATCCGTTCGAGGAAGTGCGCCGCTCCGGCGCCGACTACGCCGCGATCGTCGAGAACATCGACATCGGCGGCCCGGCGATGATCCGCGCCTCGGCGAAGAACCATGCCTACGTCGCCATCGTCACCGATCCCGGCGACTACGCCTCGGTGCTGAACGCGCTGGAGATGAACATCGGCTCGCTGTCGCTGGATTTCCGCAAGAAGCTGGCCGCCAAGGCCTTTGCCCGCACCGCCAGCTATGACGCGGCGATCTCCGGCTGGTTCGCCGAGGCACTCGACATCGAGCATCCGACCTGGCGCGCCTTCGGCGGCAGACTGGCCGAGGTGATGCGCTATGGCGAAAACCCGCATCAGGGCGCCGGCTTCTACGTCAATGGCGACAAGCGGCCGGGCGTCGCCACGGCGCGCCAGCTGCAGGGCAAGCAGCTGTCCTACAACAACATCAACGACACCGACGCCGCCTTCGAACTGGCCGGCGAATTCGATCCCGGCCGCTCCGCCGCCGTGGCGATCATCAAGCATGCCAACCCGTGCGGCGTCGCCGAGGGCGCCTCGCTGAAAGCCGCCTACGCCAAGGCGCTGGCCTGCGACCCGGTCTCGGCCTTCGGCGGCATCGTCGCCGTGAACCGCACCCTCGACGCCGAGGCGGCCGAGGAGATCGTGAAAACCTTCACCGAGGTGATCATTGCGCCAGACGCAACCGACGAGGCGGCGGCGATCGTCGCCGCGAAGAAGAACCTGCGCCTGCTGGTTACCGGAGGCCTGCCCGATCCGCGTTCGCCCGGTACGACAGTCAAGTCTGTTGCCGGCGGCATGCTGGTCCAGGGCCGCGACAATGCCGTGGTCGACGAGCTCGAGCTGAAGGTGGTGACGAAGCGCGCGCCGACCCCGGCCGAAATGGCCGACCTCAAATTCGCCTTCCGCGTAGCCAAGCACGTCAAGTCGAATGCCATCGTCTACGCCAAGGACGGCGCCACCGTCGGCATCGGCGCCGGCCAGATGAGCCGCGTCGATTCCTCACGCATCGCCGCCCGCAAGGCGCTCGACGCGGCGGAAGCGGCCGGCATGGCGGAGCCACTGACCAAGGGCTCGGTCGTCGCCTCCGACGCCTTCTTCCCCTTCGCCGACGGTTTGCTGTCAGCCATCGAAGCCGGCGCCACAGCGGTGATCCAGCCCGGCGGCTCGATGCGCGACGACGACGTCATCGCCGCCGCCGATAAGCATGGCATCGCCATGGTGTTCACGGGCGTCAGGCATTTCAGGCATTGAAGCACCTTTTTCCTTCTCCCCTTGTGGGAGAAGGTGGATCGGCGCGACAGCGCCGAGACGGTTGAGGGGTGTTCCAGCGGAGTGAGGCGTTGGCGTTCCCTGGCGCACCCCTCATCCGACCGAGCTTCGCTCGGCCACCTTCTCCCGCAAGGGGAGAAGGAAGAGGCGCTATTCCACCGGCCGATCCGCCGGATAAGGCGTCCTGAGCAGGATCGCCATACCTATAGCCAGGAACAGGATGATCACCGCCATGCCGAGCCGGGCCGAGTCGCTCACCGCGGTGATCGTCGCCACCAGGAACGGCGCCAGGAAACTGGTCGCGCGGCCGGCCAGCGCGTAGATGCCGAAATAGCGGCCGGATTCGGCGGCCGTGACGCTGCGCGCCATGTAGGAACGTGACGACGCCTGCACAGGACCGAAAGCCAGTCCGATGAGCAGGCCGTACAGGATGTAGGCCTTCTCCGCCGCCGTGCCGAACAGCCCGCCGGAATCGGTGGTCGGCAGCTGGATCAGGCCGAGCAGCGTGAAGCCCGGGCCGGTCGAGACGACGCCGATGGTGGCGACCGACAGCATGACCAGCGCAATCATCACCACGGCCTTTGAGCCGAGCGCGGTGTCCAGCCGTGCGGCGACCCAGCAGCCCAAGATGGCGACCACGTTGAGGATGATGCCGAACATGCCGATCTCGGTGATCGACCAGTGGAACATGCCTGCCGCGAAGGTGCCGCCGAGCGCCAGCAGGGCGTTGACGCCGTCCTGGTAGATCATGCGGGCGACGAGGAAGCGGAAGATGCCGCCGCGCTTGCGCACCTCGGCCAGGGTCGATTTCAGCTCCGACAGGCCTTCGCGCACCGCGGGCCCGATCGGGATGCCCTTGATGGCGTCCGGCGTGAAGAAGAACATCGGCAGGATGAACAGGAAATACCAGCCGGCCGATAGCGGTCCGGTGGCCCTGGCGTCTTCGCCGAGCTTCGGGTCGAGCCCGAACAGCGGGTCGATGCCGATGATCGTCTTGCCGGTCTCCGGCGAACCGGCCAGGCAGGTGACGACGAAGATCAGCGCGATCATGCCGCCGAGGTAGCCGAGGCCCCAGGCGACGTTGGAGATGCGGCCGATCTCGCTCTTCGGCACCAGCCGCGGCATCATGGAATCGTTGAACACGGTGGAGAACTCGGCAGCCACGGAAGCCAGCGAGAACAGCGCCACGACCAGGAACAGGTTCGAGCCGGGCGCCGCGAACCACAGCAGGATAAGGCTGGTGATCTTGATCGCGGCGAAGAAGGCGATCCACGGCTTGCGCGGCCCGGTCTGGTCGGCGATCGAGCCGAGGATCGGCGACAGCACCGCGATGACCAGCCCGGCGGCGGCGATGCCGTAGCCCCAGACGGCCTGGCCGGTGTTGGGATCACCAGCCATGCGCGAAACGAAATAGGGACCGAAGATGAAGGTGGTGACGACCGTGAAGAACGGCTGCGCCGCCCAGTCGAAGAACATCCATCCCCAGATGCCGCGTCCGGATGCACGCTGCACTGTTTCTACCGCCATGATGATTCCCCCGGCCGCGCCCGTGTCGGGCGCCATGTCTGCATGTTTTTCATGACCGCGCAAATGACAAGCGTCCAGCTGCCGTTCATTGCTCCTGGGTTCCGTACCCCACGAAAGCTACGCTATGCGCACATCTTGTGTGATTAGCGTGACTGATCGGCCGAGGCTTGATTGCCCCCAATCCGTCGCTGCTTCGCAGCGCCACCTTTCCCCCCTCCGGAGGGAAAGGAAAGGAGCGTTGCTGGACGCGCGTTGACGGCAAAGAGCCTGGCGCCTTTCCTCTGCCCCGTCGATCGGGGGAGAGGTGGCTCGGCGAAGCCGAGACGGAGTGGGGGTCGACCAGCGCGGCATGACAATGCATGCGCCAAGCTGCTATGCACGCTATCGACCTCACATCCCCGTCAGATCGCTCATCAGGCCCGACGCCACCGACAGCCGCGACACGGTGATGTCGCCGCCTTCGGTCAGCGCCTGCAACCGCTCGCGGATGCGCGCCACCCGCTCGCCGCCGGCTTCCAGCCAGGCCGCCACCGGATCCGCCGTATCGGCATGGCCGGTAAGCGCCGCCACCGCGATGCCGCGACGCGACGCGCCGATCGTGTCGGTGGCACGGGACAGAGCGAGTTGGTCATAATAGTCCGAAGGCGTGATCGAGCGCGCGGCGTCCTCGACGCGCGGGATGCGGAAAGCGTCGCTGACGGCGAAGAAAGCCTTGGCCGCGGCGACGATGTCGGCACCGGCGGTGCGCGCCGTCAGGGCGATGTCGGGGATCAATTCCGCCACCTCGCTCAGAGCCAACTGCCCGGCCAGCCGTTCCGGCGCGCCGGCCTTGAACAGCCCGTGCCGCTTCTCCTCGATCCGCTCGCGTGAAAAGGCCGGCAGCAGCGAAACAAGTTTCGGCTCCAGCGCCTTGCGCGCTTCCTGCAACTCGGCGATGCGCTGACCGAGCGGCGCCGTGCCGGCATCGTTCTTCAGATACCAGCCGCTGGTCACATAGATCAGCCGGCTGACCATCTGGTAGAGATCGAGCTGCACCTGGCCGTCGATCTGGCTGTCGAGCGCGTCGATCTCGCGATAGAGCGCCGGCAGCGCAAAGCCGTCGCGCACCACTGCGAAGGTGCACACCACGTCGGCGGCGGTGCGGCCTGTGGCTTCCTGCAGCCGGTTGACGAAGGACGGGCCGCCGCGATTGACGAGGTCGTTGGCGACGACACGGGCAATGATCTCGCGGCGCAGCCTATGGCCATGGATCTCGGCGGCGTATTTCTTGCCCATCCGGTCCGGGAAATAGCCCATCAGGTCGCGGTCGAAATGCGCATCATCAGGCACGTCGCTGGCGACGATGTCGGAAAACAGCACGATCTTGGCGTAGGCGAGCAGCACGCCGAGCTCTGCCCGGGTCAGCGGCTCGCCGCGTGCCTCGCGCTCGGCAAGTGCTGCCGGCGACGGCAGCGTCTCGACGGCACGGTCGAGCAGGCCGCGCGCCTCGAGCGCGGTCATGAACCGCGCCTGATGCGCGATGTCGGCGAGCCCGCGCTTGCGCGCGATCGAAAGCGCCAGCGTCTGCTGGTAGTTGTTCGACAGCACCAGCGAGCCGACCTCGTCGGTCATCTCGGCCAGCAGCTTGTTGCGCGCCGGGCGCGTCAGCGATCCCTTGCGCATGGCCGACGCCAACGCGATCTTGATGTTGACCTCGACGTCGGAGCAGTTGACGCCGCCCGAATTGTCGATGGCGTCGGAATTGCAGCGGCCGCCATTCATGCCGAACTCGATGCGCGCCCGCTGCGTGACGCCAAGATTGGCGCCTTCGCCGATCACCTTGGCACGAACGTCGAGCGCGGTGATGCGGACGGCATCGTTGGCGCGGTCGCCGACCTCGGCATTGGTTTCGGTCGACGCCCTGAGATAGGTGCCGATGCCGCCGAACCACAGGAGATCGACTGGCGCCTTGAGGATGGCGGTCATGATCTCGACCGGCGTGGCGGTCGTCTTGGCCAAGCCGATCGCCGCCGCCGATGCCGCCGGCAAGGTGATCGACTTCTGGTTGCGCGAGACGATGATGCCGCCGTCCGACAGCTTGCTCTTGTCGTAGTCCTGCCAGGATGAGCGGGCGAGAGCGAACATGCGCTCGCGCTCGGCCATCGAGGCCGCCATGTCCGGGTCCGGATCGATGAAGATGTCGCGATGGTCGAAGGCGGCGATCAGCCTTGTCTTCGGCGATAGCAGCATGCCGTTGCCGAACACGTCGCCCGACATGTCGCCGACACCGACGACGGTGAAGGGCGACGTCTGGATGTCGCGGTTGATCTCGCGGAAATGCCGCTTGACCGCTTCCCAGGCGCCTTTGGCGGTGATGCCCATCTTCTTGTGGTCGTAGCCGGCCGAGCCGCCGCTGGCGAAGGCGTCATCGAGCCAGAAGCCGTGCTTCTCGGAGATCGCGTTGGCGGTGTCGGAGAAGGTCGCCGTGCCCTTGTCGGCGGCGACGACGAAGTACGGATCGTCCTGATCGCGCCTGACGACGCCGGCCGGTGGAATGACGCCGTCCAGCCCGATATTGTCGGTGATCGACAAAAGGCTGGAGACGAAATTCTTGTAGGCCGATGTGCCGGCCTCGAAGATCGCGTCGCGCCCGGCGCTCATCGGCAGCTTTTTCGGATAGAAGCCGCCCTTGGCGCCGACCGGCACGATGACCGCGTTCTTGACCTGTTGCGCCTTGACCAAGCCGAGCACCTCGGTGCGGTAGTCCTGGGCGCGGTCAGACCAGCGCAGGCCGCCGCGCGCCACCGGGCCGAAGCGCAGATGCAGGCCCTCGACCTCGGAACCGTAGACGAAGATCTCCCGCCACGGCCGTGGCGCCGGCAGCCCTTCCACCGCTTGCGAGTCGAGCTTGATCGCCAGCGACTGGCCTTTCTCCTTCGTATCGGCAACGAAATGATTGGTGCGCAGCGAGGCCTCGATCAGATTGAGGTAGCGGCGGATGATGGTGTCGTCATCGATGTTGGGCACATCTTCGAGCGCATCCTTGATCTTGGCCTTGAGATGCTTGGCTGCCACCACGCCTTCGCCATCGGCGGTCGGGCCAAGCCGGGCGATGAACAGCGCATGCAGGCCGCGCGCGATGTCGGGATAGCGGTTCAGTGCCGCGGCGATGAAGTCCTGGCTTTGTGGAATGCCGACCTGCTGCAGATAGCGGCCATAGGCGCGCAGGATGGTGATTTCGCCGGACCACAGGCCGGCGGTCTGGGCAAGGCAGTTATAGCCGTCATTGTCGACATCGCCGCGCCAGACCGACAGGAACGCGTCCTCGAACAGCGCGCCGCCATCGCCGAGGTCGATCGGCTTGCCATAGCTGTTCTCCAACTCCATGTCGTGGATGAAGACCCGGCCGGACTGCACGTCACCAACCTCGAAGGTGCGCTCGCTGATGACGCGAAAGCCGATGTTTTCCAGCAGCGGAACCCGACGCGACAGCGCCACCGGGCTGGCATGGTGAAAAATCTTCAGCGCCGCCTGATGCGGCTTCTGCTCGGCATGGCGGTAGTAGTCGATGGCGATCGGATTGTCGGCGCCGATCTTGGCGATGCGCCCGGCATCGACCAATGCCTCCGCCGCGCTGAACGAATCGCGATAGCTCTTCGGCAGCCTCGCGGCGATCGCCTTCAGCGCCTGGTCGCCGCCATGGGCATCCGCCGCGTCGGAAAGGGCATCCTCCCAGGTGCGCACGATGTCTCGGATCGCCGCCTCGATCGTCGCCTGGTCGACTTTCGGCGTCTTGCCGCCGGAACGGCCGATGATGAAATGGACGCGCGCCAGCCCGCCTTCGGGAAAGGCCGGGTAATAGGCCGACAGCCGGCCCTCGAAAACGGTTTTCAGATAGGCGCCGATCTTCTCGCGCACGACACTGTCGTAGCGGTCGCGCGGCACGAAGACGAGGATCGAGACGAAGCGGTCGAACTGGTCGGCACGCACCAGCGCCCGCACCCGTGGCCGCTCGACCAGGCCGAGAATGGCCGCGGCGTGTTTTCTCAGGATCGGCACCGGCACCTGGAACAGTTCGTCGCGCGGATAGCTCTCCAGCACGTTGATCAGTGCCTTGCCGGAATGATCGTGGCGGTCGAAGCCGGACTTTGCGATGATGGTTTCGGCCTTGGACCTGAGATAGGGGATCTTCATCACCGAGCGCGTGTAGGCGGTCGAGGTGAACAGGCCGACGATGCGCAGTTCGCCCGCCAACGCACCCTTGGCGGTGTAGGTCTTGATGCCGATGTAATCGAGATAGATGCGGCGGTGCACCAGCGACTTGGCATTGGCCTTGGTAACGATCAGCGGCTCCGGCCCGTGCAGGAAGGCGCGGATTTCCGGTGTCGTCGTCACCGCTTCGGTGCCGCGCCTGAGCACCAGCACGTCGGGATCCGTCAGGATGCCGAGGCCGGCCTTGTCGGCGCGCTCCAGCGTGCCGCTTTCCTCGCCGCCGGTGTATTTGAATTCGCGCATGCCGAGGAAGGTGAAATTGTCGTCGCGCAGCCACTCCAGGAAAGCTATCGCCTCGGCGACGCTCTTCTTGTCGAGCGGCACAGCCGAATAGCGGAATTCCGAGATCGCCTGGTCGAGCCGGGCCAGCATCGGCCTCCAGTCGTTGACGGCGGCGTGGACCTGGCCGAGCATCTTGCGCAGCCGCTCGGTCAAGCCGTTCGCAGCCTCCGCCGTCAGCCGCGGAATATGAACGTGGATGACGCTCAGCCGATCGTGGCTGCCGTCGTCCTTGGCGAAATTGCCATCGCCGAGGATCTCTTCCACTCCGCCCTTGCCGTGGCGAACGGTGATGACCGGGTGGGTGACCAGGCTCGGCTCGCCGGCGGTTTCTGTGACCTCGCCGAGGATGGAATCGAACAGGAACGGCATGTTGTCGTTGACGACGGTGATCACCGTGACCGGCCGGCCGTCGCGGAACACACCCGAATCGGCTTCGACGGCGACGACGCACTCACCCTTCTTGTGCCCGGCGACCGCCTGACCGGCGAGGTCGGCGGCGCGTTCGAGGTCGGCCACTTCATAGGCCGCGATGTCTTCGGCCGGCGCTCGGGCGAGCAAATAATCGGCAAGCCTGGCTGGCCTTTCCTCCGTTTTCGCCGCCGCTGTTGGCTTCTTCTTCGACTTAGCTGCGGTTTTCACGCTGGCCATGATGCTTCTTGCCTCCCGTCGCATGCTTTTGAGACTATGGTAGCAGATGACCGCTGTTTGGCGACAAAGGTTTGACGGCTTGCCAAGAATTGTCGGAATTCGGCGGCAAGCCATCATCCAGGGTGGAGAGATGACCAATGAACGGCAAAATTTCGGCGCTTGATCTGGCTCCCGAAGAGTTGAGCGAGCCGACAAGAGCCTATTTCGCCAAATGCGAGGAGAAGCTCGGCCTCGTTCCCAACGTGCTCAAGGCCTACGCTTTCGACGACAAGAAACTGCGCGCCTTCACCGACATGTACAACGATCTGATGCTGGGCGAGTCTGGCCTGTCGAAGCTGGAGCGCGAGATGATCGCGGTCGCCGTCTCCTCGATCAACCACTGCTACTACTGTCTGACCGCGCACGGCGCGGCGGTGCGCCAGTTGTCCGGCGACCCGGCGCTCGGCGAGATGATGGTGATGGATTTCCGCGCCGCCGATCTTTCGCCCAAGCAGACCGCAATGCTCGAATTCGCCGTCAAGCTGACCGAAGAGCCGGCCAAGATCGTCGAGGCCGATCGGGCCGCGCTGCGTCAGGCCGGCTTCACCGACCGCGACATCTGGGACATCGCCTCGACCGCTGCCTTCTTCAACATGTCGAACCGCGTGGCGGCGGCGATCGACATGCGGCCGAACGACGAATACCACGCCATGGCAAGGTGAGGCGCGGCGGCCGGAATCCTGCCCGCCTTATATTAGCTATCCCTCATCTTCGTTGATTGTTTGCCCGTTTGGTCCGATGATCGGCGCGCGGCGTGACCGCATGCCGGTTCGATGCCGCGGATGAAGGGAGGAGAACATGGCGAAGTTTCTCTACGTCTATCACGGTTCCGGCAAGATGCCGGCGACCGAGGCCGATCTAAAGGCGTTGACGGACAGCTGGACGGGCTGGTTCGGAAAACTTGGCTCGGCTGTGGTCGATCGTGGCAATCCGGTTGGCATGTCGAAAACCGTCCTGCCCGGCGGCGAGGTCGAGAACAATGGCGGCAGCAACCCGACCGGCGGCTATTCGATCATCGAGGCGAAAGACATCGACGACGCCACCAGCAAGGCCAAGGATTGTCCGATCCTGATGGAGCCGAACTGCAACGTCGAGATCGCGCCGATCCTCAATATGATGGGTTGACGCGCCGGTTCAGGACCGCGCCGCGATGGCCGCGGCAGCACCGGCCATCGTCGTGGCGCTGACGCGGTTGGCGATCTTCATGGCGCGCTTGCTCTTCAGCAGCTTGCGCGCCTGCGAGGCGGCGAGCACCCAGGCGAGATCGATGGCGATGAGCACCACGGCCATGGTCGCCGTCAACTCGACCCAGCCGACGATGCTGACCGAGGCCAGGTCGATGATGGTCGGCAGCAGCGCCAGGTAGAACATCATGATCTTGGGGTTGCCGAGCGTCACCGCCATGCCGGCGAAGAACAGTTTCACCGGAGAATCCTCGCGCGGCATCTCGCCTTCCCTGGCGTCGACAGGTGCGGTCCACATCTTCCAGGCGAGGTAGGCGAGATAGGCTACGCCGACCCATTTCACCACGACAAAGGCGAAGTGGAAGGTCTGCGCCACCACGGCCAGCCCGAACACCGCCAGCGACAGCCAGATGCCCTCGCCGATCCACATGGCGAGCAGGAACGGGAACACGTCGCGAAAGCCCTTCGAGATGACCCGCGCGACCAGAGCCGCGATCGAGGGGCCCGGTGAACCGGCAGCGACAAACAGGGCAGCGGCGAAAATGAGCAGCGAGGTGAGATGCATGGCAGGGGATCTCGGATTGAGGTTTGACTGCCACACTAGCCAGCAACAGCAGCATTGGCAAAGACAAGGTAATCGCTTTGGTCGGCAGCCCGGGCCTCCATGCTCGCGATCCCTTGCTCGCGATCCCTTGCCGTTTCCGCGTCCCGCGGCTAGAAGAACCGCCGCGAAACAATTTCTGAGCTTCACTTTGCCTACGTAACCGCCGGTCTCGTCAACTCCCCCGACACACCTGCATGGCGCCGCATTCGCGATGCCTGTTTTCATTTTCATGTGTTCCTCTGGCGGCGGTTCGAGACCGGTTTGGCACTGCTGAACCGCTGTCGCGCGCTTTCCGCCAGCGACACCCGACTTCACAATCTCCGCAGCCTACCGCCACGCCGCGCCCGCATGGGCATCTCGAGATTGCCGACCGGATGAACTTCCCGACGGGAAGGGCTTATCGGCATGTCCGGCACTGTGCGTATCCACTGGGCGATCGCGCCCGCAATCGCTCCTCGACCCCTCATCAACTGCAATCGCTGCGGCGGCGTGAAGGCGTATCGCTGCAGCGGAAAATTCCGCGTCAACGCCAACGGCAAGCGCATCGACGTGTGGCTGATCTATCGCTGCGTCGATTGCGACAATTCCTGGAACTTCGGCATTCTCGAACGCTGCAACCGCCGCGACATCGAACCGGCGCTGCTGCAGGCGCTCGAAAGCAATGATCCGGGGCTGGCCCGGCGCCATGCCTTCAACGTCTCCGCGCTACGCAATCAGGTAGGACATGTCGAGGAGTTCCCCGATGTCGCCGTGCAAAGGCATCTGGTTGGGGAGACAAGCGAAAGCGCGACAGCGCTGGAACTCAGGCTTGGGCTGGAAATGCCGATATCGCTCCGCCTCAACCGCCTGCTTGCCAACGAACTCGGCATCTCGCGGTCGCGGCTTCAGGCCTTGCAAGAGAGGCGATTGCTGGCCGTAAGGCCGGACGGGGCCAAAGCCCTGCGCAGAGCGGCTCGCGAGGGGACGATCGTGCTGATCGATCTGGAGGGTGAACCCGACCGCGAAGCCATCATCTCGGCAGCCGGCGGTTGAATAAAAAGGGGCGGAGCACCCGGTGCTCCGCCCCTTTTTATACAAGGAATCAGAAGATTACGCCGCGCCGACAGCCTTGGCCGACTTCTCGAAGCGCTTGCGCTCGTTCGGGTCGAGATAGAGCTTGCGCAGGCGAATGGTCTTCGGCGTCACCTCGACCAACTCGTCGTCCTGGATCCAGGCCAGAGCGCGTTCCAGCGTCATGCGGATCGGCGGGGTGAGCTTGACCGCCTCGTCCTTGCCGGCGGCGCGGATGTTGGTCAGCTTCTTGCCCTTCAGCACGTTGACTTCGAGGTCGTTGTCCCTGGAGTGGATACCGATGATCATGCCCTGATAGACCTTGACGCCCGGATCGATGACCATCGGGCCGCGGTCTTCGAGGTTCCACATGGCATAGGCCACCGACTCGCCCTGCTCATTGGAGATCAGCACGCCGTTGGTGCGGCCCGGCAGTTCGCCCTTGTAGGGCTCATAGGCATGGAACAGGCGGTTCATCACGGCGGTGCCGCGCGTATCGGTCAGCAGTTCCGACTGGTAGCCGATCAGGCCGCGCGTCGGCGCATGGAAGACGATGCGCTGGCGGTTGCCGCCGGACGGGCGCAGCTCGACCATCTCGGCCTTGCGCTCCGACATCTTCTGCACGACGACGCCGGCATGTTCCTCGTCGACGTCGATGACGACTTCCTCGACCGGCTCCAGCAATTCGCCGTTGTCGCCCTTCTGCATGACGACGCGAGGACGCGACACGGCGATTTCAAAGCCTTCGCGGCGCATCGTCTCGATCAGCACGGCGAGCTGCAATTCGCCGCGGCCGGAGACGAAGAACGAATCCTTGTCGGGCGATTCCTCGATCTTCAGCGCGACATTGCCTTCGGCCTCGCGCAGCAGGCGGTCGCGGATGACGCGGCTGGTCACCTTGTCGCCTTCGGTGCCGGCGAGCGGGCTGTCATTGACCAGGAAAGACATGGTCACGGTCGGCGGATCGATCGGCTGCGCATGCAGCGCTTCGGTCACCGCCAGGTCGCAGAACGTGTCGGCGACCGTGCCCTTGGACAGGCCGGCGATGGCGACGATGTCGCCCGCCTGCGCTTCTTCGATCGGCTGGCGCTCGAGGCCACGGAAGGCCAGGATCTTGGAGATGCGGCCGGTTTCGATCTGCGTGCCGTCATTGTGCAGCACTTTGACCGCCTGGTTCGACTTCAGCGTGCCGCTTTCGATGCGGCCGGTGATGATGCGGCCAAGGAAGGGATTGGCTTCCAGGATGGTGCCGATCATGCGGAACGGGCCGGGATGAACGGTCGGCGCCGGCACATGCTTGATCACGAGATCGAACAGCGGCGCAAGCTGCTGGTCCTTGGGGCCTTCCGGATTTTCCGAGACCCAGCCGTCGCGGCCCGAACCATAGAGGATCGGGAAGTCGAGCTGCTCGTCGGTGGCGTCGAGGGCCGCGAACAGGTCGAACACCTCGTTGACGACCTCGACATGGCGGGCGTCCGGCCGGTCGATCTTGTTGATGACGACGATCGGCTTCAAGCCGACCTTCAGCGCCTTGCCGACCACGAACTTGGTCTGCGGCATCGGGCCCTCGGCGGCGTCGACCAGCACGATGGCCGAATCCACCATCGACAGGATGCGCTCGACCTCACCGCCGAAATCGGCGTGTCCGGGCGTGTCGACGATGTTGATGCGCGTATCCTTCCAGTCGACCGAAGTCGCCTTGGCCAGGATGGTGATGCCGCGTTCCTTTTCGAGGTCGTTGGAATCCATGGCGCGTTCGGCGACGCGCTGGTTGTCGCGGAACGAGCCGGACTGCTTCAAAAGCTGGTCGACCAGGGTGGTCTTTCCATGGTCGACGTGCGCGATGATCGCGATATTACGGAGTTTCATGTTCTGATCTCGGAAGCGTTGCAGGCAGCAGGCCAAAGGCGCTGCCTCTTTCGGTTGCGCGGCTCATACAGGGTTTTTCGCAGTTGCGAAAGGGGAAGCGCAACACCAAATACTCATCAAATCTTAAGCATCTGCGTGTGAAATGATTTTGTTAACCAAGGCGGGAACCATTCAGGGCCCGGGCAGTTCGAACGTCATGACCGATAAACTCAACCGATTTTGGCCGCTTATCGCCTCCGCGGCCTTTGCCGTTCTGCTGGCGGCCAACGCCGCGCAGTCGGCCGCCACGCTGAAGGAAGCACGGCCGGCCCTGCCGATCGATGCGCCTTCGGCCCAGCAGGCTTTCGCCGACGCCCCCGACGGCGTCGATCCGATGGTGACCGGCCCGGTCAGCGCCGCCTTCAAGCAGCGCCAGGACGCAGCCAACTGCGACAGCGCCGTCTGGCCGAACATTCCAATGGTCTGCTACCCGGACTGACGACCGTCAGGTCTTTACGCCGACCGTACCGGCTCGAGCGTGATCTTGTAGAGTTCGTTGTCGTCGCGATCCATCAGCCGCACGGTCATCTGCTCGGTGGCGCCGGAAATGTCGACAAGGCCAAAGAATTGCAGGCCGGCTGACGGCGGCAGGTTCTGCCCCTGCTCGGCTGTCGGCGCCTTGATGAACTTCAGCTCCGGACCGAAGGTCATGTCGAAATCGTTCGGGCCGAAGGTTCCGGCATGGATGGGGCCGGAGACGAATTCCCAGAATGGACTGAAGTCCTGGAACTGCGCCTTCTCGGGATTGTAGTAATGCGCGGCTGTGTAGTGCACGTCGGCGGTGAGCCAGACGGTGTTGCTGATGCCGGCATTCTTGATGTAGCGCAGCAGGTCGGCGATCTCCAGCTCGCGTCCCTTTGGCAGACCGTTGTCACCATTGCTGACAGCCTCCGCGCCTGCCTTTTTGACGCCATCGTCCCAGACGACGAGGCCGAGCGGCATGTCTGCGGCGATGATCTTCCATGTCGCCTTGGAGTTGGCTAGCTCCCGCTTCAGCCATTTCGTCTGCTGTTCGCCCAGCATGCGCGATTGCGGTGTCATCTCATCCTGCATGTCCGGACCGTTGGGGCCGCGATAGGAGCGCATGTCGAGGAAGAACACGTCGAGCAGCGGCCCGTAGGCTATCTTGCGGTAGACGCGGCCGGGCTCCGACGGCTCGTAACGGATCGTCGTCATCTCATGGAAGGCTCGGGCCGCGCGGGCCGCCAGCACATGGATGGATTTTTCCGTGTAGCGATCGTCGGCGCTCAGATTTTTCGAATCCGACCAGTTGTTCAGCACCTCGTGGTCGTCCCACTGATAAAAGGTCGGGCAGATGGCGCTGAGACCCAGGACGTGTCTGTCCATCATGTTGTATTTCCACTGGTCGCGGTATTCGTCCAGCGTCTCGGCGACCTTGCGCTTGCCATCGACTAGCACGACGTTCTTCCACTTGCCGCCGCCGGGCAGGTCGACCTCGTCCTTCATCGCGCCGTCGGCATAGATGGTGTCGCCCGAATGCAGGAAGAAATCGGGCGTATGCTTGCCGATCGTGGCGTAGGTCTTCATGCCGGTCTCGTCGATGCCCCAGCCCTGGCCGGCGGTGTCGCCCGACCAAGCGAACTTGATGTCGCGCTTCGAGGCCGGCGCGGTGCGGAAGCGGCCGACGATCGGCTCGGAGACGGCGTTGATGTCAGCGAGGTCGGCTGCCGTCATGCGGTAGAAGATGTCCTGATCGGAAGCGAGATCGGTGAGCAGGCGTCTGACCGTATAATCGCTGGCCGGCGACGTATCGAGCGGCGCCAGCCGGATCGCGTTGGCGAAATTCTCGGTCGACGACACTTCGAACATGACACGCGACGGGCGATCCGTGCGCGTCCACACCATGCCGCTGGTGGCGTCGACATCCCCCGACTGGACGCCATGGGTGAAGGCCGGGCGCTGGTTGGCGCGAGAATAATAGGGCAGCGCCAGGCTGGAAACGCCGACCAGACCAGCGGCGCTGGCGGAGGTGACAAAAGCGCGGCGAGTCATCGAGAGCTTGTTCATGGCTGTCTCCTGGATGGCGTTGAACGTTGCCACCAAGCTCCAGCCTCAATGTTTCAGGCGCATCTCGAAATCATGAACGTTTGATAACAATGAACAGGGCTGCCCTTTCCGTCTCCTCTCACGCCCAGAGATCAATAAGGCAACGGGCCCAAAAGGGGAGAAGGGAGGGCCGCGCCTATGCCGCTTGCGGTTCGGGATCGAAGGCCGGCCGGCTGGTATTGATCAGCAGCGAGATGCAGGCGGCGGCGATGGCCGTCATTCCGGCGATCAGGAAGGCCAGTTCGTAATTGCCCTGCAGTTCGCGCATGGTGCCGCCGAAGGCGGCCGCCGTGGCAGCTCCCACCTGGTGGCCGGCGACGATCCAGCCGAACACGATCGGTCCGCTGCGGTCGCCGAACGCCTCGTTGGCGAGCCTGAGCGTCGGTGGCACGGTGGCGATCCAGTCGAGGCCATAGAGCACCGCGAAGATGATCAGGCTGGTCGCCGAGAAGCCGGAATAAGGCAGGTAGATCAGCGACAGGCCACGGATGGCATAATAGACGCCAAGCAGCTTGCGCGGGTCGAAACGGTCGGTAAGCCAGCCGGACAGCGTCGTGCCGATCAGGTCGAAAATGCCCATCATCGACAGCAGGCCGGCCGCCTGCACCTCGCCGATGCCCATGTCGCCGCAGAACGCGATCAAATGCGTGCCGACCAGCCCGTTGGTGGTGAAGCCACAGACGAAGAAGGTGGCGAACAGATACCAGAACACCCGCGTGCCGGCGGCGCGGCGCAGCGTGTTGAGCGTGTGCGCCAGGAAATTGCCTTGCGATGCCGGCGATGTCGGCGGCACGTCATCAGCCTCGGCGCCATAACGCACCATGCCGATCGAGGCCGGACGCTCCGGCACCAGTAGCCAGACCAGCGGCAGCAGGCAGGCCGTGGCAACCGCGACCGCGACCGCGACCGGCTTCCAGCCGCCCGTTTGCGCAAGCGAGGCAAGCAGCGGCAGGAACACCAGGAGGCCAGTCGCGCTGGAGGCCGACATCAAGCCCATGACCAGGCCGCGATTGGTCTTGAACCAGCGGTTGACGATGGTGGCGCCGAGCACGCTGGCGACGGCGCCTGAGCCGATGCCGGAGAACACGCCCCAGGTGATGAAGAGATGCCAGGGCTTGGTCATCAAAAGGCTGAGCGCGGTCGACCCCGACATGATCACCAGCGAGGCGATCAGCGTGCGGCGCAGTCCGATCCGCTCCATCAGCGCGGCGGCGAACGGACCAGTCAGGCCATAGAGCAGGATGCCGACACCGGCGGCCAGCGAGATGACGTCGCGCCGCCAGCCAAAGCTGTTTTCGAGCGGCAGCATCATGACGGCGGGTGCCGAGCGCAGACCGGCGGCGATCAGCAGGCAGAGGAAGATGACGCCGACCACGATGAAGGCGTAGCGCTGGCCAAATGGGCGGGATTGAGCTATCATGTTACTGACCGGTACGTTGCAGGGTGGCAACATGTATACGTACCGATCGGTAACACTGTCAATCGAGTCCCATGATGCCAACCAACAAAAAAATTGAACTGACCATCAGCGATGGTCATGCATCGGCCCCGCCGAAGGCCGCCAAGAAGATCCTCGACGTCGCCTACGACCTGTTCTACCGGCGCGGCATAAGGGCGATCGGCGTCGACGAGATCGTCAAGCGTGCCGGCGTCACCAAGCCCAGTCTCTACCGCAGCTTCCCCTCCAAGGACGAATTGGCTGCGTCGTACCTGCGGCAATACGACCTCGAATTCTGGGAGCGCTTCGATGAGGCTGTCGACGCCCATCCTGGCGATCCGCGCGCGCAGATCAAGGCTTTCCTGACCCGCGTCGGAAAGCGCACGCAAAGACCCGATTACCGCGGCTGCGGCATGACCAACGCAGCGGTCGAATACCCCGAGCACGGCCATCCGGCCCGAATGGTGAGCGAAGACAACAAGCAGGAACTGCGCCGCCGGCTCCGCGCCATGGCCGCCGCGATGGGCGCTGGGGATGCCGACACGCTGGGCGACGGGCTGCTGCTGCTGCTCGAGGGCGCCTATATCAGCGGCCAGTTGTTCGGGCTCGGTGGACCGGCGCAGTCGGTCGCCCGCAATGCCGACCTGCTGATTGAAGCAAGCTTGAAGAAATAGCGATTGGCGATACGTTGTGGCGAGCTCCAACGGAGATATCCGTCATGCGCAGCCTGCTGATCCCGCTTGCCCTCGCCGGCCTCTCTCAGGCAGCCCATGCCGGTGACATATCGAGCGCCTATACCGATCTCGACTGGAAGAAGGACTGCGTGACCTACGCTCAGGCCGAACAAGGCGACGGCGACTGGGCCGACCTCGCCTGTTCGGGCTACCGTGGCTATCCCGTGCTGATCGCCTATGACGATGCCCGCGAATCGCTGTTTTATGGTTTTCCGCCCAGCGGCGACATGACATCCGTCTGGGAGAGTTTTTCCGCCTTCAATTCGTCCGGGGCCAAGATCGAATGGCGCGTCGAGACCAATGGCGACAAGGCCGTACCCTTCGCGGTCATTCACCGCCGCACGATCAGCAATGGCGAGGATGAGAACAAGTCGACCGAAGTGTTGCTCGTCGCCAAGGTCGGCCAGATGGACGCCCGCGTCGGCTGCACCGTCGGCCTCGTACTGGCCACCGGCAACTCGCAAGCCAACGACCAGGCGCGTAAACTCGCCGACGAGAAGGCGCGAACCTTCGCCTGCGGCAAGGACCGGCACACCGTCATCGGCAACGTGCCGGCCTTCGGCCGGGTCGACAACTGATCCGAAGCGCTACTTGCTCGCCTTGGCGCGTTCGATCGCGTCCATGATCATCTTCTTGGCGTATTTGGAATCGTGCCAGCCTTCGATCTTGACCCATTTGCCGGGCTCGAGATCCTTATAGTGCTCGAAGAAGTGCTGCACCTGCTGGCGGGTGATGTCGGGCAACTGCGTATACTCGGTGACGTTCTCGTAGCGCAGCGTCAGCTTGGGCGACGGCACGGCGATGATCTTTTCGTCCTGACCGGCATTGTCTTCCATGATCAGCACGCCGATCGGCCTGACATTGATGACGCAGCCCGGCACCAGCGCGCGCGTGTTGCAGACCAGCACGTCGATCGGATCGCCATCGCCCGACAGCGTGTGCGGCACGAAGCCGTAATTGCCGGGATAGCGCATCGAGGTGTGCAGGAAGCGGTCGACGAACAAGGTGCCGGCCTCCTTGTCCATCTCGTACTTGATCGGCTCGCCGCCGATCGGCACCTCGATAATGACGTTGACGTCCTCAGGCGGGTTCTTTCCGCTGGCTATGGCTTCGATGCGCATGGCTTTTGTCCCTCTCTCGATGGGGAGGAGATAGCGGGCGGCGCAGAATGGCGCAATGCGGCGAATGGTGCTGACCGACGTCGGGCGAGACGCGATGGCACCCGACACGTTCAATCATCGGAACAAGATGTTTCAGCGTCGTGATTTCGCGTTGGATACATCCCGTGAGCCTGCTTCGCTCTCCGCGATCAGCCCTCGGCGGTCATTCCCAGACGAAAGCGACCTTCTTCAGCGCTTTCTGCTCGAAGATCTCGACGCCCTCGGCGATGTCGCGGCCGCCGGCGCCGGCATAGAAGGCGAGCGCGCTCTGGTTGTCTTCCAGCGCCCACACCACCATACCTTTCAGGCCATGGTCGGCAAGGCGCGCCTTGGCGGCCGAAAACAGCCGCCTGCCGAGGCCGATGCCTTGATATTCCGGGCGCAGGTAGAGTTCGTAGATCTCGCCTTGCTGCTTGAGTTCCCGGGCCCGGTTCTTGCCGATCGTCGCGTAGCCGGCGATCGTGCCGCCGATCTCGACCACCAGGACGGTGGCGGCACGGCGAATCGCATTCGCCCACCAGTCGGCGCCACGGCGGTTGATCATCGATGTCAGCGTGCGGTGCGGAATGATGCCGGAATAGGCGCCGCGCCAGGCTTCCAGATGCACTTCGGCGATAGCGCCGGCGTCGCGCGGCTCTGCCTTCCGGATGTCGATCGTCAGCGTATTCATGATTTGTTAACCATAAACCCGCACCGGCCGATTGCAAGAGTCCGGGCAGCCCGCCAACCGCTTTCTCACAGACGATCATGGCATAGGTGACGTTGCGCAAAACCCGTCCGGAAACAGGCCGGATCGGCAAGGCCCGGGTCGGCAAAGCAATCTCGACGGCAGACGCTTAGATTTCGACCAAATGGTCGTCAAGCTCGTTGGTGTCGCCTGACGTGACCGGGAAATGCTCGGCCAGCACCGCGCCCACCTGCTCGATCGCCTTGACGAAACCGTCGGCAAGCCGGTCGTTGCCGGCATGCGCGGTCAAGTCGCGCACGACGCTGTCCCAGACATGCTGGCCGACCTTGGCGTCGATGCCCGAATCCGCGACCACCTCGGCATAGCGCTCGGCGATCGACACGAAGACCAGCACGCCGGTGCGCGCCGTGGTGCGGTGGACATTGCGGGCGAGGAACTGCTTGATCGCATTGGCGTGTGCCGCCTGATAGCGCAGCCGCCGTGGCACCATGTGGATGCGCAAGCCGGGCAGCGCCCACAACAGGGTCAGCACGCAGGCCAGCGCCAAAAGCTGGGCGAGGACGAAATGCGGCAGCCGGATGGTGAGCCACCAGGCCTCCAGCCCATAGGCGACGGCGAGGCTGACGACCAGCATGCACAGCGTCGCCATCAAGGCGGCGGGGGCGAAATAGCCGTCGCTGGCATGCGCCACGACACAGTAGATCTCGCCGTCGGTCCTGGTTTCCGCGGCGCGGATCGCATCGGCGATGCGCTCATGATCCTGCGGGCTGATCGGTCGTGCTGCCATTGTCTCACCAGCTTCCTGAAGAACCGCCACCACCGGACGAGCCACCACCGCCCGAAAATCCGCCGCCGCCGCTGCTCGATCCCGAGGACCAGCCGCCGCCGGAGCTTCCCGACGACCAGCCGCCACCCGACGAGCCCGTTGTCCAGCCGCTGGTGCCCGAGGATCCGCTCGGACCCCGGCCATAACGAAACGTCATGCCCAGCCATCTATACACGCCCGGCGACAGTTTCGTGCCGAACATGGGCGGCAGGAATGCCATCGCCAGGCCACCGAAGAACATCGTCGCCCATAGGATCAGGAACACCGCGGCAATCGGGTCGATGGATGTGCCGCTGTCGGCGGGATTGCGTTTTCCGCGCGCTTCCAGTTCCTCCGGATTGCCTTCGAGCACCATGACCATGTCGTCGACGGCCTTGCTGATGCCGCCGGAGAAGTCGCCGGCGCGGAAGGCCGGCACCATGTCGTTTTCGATGATCAGCTTGGTGTGCAGGTCGGTCAGCGTGCCTTCCAGCCCGTAGCCGACCTCGATGCGCATCTTGCGGTCGTTCGGCGCGACCAGCAAAAGCACGCCGTTATTTTCCTTTGCCTGGCCGAGCTTCCAGAAGCGGAACAGCCGGTTGGCATAAGGCTCGATCTCCTCGCCGCCGAGGCTGGGGATCGTGGCGACGACGATCTGGTCGGAGCCCTTGGTCTCGAAGTCGGCGAGCTTCTGCGTCAGCGCCGCCTTGGTGCCGGCATCGATGATGCCGGCATTGTCGACCACCCGCCCGGTCAGGGCTGGCAGTTCGGCGGCGAAGGCGCTGAGCAAGGCAAACAGCAGCGCCACCATGGACATCAGGGCAAGGCGCAACCCCTTGGCGAAATGACCGGATATCGAAAGAGCGAGGGCGGGCCTTGGCATGGGCTCACCAGCTGCCAGATGAGCCGCCGCCGCCGGACGAACCGCCGCCGCCGGAAAAGCCACCGCCACCCGAAGACCAGCCACCGCCGGAACTACCCGAGGACCAGCCGCCGCTCGAGGATCGCCGGCCGGGCTCGAAGGTCATGCCGAGCCAGCGATAGCGTCCGGGTCCGAGCTTCTGGCCGAAGATCGGCGGCAGGATCGAGGCCGCGATGCTGCCGAAGAAGATGATTGCCCAGATGCTGATGAAAAGGGCGAAGAACAGGTCGTCGGAATTGAACGGCGCCTGCTGGTTGCGTTTTCCCCGCGCTTCCAGCTCCTCCGGATTGCCTTCGAGCACCATGACCATGTCGTCGACGGCTTTGGCTATGCCGCCGGAAAAATCTCCGGCGCGGAAGGCCGGCACCATGTCGTTTTCGATGATCAGCTTGGTGTGCAGGTCGGTCAGCGTGCCTTCCAGCCCGTAGCCGACCTCGATGCGCATCTTGCGGTCGTTCGGCGCGACCAGCAAAAGCACGCCATTGTTTTCCTTTGCCTGGCCGAGCTTCCAGAAACGGAACAGCCGGTTGGCATAGGGTTCGATCTCCTCGCCGTCGAGGCTCGGGATCGTGGCGACGACGATCTGGTCGGAGCCCTTGGTCTCGAAGTCGGCGAGCTTCTGCGTCAGCGCCGCCTTGGTCGCGGCATCGATGATGCCGGCATTGTCGACCACTCGGCCCGTGAGCGCCGGGAGGTCCGCGGCGACGGCGGTTAGCGGAAGGACCAAGAGAAGGAAGAAAATTAGGGCAAGAAAATTGAGGTTGGCGTTTCTTCGCACCCCTCTCTGGCCTGCCGGCCATCTCCCCCGCAAGGGGGGAGATTGGCAGCTTCGCTGTTGGCGCGAACCTTCAAACGCCGAAGATTGGCGAAAGCCTAAGCGACAACCGATCTCCCCCCTTGCGGGGGAGATGTCCGGCAGGACAGAGGGGGGTGTTTGCACGCCAGCGGTCCGTCTTGTGGTAAAGAGACGCTCAGCCGATTTCGCCTATCACCCACCCTGCTTCGTGCCGAAATCCACCTTCGGCACCTGCATCTTGTCTTCGTCCACCGTGAAATTGGCGAACGGCTCGTTGCCGCGGAACCAGAAGGTCGCCCACAGCACCGACGGGAAGGTCTTCAGCGTCAGATTGTAGTCTCTGACCGCCTGGATGTAGTCGCGCCGCGACACCGCGATGCGGTTTTCGGTGCCTTCGAGCTGCGCCTGCAGCGCCAGGAAGTTCTGGTTGGCCTTGAGGTCCGGATAAGCTTCCGATACCGCGATCAGCCGCGACAGGGCGCTGGTCAGCCCGGCCTGGGCATCCTGGAACTTCTTGAGCGCTTCGGGATCCTTGAGCGTTTCCGGCGTCACCGTGATCTGCGTCGCCTTGGCGCGCGCCTCGACCACCGCGTCGAGCGTGTCCTTCTCATGCGAGGCGTAGCCCTTGACCGTCTCGACCAGGTTGGGGATGAGGTCGGCGCGGCGCTGGTACTGGTTCAGCACCTCGCTCCAAGCCGCCCTGGCGTTTTCCTCGGCCGTCGGGATGGTGTTGTAGCCGCAGCCGGCAAGCAGCGGCAGCACGAAAGCCATCATCAGGAAGGCGGGAAGCGTGCGGAACATGGATGGTGAGGCAAGGCGCTGGGCAAGCATGATCGGTCCCTCGACAGAAGTTGCATGCGAAGCATTACCACAATCGGCGCGCAAGAAAACGGCCTCGGCGGGAACGGGTTATCGGCACGTTACCATCGGCCGCAAGACCCTGTAATAACTGGCAATATCCTGTAATTGACAAGACGCTGTAATTAGCAAGGCGATCACGATAAGGTCGGCGGAAGGCAGGACACCATCATGGCCGGACGACAGGACAGCGACAACGAATCGCGCCGTATCCTCGAGCGCGTCGCGCAGGAGACCGATCCGTCCGGCACCTCGCTGGTTGCGCGGACCGCGAAAGGCGTGCGCGACCACGTCGCCGCCGCCGACGCCGACCGCGCGGACCCGGTCGAGGTCTGGGGTACGCGCATTGGCAGGATACTCGGCCTGCTTCTGGCGCTGGGCCTGATGGTCTGGCTCGTGCTTTTCCTCATCCGGGGCAGCTAGGAATCAAAAAACAATGAGCGCCGAAAAACCCGACGCGCCGCGCGCGGTCATCGTCATTTCGAGCCATGTCGCCCGTGGTTCGGTCGGCAACCGCGCCGCCGTCTTTGCCTTGGAGACGCTGGGGTTCCCGGTCTGGGCGGTGCCGACTGTCATCCTGCCCTGGCATCCCGGCCACGGGCGGGCGACACGCATCGTGCCGCCGCTCGACCAGTTCAAGGCGCTGATGGCCGACCTCGAGCGCTCGCCGTGGCTGGGCGAGGTTGGCGCCGTGCTGTCGGGCTATCTCGGCGAGGCCGGCCAGGCCGAGGCTGTCGCCTCGTTGGTCGCCGCCGTCAAGGCCAGGACGCCTGATGCCGTCTATATCTGCGATCCGGTGATGGGTGATTCTGGCGGCCTCTATGTGCCCGAACCAACCGCCGCCGCCATGCGCGACCGGCTGATGCCGATCGCCGACATTGCCACCCCAAACCGCTACGAGCTGGAATGGATGGCCGGCGCGCCGCTTCCCGACCTCAAATCGGTGATCTCGGCTGCACTCCATGCCGGGCCGTCGACCATGCTGGTCACCTCGGCGCCGTCGATGATGACCGGTAGCACCGGCAATCTTCTGCTCGACGGCAGCCAGGCGCTGCTCGCCGAGCACCGCCTGATCGACAAGCCGCCGAACGGTCTGGGCGACCTGACGGCGGCCGTCTACCTCGCCCGCATCCTCTCCGGCCAACCGGCGATCAAAGCCCTGCAATCGACCACGGCGGCGGTCTACGAGATACTCGCGCGCACCGCAAAACGCGGCGGCGACGAGCTGCAGCTCGAAACCGACGCGCAGAGCCTGTCGCACCCGATGGCCATGGTGCAGCTGCGCCACCTCACGCATCCGGGGCGGGACCGCCGGGCGTGACATCGGCCGCGACCGCGCTCGTCGGCGCCGATGGCTGCAAGGCCGGCTGGATCGCCGTGCGCCGCGAACCAGGCTCGGCACCTTCGGTCGAGGTCTTCTCCAGCTTCGCGGCGCTGCTTGCGGCCAATCCCGACAACGCAGTCGTCGCCGTCGACATGCCGATCGGTCTGCCGGAGTTTTCGGGCAGAGGCGGGCGCGGACCGGAAGCGCTGGTGCGGCCGCTGCTCGGGCCACGCCAGTCCAGCGTCTTTTCGATCCCGTCCCGATCGGCGCTTTATGCGGACACCAACGAATTCACCACGATCGAAGCCTGGTACGCCGCGCATATCAGGGCAAGCGAGGTGGCCAGGACCACATCCGATCCGCCGCGCGGCGTTTCGATCCAGGCCTTTGGCATCTTCTCGAAGATCCGCGAGATCGACGCCTTGGTGATCGCGCGGCCCGATCTGCGCGGCCGCGTCTTCGAATCGCATCCGGAAGTCGCCTTCTGCCGCCTGAACGACGACCAGCCGATGCAGCTGCCGAAGAAGATCAAGGGCAGCATCAATCCCGCCGGCATGGCCGAACGCAAGGCGCTGCTGTGCCGGCACAGCTATGACATGGCCTTTCTCGACCAGGTGCCGCCGCGCGGCGCGGCCGCCGACGATTTTCTCGATGCCGCCGCGATGATGCTGATTGCCGGCCGCATCGCCAGCGGCAAGGCCAGGTCGTTTCCCAACCCGCCGCTCGTTGACGGTTTTGGCATACAGGTCGCCATCTGGGCATGACAGTATCGGCTGACGCCCCGCTTTGACGCATGGCATTTATGACTAGCCCTCACAATTCTGCATTGCTCGCAACAGGCTTTTACCGTTAGAGCCTTTCTCGACCGCAACGAGCTTCCGCCTCCAACTGGAAAGGCCTTAGCCGCCCATGCCGCATCTTCCCGACCACCTTCTCGCCGGCTACCGCAATTTCATGAACGGCCGTTATCTCACCGAGAGCGGCCGTTACCGCGAGCTCGCCCGCGAGGGGCAGGCACCTGAGACCATGATCGTTGCCTGCTGCGATTCGCGCGCCGCGCCCGAAGCGATCTTCGATGCCGGCCCGGGTGAACTCTTCGTGCTGCGCAATGTCGGCAATCTGGTGCCGCCCTACGAGCCGGACGGCGAGTTCCATTCGACTTCGGCCGCGCTCGAATTCGCGGTCCAGAGCCTCAAGGTCAAAAACATCGTGGTCATGGGCCATGGCCGCTGCGGCGGCATCCGCGCCGCGCTCGACCCCAACTCGGCGCCGCTGTCGCCCGGCGACTTCATCGGCAAGTGGATGAGCTTGATCGCGCCCGCCGCCGAGACCGTCTCCTCCAGCACCTTCATGACGGCGACCGAGCGTCAGACGGCACTCGAGCGCATCTCGGTCCGCTATTCCATCGCCAACCTCAGGACTTTTCCCTGCGTCTCGATCCTGGAGGGCAAGGGGCGGCTGTCGCTGCATGGCGCCTGGTTCGACATTTCGACCGGCGAACTCTGGGTAATGAACAAGGAGACCGGCGATTTCGAGCGGCCGGTGCTGGAATGAACGGCAAGGCGCGGCAAGTGGTGAACGTCCGGTCGGTCGTTTTCACTACCGCCGCGCTGCTGGTCGCCATCATGGCCGCCCGCGCCGATGACCGCGCCGTCATCAGCCGCTGGTATTCGGCGCTGCTGGTCGCCGATCGCACCGAACTCTCCGACCTGCTGGCCGACGACGTCCGCATCAAGCTCGACGACCTCGGCATCGTCCAGAACAAGCAGGAATTCATCGCCTCGATCGACGAATGGAGGGGCGCGGTCGCGGGTGCCGCGATCCGTCATCGGATAGAGAAGAGCGAGGCCGGCGTCACCACGGTCATCGCCTGCTACGACTTCCCCGACAACGACATGCTGATGCACGAGACTTTCGCGGTCACCGACAACCGCATCACCGCCAGCTCACAAGCGGCAATCGCCGAAAACTGCGACGGGTTCTGAGGCGGCCGACTGCCATATTGCGGGCCCGAACGCCACGCCCTACATCGGTGACACCGAGCCGTCCCTGCCACCACCAGCGAAAGACCATTCATGCCCTCCACGAAAACCGTCGATCTCGCCGCCCATCCGCTGACCGCGTGGCAAGGGCCGCTCGGCCTGCCCGATTTTGCCCATATCGGCGACGGCGATTTTTCCCCGGTCTTCGACGCCGCGCTGAAGGCGCATGAGGTGGAGATCGAAGCGATCGCCGCCAACAAGGAGGCGCCGACCATCGAGAACACGCTTGCCGCGCTGGAACTCAGCGGCGAGGCGCTCGATCACGTCTCGTCGATCTTCTGGTGCCGGGCCGGCGCCCACACCAACGAGGCGATCCAGGCACTGGAGCGCGACATCTCGCCGAAGATGTCCAGGCACTTCTCGGCGATATCGATGAACGAGAGGCTGTTTGCCCGCATCGACGACCTCTACCAGCGCCGCGAGAGCCTCAAGCTCGACGCCGAAACCCTGCGGGTCCTGGAAAAGACCTGGAAAGGGTTCGTCCGTTCCGGCGCCAGGCTCGACGCCGAGGGCAAGAAGCGGCTGGCGGCGATCAGCGAGGAACTGTCCTCGCTCGGCACGACTTTCGGCCAGAACGTGCTGGCCGACGAGCGTGACTGGGCGCTGTTCCTCGACGAGGCCGACCTTGCCGGCCTGCCGGATTTCCTGAAGAGCGCCATGGCGGAAGCCGCCGAGATGCGCGGCCAGAAAGGCCGCTACGCCGTCACCTTGTCGCGCTCGATCTATGAGCCGTTCACGACCTTCTCGGAACGCCGCGATCTGCGCGAGATCGCCTTTCGCGCCTTCACCATGCGTGGCCAGAATGGCGGCGCAACCGACAACACATCCGTGGTGCGCAACATGCTGAAGCTGCGTTCCGAAAAGGCGGGGCTGCTCGGCTACGCCTCCTTCGCCGCGCTGAAGCTGGACGACACCATGGCCAAGACGCCGAAGGCGGTGCACGCGCTGCTCGATCCTGTCTGGGAGAAGGCGCTGGAAAAGGCCGCCGCCGACCAGACCGAATTGCAGCGGCTGGCGGCGGAAGCCGGCAGCAACGAGAAATTCGCCGCCTGGGACTGGCGTTTCTACCAGGAGAAGCTGCGCGCCGAAAAGTTCGCTTTCGACGAGGCGGAACTAAAACCCTATCTGCAGCTCGAACGCGTCATCGATGCCTGCTTCGACGTGGCGACAAGACTGTTCGGCATCACTTTCGAGGAGAAGAAGGGCATTGCCGCCTGGCATCCCGACGCGCGTGTCTTCGTGGTGAAGAATGCCGACGGCAGCGAGCGCGGCCTGTTCCTTGCCGACTATTTCGCGCGGCCTTCCAAGCGTTCCGGCGCCTGGATGAGCGCGCTGAAGTCCGGCTACCGGCTCGGCCACGGCTCGAAGCCGGTGATCTACAACATCATGAACTTCGCCAAGCCGCCGGCGGGCGAGGCGGCGCTGCTGTCGGTCGACGAGGCGAAGACGCTGTTCCATGAATTCGGCCATGCGCTGCACGGCATGCTGACTGACGTCACGTGGCCTTCGGTCGCCGGCACCTCGGTCAGCCGCGATTTCGTCGAACTGCCCTCGCAGCTTTACGAGCACTGGCTGACGGTGCCGGCGGTGCTGGAAAAGCACGCGCTGCATGTCAAGACCGGCAAGCCGATGCCGAAGGCGCTGCTCGACAAGATGCTGGCCGCGCGCACCTTCGGCGCCGGCTTCGCCACCGTCGAATTCACCGCCTCGGCCTTGATGGACATGGCCTATCACGCCCGGCCCGATGCCCCGGCGGAGCCGCTTCGTTTCGAAGCCGAAACGTTGGAGAAGCTCGACATGCCGGACACCATAGCGATGCGCCACCGCACCCCGCATTTCGGCCATGTCTTTTCGGGCGACGGCTATTCGGCTGGCTACTATTCCTACATGTGGTCCGAGGTGCTCGACGCCGATGCATTTGCCGCCTTCGAGGAGACCGGGGATCCCTTCAATCCGGCGCTCGCCGAGCGGCTGCGGAAAAACATCTACGCCGCCGGCGGCTCGAAGGACCCGGAAGAGCTTTACACCGCGTTCCGCGGCAAGATGCCGTCGCCCGAAGCGATGATGGTGAAGCGCGGGCTGGTGTAGCGTCTTCCCTTCTCCCCCTGCGGGAGAAGGTGGATCGGCGCGCAGCGCCGAGACGGATGAGGGGTGTTCCAGCGGAGTGAGGCGTCGATGATCGGTCCACCCTCATGGCCGGACAAGCGATGACGCCAAGCTGGAACACCCCTCATCCGACCTCGCTTCGCGAGGCCACCTTCTCCCTCAAGGGGAGAAGGAAGAACCCTATGCCTTCCAAGGATCCGCCACCCTTGGCCACACCGGCCGCGTCAGCTTCCTGTAATCGGTCACCGCCGGATTGCTGGGATACGAACTCGGCGCCGAGACATAGATGATCTCGGCGGCGATCGGCTCGAAGCCGGCGTAGAAATGGTTGGTCGACTTGATCAACAGCACGTCCTTGCTCATCGGATCGACACCGATGTTGGAAAAAATGTCCGGCTCGAAGGTTTGCGTGCGGTTGGTGTTGAGGATGATGTCAACCTCGGTGCCTTCGATGCGGACGAGTGCGGCCGGTCCGAGCGTCACCCGGCTTGGGCCGAAACTCTGCCATCCCTCCGGAACCGCCTTCAGCACCTTGACGCGCGCGTCGATCGGCTCGCCCGCCAACGGCCCGGCCTTGCCGCCGAAGCGCAGGTCGATGACGGCACCCCCGCCCGCGGCCTGGCAGAAGGTCACCGCGATCGGATCCCAGATCGTCGCCACGCCGACATTCTTCAAGCCGCGTTCCAGCATGGTGCGCAGCACGACGGTGCCATCGCCGGCAACGCCGCCGCCGGGATTGTCCCAGATGTCGGCGATGACCACCGGCCTGTCCTGTCTTTCGGCCCGCACGGCCAAGGCGCGATCGATGCCGTCGGCGGTATCAAGCATCGTCATCGCCGTCTTCTCGCGCATGGCATAGAGTTCCCGCCCAAGCCGTTCCGCCAGCGCATCGCCCTTTTCCTTGTCATTGTCGGTGACGACCAGGATGCGCGTGCCCATTTCGGGAACATCCGCCGCCATGAAGCCGTGGATGACCGAGACCGACAGCACGCCGTCCTTGCCGTGCAGCGCCTTGATGCGGTCGACGAAGGAGCGCATCGGCTCGCGGCTGGTCGGCAATACCTGGATCATGCGGCAGTCGAAGGTCGAGATGACCGGCTTGATCTCGCCGCGCGCCGCGGCCAGCCCGAGCTCGACGACATGCTCGCCGCGTTCGTAGAAATCGGTGTGCGGGAACTCCAGGAAATAGGCCATGATATCGGAGGCCGCCACGCGCTTGGGCGTCAGATGGCTGTGCGGATCGAACTCGCAGGCGATCACCACATCCGGCCCGACGATCGCCCGCACACGTTCCAGCAGATCGCCTTCGCAATCGTCGTAACCTTGCGCCACCATGGCGCCGTGCAGTCCGAGGATGACCGCATCGACCGGCAGCGCCGCCTTAAGCTGGCCGAGAATCTCGTCGCGCAATGCCTCATAAGTCTGCCGCTGCACCAGGCCGCCAGGCTCGGCCCAGGTGGCGGTGCCTTCAATCACGGTCAGTCCTTCGGCGGCCGCGCGCCGGCGCAAGGCGACGATCGGCGAGGAGCACAGCGTCGGCGTCTCCGGATGCTTGCCCGGTCCGGCATAGAAGGCCATCTCGAACGAGGCCCGGTCCGTCGGCACCGGCGAAAAGGTGTTGGTTTCCGTCGCCAGCGAAGCGGTGAAGATGCGCATGGAAGCTCCAGGGTAGACTTTTTTGCTTTTCGCAATTCCGGACGGAAAACCGCTGCATACTTTTCCTGGAATTGCTGGGATTGCTATTTAACGGCTCCGAGCGCCAGCCCGCGAACCAGGTAGCGCTGCAGCCAGATGAACAGGATCGCCACCGGCAGCGTCGCCAGCAGCGTGGCGGCCATGACGTGATGCCACTCGATCGTGTAGCGGCCTGCGACCAGCGAGAACACCTGGATCGGCAGCGTGTAGCTTTCCTGGCTGCGCAGCATGGTGAGCGCGACGACGAACTCGTTCCAGGCGTTGATGAAGGTGAAGATGGCGGTCACCGCGATTGCCGGCAGGCAGAGCGGCAGGAACACTTTTCGCAAGGTGAGCCAGCGGCCGGCACCCTCCATCCAGGCCGCCTCCTCCAGATCGCGCGGGATCGTGTCGAAATAGCTCTGCAGCATCCACACCGTGAAGGCGACGTTGAAGGCCATGTAGATGAAGCCCAGCGCCGTCGTCGATTCGACCAGCCCCCAGGCGGCCATCAGCCGGAACAGGCCGAGCACCAGTACGATCGGCGAGATCATCTGCGAGATCAGCAGGAACTGACGGAAGGCGCCGTAACCGGCAAAGCGGAAGCGCGACATGGCATAGGCCGCCGGTACCGAGATGAGGATGGCGCCGACCGTGGCGATGACCGAGACGTAGAGCGAATTGGCCAGCGCTTGGCCGAAGCCGGTCGCCACCCACATGTCGGAGAAATTCGACCAGCGGAACTCGCTCGGCCACCATGTCGGCGACAGCACCTCCTGCCGCGGCTTGACCGCGGTCAGGAACATCACCGCGAAGGGAAAGATCGTCACCACGATCAAGGGCGCCAGCAGCAGCCATGCGATGACGGTGCGTTTGAGTTTGCTCGTCATACGCGCTGCTCCCGCATCGCCAGCCGCACATAGATCATGGTGAAGATGAGCAATATGGCGAACATCACCAGCGACACGGCGGAGGCCTCGCCCAGCTTGCCGATGCGGAAGGCGAGCTTGTAGAGGTGGGTGACCAGGATATCGGTCGAATTGGCCGGCCCGCCTTGCGTCATCACCCAGATGATCGGGAACGAGTTGAAGACATAGATAGTGTTGAGCACGATGGCGATGTTGATGAACGGCTTCAACAGCGGAAAGGTGATCTCGCGGAACTGCTGCAGCGGTGTCGCCCCTTCGAGCGCCGCCGCCTCGTAGAGATCGTCGGGGATCGACGACAGCCCGCCGAGGAAGATCGTCGTGGTGAACGGCACGGTCACCAGTATGCCGATCAGCACCTGCATCGGAAAAGCCGTCTCGGCCTGCGCCAGCCACTGGATGTTGTGGTCGATGAGGCCGAGCCCGATCAGCGCCGAATTCAGCATGCCGCTTTCACCGCTCAGCGCCCAGCGCCAGACGACCGCCGTCATGGTCAGCGATACCGCCCAGGGCAGCATGATGATGACGCGGGCGATGCCGCGGCCATAGAAATCGGTATTGAGGATCATCGCCACCGGAACCGACAGCAACAGCGCCCCGCCAACCACCAGCACGGTCCACAGCCCCGTGCGCCAGAGCGCGGCGATGAAATCGGGATCGGCCGTGAGCGCGGCAAAATTGGTCAGGCCCGAGAAATCGCGCAACTGGCCAAAGCGGCTGACGTCATGCGTCGAGATCTGGATCAGGTCCCAGACCGGCCAGAAGATCACGATCGCCGCCAGGAACAGGCTGGGCAAGGTCAGGAGATAGGGCAGGAAGCGATTTTGCATCGGCTGGCTTTGTACCGCGTTGCGGGGAGATTGGATTTCGCTGGCTTAACAGATTGACTTGGTCCGGCCTCGTTCTTTTCAGGGCACCGCTTCAGGATTGCTTACAACCGTAAGCGCCGTCCTCATCTGCCTGCCCGTCCTCCGCAGCAGTTGCGGAAGGGAGCCCTTCCTCTCCCCCGTCGACCGGGGGAGAGGTGTCGAGCGAAGCTCGACGGAGTGGGGGTCGACCCTTGGGCGCAAGACGATGCCTGCGCCTGATGCCCTTCCTATGTCCGTGACGGAGTACAGGTGGTTCCCCCACTCCGTCTCGGCTCCGCCGAGCCACCTCTCCCCCCTCCGGAGGGAGAGGAAAGGAGCCTGACTGGGGCGGCGCCGACGTAGACGATTTTGTTTCTGCTGAAGATTGAGTGGCGCGCCCCGCCTGAGTCTGGGGCGCGCCACGGGCGCAGGGAGATACGCCCTATTCCTTCAGCAGCCCCTATTTCTTCAGCGCTGCCCCTATTTCTTCAACACTGCATTGGCCTTCGCCGCCGCGTCCTTCAGGCCTGCCTCGGGGTCGCCGCCGAGATAGATCTTCTGCATGGCGTCCGACGTGATCTGGGCGACCTCTTCCCAACCCGGGATGACCGGCGCGAAGCGGGCGTCGGGCAGGAGCGCGGTGAAGGCGGCCAGATCGGCGTTGTTGACGTAGTAATCCATCTTGGCCTCTTCCTTGTTCACCGGCAGGAAGCCCTCGCCTTGCGTGAACTTGGCGCGCTGCTCCGTGGTGAACAGGAAGTCCATCAGCTTCCAGGCCTCGTCCTTGTTCTTGGAGTTCTTGAACATGATCATGGAATCGGTGACGCCATAGGTGCCGCGTGCGCCGGTCGGACCGGCCGGAATGGCGGCGACGCCGTATTTCAGCGTCGGGGCCTCGTCCTTGATCTGGTTGGACAGGAAGGGCGCGGTGATCATCATGCCGACCTTGCCCTGCTTGAACATGTTCTGCACGTCCTCGCGGTTGTTGGAGGTGACGCCCGGTTCGGTCAGCCCCTCGTCGATCATCGACTTGTAGAGCTTGGCGGCTTCGAGCGCGCCCGGCGTGCCAAGGCCCGACGTGCCGTCCTTGTTGAGGATCTCGGTGCCTTGCGACCACATCGCGTAGTAGTAATAGACGTCGGTCTCGATCTCCTTGCCCTGCAGGCCGAACCCGAAGGCGCCGGTCCCCAGCGCCTTGATCTTGCGGGCGTCTTCCTGCAGCTCGGTCCAGGTTGCCGGCGGCTTGGCGATGCCGGCCTTCTCGAACAGTTCCTTGTTGTAATACATGGCGCGCGCCGAGGCGGCGATCGGCAGGCCGTAGGTCTTGCCGTTCATGATCGATGGCGACAGGAACGTGTCGATGAAGCGGTCCTTGAATTCAGGTGTGATGTAGCCATCGAGCGGCTCCGCGACGTCCTGCTGGACGAAGTCGATCAGCCAGCGCGTGCCGATGATCGACAGATCGGCATTTGTGCCGGCGGTGATGTCGGTGGTCAGCTTCTGCAGCAGCACATCCCACGGCACGACTTCGAACTTGACGGTGATGCCGGGATTCTTCGCCTCGAATTCCTTCTTCACTTCCTCGAAATAGGGGCCGGTCTTGGCGCTGTATTCGGCAACGGTGACCCGCACTTCACCCGCATTCGCCTGCGCCGCGAAGGCCAGCATGCTCATTCCGGCCATCAGGCCGACAGTCCATTTCGCAAGGTTCATCTGATCTCTCCCATTTTGTCCGCGCCTTTGCGCTCCTTGAGCCTGATCGTTGGCACAAGATTTATGTGACTTTCCTACATTATCGATGAATCGGCCGCATGCAAGCGGATTAATATGTTGCTTAATTACATTCCCTTCATTAGCCTGCCGGCATCTGCCTGACCTGCGGGAGGAGCAAGCGCCGTGGTTTCGAAAGCCGAATTCGAAGGCCGCACTGTCGTTGTCACGGGCGCCGGCGGTGGCCTTGGCTCGGCGATCGTCGCACTGCTGGCCGACAGGGGCGCGCGGGTGGTCGGCTGCGACCAGTCCGACGAGGCTCTGGCCAGCTCGCACCTTGCCTCGCGCCATGTTTTCAACCTTCTCGACCGGGCGTCGGTGGAGAAGGCCATCGCTGCCGTACTCGACAGGGATGGCGTGCCCGACATCCTGATCAACAATGCCGGCTGGACACGTGCCGAAACGCTGAAAGCGCTGACAGCGGACAAGATCGAGCACGAACTCGACCTCAACCTGACCGGGGTGATGATGTTCGCCGACCCCATTGCCAAGGCAATGGCCGCGCGCGGTTCGGGCAATGTCGTCTTCATCTCCTCCGTCAACGCCATCGCGCATTTCGGCAATCCCGCCTACGCCGCCGCCAAGGCCGGCATCAACGCCTATGCCAAATCGATCGCGGTCGAGCTTGGCCGCAGCGGCGTGCGCGCCAATGTCGTTTGCCCGGGATCGATCCGCACCGCCGCCTGGGACCATCGTCTTGCCAAGGATCCGGAGATCCTCGGCAAATTGCAGCGGCTCTACCCGCTCGGCCGCATCGTCAACGCTTCGGAAGTGGCCGAAGCAGTGGCCTTCCTTGCCTCGGACCGCGCATCGGGCATAACAGGCGTGGTGATGCCCGTGGATGCCGGGCTGACCGCAGGCTGCCTGCCCTTCATCGACGACATATTGGGAGCGTGACCATGACCGACGTCGAGTTTCGCGACCTGTCGAAATCCTTCGGCCAGCACAATATCCTCGAGAACATAAGCCTCGATATCAAGAGCGGCGAGTTCGTGGTGCTGGTCGGCCCATCCGGCTGCGGCAAGTCGACCTTGCTGCGCATGCTGGCTGGCCTGGAGACGATCACCTCCGGTGACCTTTTGATCGGCGGCGTGCGTGCCAACGATTTGCCGCCGCAGCAGCGCAACATCGCCATGGTCTTCCAGTCCTATGCGCTATTCCCGCATCTCAAGGCCTCCGACAACATTGGCTTTGGCCCGAAGATCCGCGGCGAGACGCGCACGGCCATCGACGACAAGGTCAAGAAGGCCTCCGGCGTCCTCAACCTGTTCTCCTATCTCGACCGCTACCCCCGGCAATTGTCGGGCGGCCAGCGCCAGCGCGTCGCCATGGGACGCGCCATCGTGCGCGAGCCGTCGGTGTTCCTGTTCGACGAACCGCTGTCCAACCTCGATGCGCAGTTGCGCGTGCAGATGCGCGTCGAGATCAAGGCGCTGCATCAGCGGCTGAAATCGACCATCGTCTACGTCACCCACGACCAGATCGAGGCCATGACCATGGCCGACCGCATCGTCGTGATGGACCGCGGCCGTATCCAGCAGGTCGGGGCACCGCTCGAACTCTACGACAGGCCGGCCAACAAGTTCGTCGCCGGCTTCCTTGGCTCCCCGTCGATGAGCTTTGTCTCCGGGGCTCTCAAGACGACGCCCGAGAGGACCTGGTTCGAGTCGATCGGCGGCGGCCGGCTTGCGCTTGCCGGCAACCCGCTGCCGGCCGGCAGCGCGGTCGAGGCTGGCATCCGGCCCGAGCACTTCATCATCGGCGAAGCGGCCGACGCCATGGCGCTGAAGGTGGATGTGGTCGAGCCGACCGGCTCCGAGACCCATGTCTATGGTTCCATTGGTGTCGACGCGGTGCGTGCCGTGTTCCGCGACAGGGTGCCGGTCAGGCCTGGCGATCTGCTGCCGGTCTCGGTCGATCCCGGCAAAATCCATCTGTTCGACACCGCGACGGGCCTGCCGCTGAGATGACGACGGAAGCGCCAATGACGAATACACGCGCATGAAGACGCCGGCCGACATCATCACGCGGCTGCAGCTGATATCGCAGGACGGCACCAAGTCGGACCGTCGGCTGGCCGGCCTGGTGCTGTCCGATCTCGACTTCGCCTCCAAGGCGGCGATTTCGGAGATCGCCGGGCGCGTCGGCGTCAGCGAACCGACGGTGACCCGCTTCTGCCGCAATCTCGGCTGTGAGGGCTTGCGCGATTTCAAGTTCTACCTAGCGCAGGCGATCGCCATCGGCGGCCAGTATCTTTCGCCCGAGCCGCTGAGCCGCGACGCGCGCGAGCAGCGCATCGCTTCCGCCATCACCGAAGCGGCGATCTCAGCCATCCAGCGCGCCAGCGAGAACCTCGACATGACGACGCTGGTCGCCGTCGCCGAGCGGCTCGCGACGTCGGGCAACGTTCTGTGCATCGGCTCCGGCGGCATCTCCTCGATGATGGCGACCGAGATGCAGAACCGGCTGTTCCGGCTCGGCCTGCCGGTGCTGGCGCAGATCGACGGCCAGCTGCAGCGCATGTACGCCGCCGTTGCCACGCCCGAAACCACACTGGTCGCCTTTTCCGTCTCAGGCTATGCGCGTTCGGTCATCGAAGCGGTACAGGTCGCCCAGCAATATGGCGCCACCACTATCGCCATCACCGCGCCGGACTCTGCCCTGGCCAAGGTCGCCGACACGGTCATCCATCTGCAGCCGCTCGAGGACGGCAACATCTACAAGCCGACATCGTCGCGCTATGCGCTGCTGGCGATCGTCGACATGCTCGTGACGTCGGTAGCCGAGACGCGCGGCCCGAAGGTGCTGGAGAATTTGCGCCGCATCAAGCAGAGCGTGAACACGCTGAAGGTCGACGACCCGCGTTTGCCGCTCGGCGATTGAGAGCCTGCCGATCTCCTCCCTCGTGGGGGAATGTCCGGCAAGACAGAGGGGGCGCTGTCCCGCAGACAGATCAAGGGGCTCCATGTCGCACAAGCGGTGGATCCTGGATCAGCCGCCGAGCGCTTCAATGCTCCGTGACAGCGCCTCCGGATCGCCCGAGACACGCAGCGTCTTCAGCCTGGCCGTACCGCCAGCGACAACCGAAACGGCCGAAACAGGCACTCCCAGCGTCTTGGCGGCCAGTCTTTCCAGTGCTTGATTGGCGGCGCCGTTTTCCGGCACGGCGCGGACCCGCGCCTTCAGGTGGCTTCGCCCGTCCGCCGCCGTTTCGACGCCTTCGAGCCTGTCCACGGAAGATTTCGGCGTCAGCCGCACGAACAGATCGATGCCGTTGTCGCGGATGCGGAACGGCGCGCTCATGCGGTCGTCAGGCGCCCAGCAGCAGCGGCGCCACCGTGGTGAGGATGAACTGCCTGAGGAAGAACAGGATCAAAAGCAGGATGATCGGCGAGATGTCGATGCCGCCAAGGTCCGGCATGAAGCGGCGGATCGGCCGCAGCGCCGGCTCGGTCAGCCGGTAGAGCATGTTGCCGATGCTGCCGACGAACTGGTTGCGCGAGTTGACGACGTTGAAGGCATAGAGCCAGGAAAAGATCGCCGAGGCGATGATGACCCACCAGTAGAGGTCGAGCGCCATGACGATTGTTTGAATGAGGGCGAGCATGCCGGTCTCCAATTGTTGCCGACATGTAGCCATTGCATGCGATACGGGCAAGGGCTGGCTTTGCATGGGCGCCAATGCCGAACCATGACCGTTTTTCGCTCGGCTCGATGCCGGTGTGTCAAAAATGGTCCGGTCACGGCACCGAGGCTTCATGGACAAAGCCAATCCCCAAGCTCTACAAACCGGCCGCGGGCACGCGCGACGTGAGTCGGCTAGACCCCGATTTGTTTCAAAGGAAAATGCATGCACATTCGGTCGATGATTGTACGGTTGGGAACAGTCGCCTTGGTGGCGGTTGGGGCATTCGCCTTGCCGGCCCAGGCCGAAGGATTCCAAAACATCGTGCTTTCGGCCACCGAGCATGCGGAGCAGACGCAGGCGACATTTTCACCGGACACGGCGAAGATTTTCCTCTCCGCCGACCTGACGGACGAGGTGGCTTCGGGATCGAAGCTCACCGTGAGCTGGATTTCGGTCGATTCCGGCGGTGTTGCGCCGGCGAACTACAAGATCGACGAGGTCAACTTCGAAATCGGCGCGATCGACAACCACGTCGACTCCTCGATGACCAAGCCGGATGCCGGCTGGCCGGTCGGTACCTATCAGGTGCAGATCGCTGTCGACGGCACTGTGAAGGAAACGGTCGATTTTTCCGTGAAGTGACCGGCGGCGCCAATTGGCGTCTCCTTCACAACCGTCGTTGAACGGTGCAATCCGTCATCACCGACACCGAGGTGAGGCAGGAAGCGGCGGATGGCCGCTTGTTGCCGATCGTGCCGACGAATGGACGAATACGCGAAACCGGCAAGGCCGCGTTCCACCGGCGGTGACCTGACGTCGAGCGGTCGATAAATTCGGCAAAACGCCGCCTTGACAGAAAACCGCCACGCCCGATAAATGCGCCATCCGTTGGACGGGGCTGTAGCTCAGCTGGGAGAGCGCGTCGTTCGCAATGACGAGGTCAGGAGTTCGATCCTCCTCAGCTCCACCAGCGGAATAATCGATTTTCCCCTTTTGCTGCGCCGCCAAGACGCAAGCAGCGTCCCATGGATCGCTCATGCATCGCGATGCGGCGCCTCGGCGCCGATACCCCCAAAAAAGGCCACGGGCCATTTCACGCGGTTTCCAAGGCAAGACGATTGTCAATTGGACTTATGACGATGGCCACTGCGGGATCGACGCTATTTTTTTTGCAAGCCGCCCCATTAGACTGGCGTTTTCAAATCAGTTTTTTCTGTGTGTTGTGACAAGGCGTTTCGGTGGTGGCGACCCGAAGACGCTATATGGAATCCGAATCGAAATGAAGAATTCGCCTGCGAAAGCAAAGACGTGTCCATTCGCGAGAATCTCGCTGCAAATCTCAGACGGCTCTGCAAGGATCATGCCTCCGTTAGCGCGGTATGCCGTGAGTTGGGTATCAACCGCACACAGTTCGAACGTTACCTGCAGGGGCAGACCGTTCCGAACAAGGCCACTGCCAAGCTGATTTGCGACTACTTCCACATCAGCGAACCCGAACTGTACCGGGATCCGGGTACGCCCGAGCCCACGGTAGCCGGCCTGCCGCCGATTTCCGAAACCCTGTTCAAACAGATGATCCGCCCGCCCGCCCCATCGATCGCTGGAGGCACCTATTTCACCTATTTTTCGATTCCGGCCCGCCCTGATCTGTTGATGCGGTCGGTGACCTTCGTGCGCCGCGAGGCCGAACTGGTCACGTTCCGCAGGGTCACCGGATGGTCGGAGCGCCGTGGCTCGACTTGGGCGCGGGCGCGCGGCAACCACTATGGCGTGGCCATCTCGCGCCTGAACTGGATCTATTTCAGCGGCGTCAACCGCCGCCAGACCGGCGAACCGTCCCTGATCTCCGTCCAATGGGCTCCAATCTCCGAACCGGTGCTGATCGGCAAGGCCATGCTTCTGACCGAGGCCGGGCCGGCGTTCGTATCGGTCATCATGCGGCAGGATCTGTCCGGCATCCCGGCACGGCATGCGATCCGCATGGCGCATGTCGTCGGGTTTGACGATCCGGCCATCGATCAGCTGGTCGTCAGCCTTGCCTGCGATTGGCAAGACCAGTCTCCCGGTTACGCTAAATAAGAATAAGGATACCCCGAAAAAGCGTATGTTCCCGACTGGCTACTCGATATCTGAGCAAAATCGATTTTTTAGACTTTATGGGCAAGAAAGATATTTTAGACAACATTGGCTTTACTATAATTTTAACAAACTGTTAACTCTTTCGACCTTACCTTTCTTCCGCGGATCCCGCTGTGGGGATCTCTCAACAGATCCCATTGGGGGTCGGGAAAGGGACGAAAATGGCCAAGAAAGTGAACAATGCCTCGAAGCTGACGGTCGCGGCGGGCACGCAGACGGTCTTCTTCTCGCAGGGCATGCACTACAACAAGCGCTGAAGTCGCTCGGTGCCCGACAGGCCGTCGGCCTGTCGGTGCCTTGCTTCCACAAGGTGCCTCGCTTCCACAAACGGCATTCAGCATCATGAAAATGCGCTCTTCGAAAACGCTTGTCTTCTACCCCGGGACCAACAAGGTCACGGCCTGCAATTTCCTGACCAGAAGTGTCTTCGAATGCAGCCCCGAGGTGATCGGCCTCCTCGCGTCCTGGGACGAATGGGCCTCCACGGCGGAGATCGCGCGTGCGCACGGATGGTCGAAGGCCGAGCTGAATGCCGTCGTCCCGCAACTGCTTGATTTTTCCGCTCTGATCACCGCCGGTTCGCCGCTGGCCGAGCAGGAGACACAATTCTCTGGGCAATGGAACTGGGGGCTCCCGACCGCGCTGATGCATTTCTGCGTCCAGGACTCGGAGTTCATGACCATCGAACAGGCCGAGGCTCGGCAGATCGAACGCGCCGGGCACGTCGCGCAGCCCGACCTCCTGCTCAAGAACGCCGCGGGCGCCATTGCGCTGCCAAGCGCGTTGGATGATAATGAACTCCTCGCCTTGATGGCGCAGCGCCGCACCAATCGCACGGCGGCCGCGCCCACCATCACCGCAAAACAGCTTTCCGACTGCCTGTTCGCGGGCATGGGCATCACCGGCGAAACCAGCAATTGCGTTGGCGCCCTGCCGCTGGGGATGACCCCTTCTGGCGGCGCGCGAAACCCCTATGAAGCCTATGTGGTCGCGCTGGGCGTTGAGGGCCTGGAGCCTGGCGTCTATCACTATTCCGCCGCCGATCACGATCTCGGCAGGATCTCGGCCAACCATCTGCCGAAGGTCTCCGAACTGGTCGGCGGGCAGGAATGGGCGGATGCCATGCCTTGCCTCATCCTGCTTTGCGCCAGCCTCGACCGCACCATGTGGAAATATGAGGATGCCAACGCCTATCGCGTCGTGCTGATCGAAGCCGGCCATATCGGCCAGAACATGATGTTGGCGGCAACCAGGCACGGATTGTCGGCCTGCCCCACGGCCGCGCTCAGCCATACGGCGATCAAGCGCCTTCTCGGCCTCGATCGCCTCACCGACGCACCGATCTATGCCTTGACCCTTTCGACCCCGGAACCAGGCCCGCATTCGGCGGGTCGGTCAATTAATTAGCCGCCTCAATATGACAGGAGCACCACGTGGCAAATCAGTCCCTACGTCAGTCGGAGATCGATAGCCTGCAATATATCGCGTCGATGACCAATGAGCTGGTGCAGATGGCCGAAGCAAGCCGTTTTCCCATGATCTCTTATCTGCTGGGCATGGCCTATGCCGAGGCCTTCGATGTCTTGCGCGGCGCGCGGCCGGCAAGGCATGCGCAACTCAGCGGCAACCCGATGCATCCCCCGTCACGTGCAAAGGAAAGCCACGCTCAGCCAAGGAGAGCGTAGTCGGATGCAATAGCCAGCCTTGTGCGCGCCGGCGGGCTCGTCGCCGAACCGGTAGGAGACACTTTGTGCGCTGCAACGCCTGCTGCCGCTCCTGAGAAAGGCCGCCGCAGACCTCGACTATGCCGGAATGGTCTACTGATTCGAGCAGGCCGAAGCCGAGATTGCCAACATACGCAGAGAATTGAGGGGACCCGCAGATGAACATGATCGCCGCCATCAGGGCCGCCGACGCCAGCGAAAGCGTCTTCGGCCGGCTCCATGCCCTGATTTCCAGCCGGCCGGCATCACCGGATGCCGCGCGCGGCGAAGCCCGTCAACTGATTTCCACGGCAGTGGCCGACACCTGGCAAGCCGACAGCCTCTGGGGCGCGGCGGACGCTTTCCATGCCCATTTCGACTTCATGATGAAGACCGTCGAGATCAATGGTCCCGGCGATCCGAACCTCGCGACCCTGCGCACGAAATGCCGCTTCTACCTGGAGCAGGTCGAAGCGCTGTGCCAGTCGATGAGCCTTCGGTAGAGAGCCGGTTTCGGTTTTTCCCGGGATTGCTTCAGTTCCCGGATTGCTTCAGTTTCCCGATTACATCAGTTCCGAAGGCTGAACACGAAGGGCGCAGTGCGGCTGACGTGCTCGCCGAGTTCCGGTGGGGGTGCCGGAACGGTGGCCCCCTGCAGTACGGCAAGCGCGGCCCGATCGAGTTCGGCGTCGCCGGACGAGCGCACGACACGTGCCGATATCACCCGCCCGGATCCGTCCACCGTGAAGGTTACGTTGGTATTGCCTTGCGCGCCCCTGGATTTCGCGGCGCTCGGATAACGCTTGTGCCGATTGATCCATGCCGTCAGCCGCGACTCCCACTTGGCCGGGCTGATACCTGAAAACCCTGCCGACGACTTCGGCGCTGCCGCCGTGGCCGCCGGCCTGCTGTTCGCGCTTGCGGCGGCCACTGTCCTTGCCGGCTCCGCCTTTTCCTTCCTTGGCCGTGGCTTGGGCTTTTCGACCGGCTTTTTCGCCTTGGCCTGGACCGGCTTCTTTTCCTCGGGCTGCTCGAGCGGCTTTGGCTGCGGCAGCGGAACGACGACCTCCGGCGCGACCGTCTCGACGACATCGGGAACGACCTCTTCCAGCGGCGGCTGGTCGACTGGTTCTGCCTGGGTCGGCTTGGTTTCGTCGGGCGGCACCGTTTCAGGCTGCTCGGCCGGCTGCGCCTGCTCGACCACCTTCTCGGGTTCGGCTTCGGCGGCCTTTTCGGTCTCCTCGATCGGCTCGGTCCGGTCGGGTATCGCCGCATCCAGCATCGCGGCTTGTTCCGGCACTGCCGGCGTGATCACCATCGGCGACATCTCTATCACCAGCGCCGGCGGCGGCCCGCCATCCGTCTCGATCGGACTGAAGCTCTGCACCGCATAGGCGACCGCGACATGAGCGCCGAGCACCAGCGCGGCTGCGCCTGCCCACAAACCAAGGTCGCGCCAACGAAGGCGCGACAGCTCGGCCGTGGGCATGGCGGCCGCTTGTGTCATGGCGTCGCCGCTCCGGTGGCGGGGGGTGCCGGGGCATCGGCCGCGGGCGCCGTCTCCAGGCCGACCAGCGCGATCTTCAGATAACCGGCGCCGCGCAACAGGTTCATCGCTTCCATCAGCTCGCCATAGGCGACCGCCTTGTCGGCGCGCAGGAAGATGCGCGTCTGCTTGTCGCCCTTGGTCTTGCCGTCCAGCGTCGCGGCGAAGACCGGGCGCGGCACGGTGTCGTTGCCGATCGCCAGTGTCAGATCATCCTTCAATGTCAGGAACAGCGGCGTTTCCGGCCGTGGCGCGGGCGTTGCGGTCGATCCCGGCAGGTCGACATTGACATCCACCGTCGCCAGCGGTGCCGCGACCATGAAGATGATCAGGAGCACCAGGATGACATCGATGAACGGCGTGACGTTGATCTCGTGGCTTTCCTCGAGATCGTCATCCATGGTCTGGCGGATTCTGGTTCCCATCCTATGCTCCCGCTATTGCGCCGCCATCGCCGTCGCGGGCGCGACAGTGCGGAAATCCAGGTCGCGGCTGACCAGCCGTTCGACGCCCGCCGACGCATCGGCCAGGATCTGCCGGTAGCCGGCTATCGAGCGCGCGAAGACATTGTAGATGACGACCGCCGGTATCGCCGCGACGAGCCCCATCGCGGTGGCCAGCAGCGCTTCGGCGATGCCGGGTGCGACCACGGCGAGATTGGTGGTCTGCGCCTGCGATATGCCGATGAAGGCATTCATGATGCCCCAGACCGTGCCGAACAGGCCGACGAAAGGCGCGGTCGAGCCGATCGTCGCCAGCACGCCGGTACCGCGCGACATGCGCCGCGATGCCGCCGCCTCGATGCGCGACAGGCGCGAGGTGACCCGCTCCTTCAGCCCGTCGCCCGAGACATGGTCGAGCGCGCCGGCCGAGAGCGCGGCCTCTTCCTCCGCCGCCCGCACCAGGAGCGCGCCGGGACCGCCACTGCGATCGAGCGCGCGGCTCGCCTGCTTCAACGTTGCGGCATCGCCGATCGCGCGGACGGCGCGGCTGATGCGCAGCTTGCCGCCAAAAATCTCCAGCGATTTCGCCAGCCATATCGTCCAGGTGACGAGGGACGCGAAGGCCAATCCGATCATCACCCCTTTCACGACGATGTCGGCGGCCATGAACATGCCCCATGGCGACAGGTCGTGCGGCAAGGTCAGCTCCATTGCCGCCGAAGATCCGGCTGTCGCATTCGGCGCGCCAGCTGGCTGCTGTTGCGCGGGTGCCATCGTGGCCGGTGCGGCAGCCGCCGGTGAGACTGGTGCAACGGGTGCCGCGGCAGCAGGTGCCTCGACAGCGGGGGCGGTGCCGGCCGGTTGCTCCTGGGCCGTTGCACTGGCAGCCGACAGGATCATCGATGCGACCAACGCCGCCAACAAACCATTTCTCGACAAGAGCCTCTTCCTTGTTTTCACAGCGGCGCGCCGCTTCCTGTTTCCCGCCGCCTCGGCCTACTGCACGTAGCCGACGGGTTGGCCGGTGACGGGGTGCGCGAACACGCCCATCTCCACGCCAAAAATGCCTTTCAGCACATCGCCCCGCATGATTTCGCCGGGGATGCCGCGCGTCAGCAGCTTGCCGTCCTTCAAGGCGATCAGTTCGTCGCAATAGCGCGCCGCCATATTGGGATCGTGCAGCACCACGACGACGCAGAGGTCGCGCTTGCGGCTGAGCTCCCGGACCAGCCCCAGCACCTCGACCTGATGGGCGATGTCGAGCGCCGAGATCGGCTCGTCGAGCAGCATGACGCCGGCATTCTGCGCCACCAGCATGGCAAGCCAGGCGCGCTGGCGCTCGCCGCCCGACAATTCATCCACCAGCCGGTCGGCGAAACCATCCATGTCGGTCAGGCCGAGCGCTTTCTCGACATGCCGCCTGTCCTCGGACCCGAAGCGGCCGAGCGCGCCATGCCAGGGATAGCGCCCCAGCGCCGCCAGCTCGCGCACGGTGAGGCCGGTCGCGGCCGGCGTCGTCTGCGGCAGGTAGGCAAGCGCGCGGGCGAACTCACGCGCACCCCATTGCGGCAGCAGCCGTTTGGCGAAGGTGATGGCGCCGGAACTTGCCGGCTGCTGGCGTGCCAGAAGCTTGATCAGCGTCGATTTGCCAGAGCCGTTGTGGCCGATCAGCCCATAGACGCGCGAGCGCTGCAGTTCGAGCGAAACCGGACCGAGCAGCGTCCGCTCGCCGACGGCAAAACGCACCGCGTCGATTTGAAAGGCAGTCTCGGCTCCAGCCACGGTCATGGCTCTTCTCCAGTGCGGCCGCCGGACTTCCAATTTCTGGCGCCGGCAGGCAGGTGCCCGGTTGACTATGAAACATGACCTTATTAGTCAACATTGAAGATGACTGCAACGGTCAACAATTCGTCGTGACAGCCGATGTCGCGACCGGATTCTGAGAGACAGGGGGTTCCACCGGATGATCAGCGGACGCGGACCAAGCGGGAGAGGCGCAAACACGCGCAATGATCCCCAGCGTCTGGTGTCGGCGCGTTGAACCATTATGGTTGGCCGAAAACAGGGAGCCACCGATGATCAAGGCAACGCCCTTCGACTTCCCCTATGACGGCATGCTGGTCGCCGAAAACACCGCGCTCGTCGTCATCGACCTGCAGCAGGATTTCCTGTCGACGACGGGCTATTTCGCCAGGCAGGGATATGACCCTTCGCCGCTGCGGGCGATCCTGCCGACGGTGAACCGGCTGATATCAGCCGCGCGCAGAGCCGGCATCACCATCATCCACACCAGGCAAGGATACCGCGCCGACATGGCCGACATGACGCCCTACGAGAAATGGCGTCGCAAGCGCTCCGGCCTCGACGGCACCGAGATCCTGCTGCGTTCGGGTCCGGGATTTCAGATCGTTCCGGAGATCGATGTCGCGCCTGATGACATCATCGTCGACAAGACCTGCAACAGCGCCTTCACCTACACGGATTTCGAGCTCGTGCTGCGCGCGCAAGGCATCACGCATCTGATGTTTTCCGGATGCACGACCGATGTCTGCGTCCACACCACGTTGCGCGAGGCCTGCGACCGCAATTTTCAGTGCCTGACGATCTCGGACGCCTGCGCCAGTGGTGACCGGCAAGCGCACCAGGCGGCGCTTCACATGGTGACGGTCGAGGATGGTGTCTTCGGCGCGCTGGCCGATTCAACCGCTGTGATCGACGGCCTGTCGCGGCTTGGCGACAGGCCTGCAACAACAAAGGACTGATGAACCTCAACCTGCGGCGCGAGTCTCCGGCCCTGTGCGAGACGCATACGCCCCGGGCTGGAAGGCATCATCTTCGCGACGCGCCAGCGAATTGCGCAGCAAGGCGAGCGTTTCCCGGCCGACCGTCGCGATCTCGCGCGGCGTGTCCACGCCAACGATCATGAACTCATCGATCCCGAGAGCCGTATAGGCAAGCAGCGACAGGGCGACCTGAGCCGGTGGCCCGGACAGGTCGACCGCCTTGTGGCCCGTGGCGGACGCACCCCGGTGAATCCGGACCGGAAGCGCGAAGCGCAGCTTGCCGGCGCGGCCATGCTCGGCGGCGGCACCGCGCGCCCGCTCCATCAATTGCCTGATTTCATCGATCGAGCCCGGCGCCAGTTCGAAGACATCGGCATGCCGGCCGGCCACCTTGAGCGCCGTTCCGGATTGTCCGCCCATGCGGATGACGAGGTCGGCGCCGTGAGGGCCCTTGCGCGGCACATAGCCGCCCTTGATGCTGTAGAAGGCGCCTTCATGGTCGAAAGGCCGGTCGTTCGACCACAGCCGCTTCAAGAGCACCAGATATTCGTCGATGCGCTGCCAGACGACGCCATGTCCGACCGGCCGTGTCTCGGCATCGTCATCGTTCAACGGCTCGCTGATCATCCTGAGCGCCAGCCGTCCACCGCTTTCCCTGTCGATCGATGCCAGCTGGCGGGCCGCCACCGTCGGTTCGATCACGCCGGCCCAGTGGGTGAGCACCACTTCCAGCGAAGCGGTGCGGTTAAGCACCTGGGAAGCAAGGTCCATATTGGTCAGCAGCCCCGCCGAATCGTCGACGACGATCTTGCGGAAGCCGCTGTCCTCGATCAGCCCGAGCTTGGTCGCCGTCTCGGCGAAATCATAGAAGAAGGGCGCCGTGGCATCGGCGGTCTTGCCCGGTACATGCGTGAATTCGATCGGCATTTCATCTCCTCCATTTCTGGAATCATGGATGCGGTGAAGTTCGAATCCCAGCCGCGCGCAAGCGCGCCGGGATCCGGTTCATTCAACTCCGATTGCCTGAAAATATGGGGCAACTAGCCCCGTCAGTCTAATGTCTCGGGGCCAGCCTGAAGCTCAGGGAATAAGGCCGAGAACGACCGCCCCGGTGAACACGAACGCAAGGGCAAAGACGAGATAGGCGAAAGCGCCGGCATAGGCCGGGCGAAAGGTCTGGGCATTGGCCACTCTCTGGCCGCTGCTGTCAGTCTGAGCGTTCTGGATATAGGACATATCGACCTCCGTCTCGCTGGTTAATCTATAAAACTTGTAGACTTTGTCGATTGCTATTTTTTGGCCAAAAGCAGAATTATCTTCCTATTTCGGGCGGCAGATTGGTTGCGGATTGCTGAGAGCGCTTGTCAGCGCGATGGATCGGCGGGGCGTTCGCATTGCCGCGAAGCGACCGAAAGGACCTATGTCCTTGTTCCCGCTGTGCCCAATTCGTCCATTGGCCGCCCGCTGCGCGCGCGGTAGCATCGCCCGAGCACACGAAGACCATCAACCATGGGGAACTGAAAATGGGCACGAGACTGGCCGGCAAGGTCGCCATCATTTCGGGCGGCGCCACGGGAATGGGCGGAGCGGCCTCGGAACTGTTTGCCGCCGAAGGCGCCAAGGTCGCGATCATCGACCGCAATCGCGAGGCGGCAGCCGCCACGGCGGCCGCGATACGTGCGCGGGGACACATAGCCGAGCATTTCGTCGCCGACGTGTCCGACGAAGCGCAGGTCGAGGCCGCGGTGAAAGGGGCGACCGAAAAGCTCGGCCCGGTCACCGTGCTGTTCAACCACGCCGGCACCATCGTCATCAAACCCTTCCTGGAGACGACGGTTCAGGAATGGGACTGGCTGCACGCCGTCAATGTCCGCTCGATGTTCCTGATGACGCGCGCCGTGCTGCCCGGCATGATCGCGGCCGGCGGCGGCTCGATTGTCTGCACCTCGTCGATCTCGGCGGTGGCCGCGACGCCGATGGAGGTGCTCTACGACACCACCAAGGGCGCCTGCCACATGTTCGCCCGCGCCATCGCCGTCGAATTCCGCGACCGCAACATCCGCTGCAACGCCGTCTGCCCCGGCTTCATCCGCACGCCGCACGGCCTGCGCGAGGTCGCCGATCTCGGCAGGCTCGGCATCGATGTCTCCGACGCCGCGCTTGCCGCGCAGCAGGGCCGGATCGGCGAGCCGGAAGAGGTGGCCAAGGCCGCGCTGTACCTCGCCAGCGACGAGTCGAGCTTCGTCAACGGCACGCATCTGTTCGTCGACAATGGTTTTACGGCGATGTGAGGCGACAGCCTGGCGCCCTTCCTCTCCCCCGTCGATCGGGGGAGAGGTGTCGAGCGCAGCTCGACGGAGTGGGGGTCGACCCTCGGCGCGGTACAGAAAGATTCTTGCGCTTAGGTCCCTTCCGTTGGCGACTGCTGCGAGGTGGTTCCCCCACTCCGTCTCGGCTTCGCCGAGCCACCTCTCCCCCCTCCGGAGGGAGAGGAAAGGACGCCCAACTCGTCTACCGCTCCTCCCTGCGGAACGGCTTGAGCAGGGCCGATGGCGCCACCGCGTTGCGTGACATCACGGCCATGGCAACGATGGTGAAGATGAAGGGCAGCATCAGGAACGCCTCGTAGGGGATGTGCCCGAGGCCGCTCGCCTGCATGCGCAGCTGCAACGCATCGACGAAGGCGAACAGCAGTGCCGCGCCCGCCGAGCGCCACGGATCCCAGCGGCCGAACACCACCAGTGCGATCGCAACCCAGCCCCGTCCTGACACCACGCCGAAGGTGAAGGCGTTGAACTGCGCCATCGACAGGAAGGCGCCGGCCAGTCCCATCAGCGCCCCGCCGAGGATGACCGCCTGGAAGCGGGTAGCAATGACGCTGACCCCGGCCGAATCGGCGGCACGCGGGTTCTCGCCGACCATGCGCACCGACAGGCCCCATGGCGTACGGTAGAGCACGAAGGCGGCGAGCGGGATGGCAAGGATCGCCATGTAGACCAGAGCGAACTGGTTGAACACCGCCGTCCCGATCACCGGAATATCAGACAGCAGCGGGATCGGCAGCGTCTGGAAGCCCTTGATGCTGGGCGGTACCGATTGCTGGCCGAAGATCAGCCGGTAGAGGAAATAGGCAAGGCCGGACGAAAACAGCGTGACGCCGATGCCGCAGACATGCTGGCTCAAGCCCAGCGCCACGGTGAACAGCGCGTGCAGCGCGCCCATCAGCATGCCAGTCAGCACCGCCACCAGCACGCCGAGCCACAGGCTGCCGCTGAGGCTGGTGGCGGTGAAGCCGGTCATGGCGCAGAGCAGCATGATGCCCTCGATACCGAGATTGAGCACGCCGGCCCGCTCGGAGAACATTTCGCCGAGCGTGGCAAAGGCCAGAGGCGTGGCAATGCGGATGATCGCGGCCAGGAAGCCGACCTGAAAAATCTGTTCGAACACCGCGCTCATCGGACAACTCCGACGCGGCGGATGCGGTAGGCGGTGAACAGCAGCGCCACCAGCATGGCCAGCAGCGCGGTGCCCTGGATGACGTCGCTGAGGAAGGCCGGCACGCCGGTCGAGCGCGACATCGCCTCGGCCCCGGTCATCACGGCAGCCAGGAAGATCGCCGCCGGCACGACGCCGAGCGGGTTGAGCCGCGCCAGCATGGCGACGACGATACCGGAATAGCCATAGCCCGGCGAGATGTCGCTCATCACCTGGAAATGCACGCCGCCAACCTCGCCGACGCCGGCGAGCCCGGCCAGCGCGCCCGACAGCAGCGCCGTCGAGATCAGCACCCGCTCGACATGGATGCCGCCATAGCGGGCCGCTTCCGGGTTTTCGCCGGTGACCCGGATGCGGAAGCCGAGCGTCGTGCGCACGATCAGGAACCAGATCAAAGGCGCGGCGATCAGCGCCACGATGACGCCGAGATGCAGCCGCGTGCCCTCTATCAGCACCGGAAAGTTAGCCGAATCCTCGATCGGCGGCGAGATCGGATAGCCGCTGAAACTATCCTTCCACGGCCCCTCGATCAGCGCCATCAGCGCGTAGTAGATGACCGAGTTGAGCAGCAGCGAGGAAACGACATCGTCGACCTTGAATTTGACCCGCAGCGTCGCCGGCACCAGCGCGACCGCAGCACCTGCCGCGGCGCCCGCCACCGCCATCAAGACCATGGCGAGTGGCCCCGGCATCGGGATCGCGCCGACGAAGCAACTGGCGACCGCGCCGGCGAGCAATTGCCCTTCGGCGCCGATGTTCCAGAATTTGGCCCGGAAGGCGACGGCCACCGCCAGCCCGGTGAAGATCATCGGCGCCGCGCGCACCATGGTTTCGATGATCGCGTAGCTGTCGCCGAGCGAGGCGGTGAACATCACGCCATAGGCCTCGATCACGCCGGCGCCGGCCAGCGCGATCAGGCCGCTGCACAGGACGAGCGTCGCGCCGATAGCCAGCAGCGGCAAAGCGAGGTTGAACCACGCGGGCGTCGAGGTGCGGACTTCCAGGCGAAACATCAGGCTCTCCCCTCCGCCCCGGTCATCATCAGCCCGAGCCGCGCGATCGTCGCATCGGCGCTGTCGAGCGTGCCGGCGATGCGCCCCTCATACATCACCGCGATGCGGTCGCAGAGCACCAGCAATTCTTCGAGATCCTCGCCGATGACGATGATGCCGCAGCCCTTGGCCCGCATGTCGAGGAATTTTTCGTGGATGAATCGAGCCGCACCGATGTCGAGACCGCGCGTCGGTTGCGACACGATCAAGACCTTCGGGTCGAAAGCGAGCTCGCGCGCCAAAAGCGCCTTCTGCAGATTGCCGCCGGACAGCACGCCGGCGCGCGTCATCGGCCCGGGACACCTGATATCGTAGGCCTTGATCTGGGCCTCGGCAAAGGCGCGGATCGCATCCGGCTTAAGCAGGCCCTTGCTGCTGAAGGCAGCCGTACCGATGCGCGGCAGCACCATGGAATCGGCAAGCGGCAAATTGGTGACCAGCCCGGTGGTCATGCGGTCTTCCGGGATGCGGCCGAGGCCAAGCGACTGCACCTCGCGCGGGGAGAACCGTGTTACTGGTTTGCCGGCTATCGTCATCCGCCCGGTCTCGGGCGCCCGTGTGCCGGAAATCACCTCGGCCAGCGCTCGTTGGCCATTGCCCGACACGCCGGCGATGCCGAGGATCTCGCCGCCGCGCACGGCAAGCGATACGCCGCGCAGCGCCGTGCCCGAATGCCGCGCGGTGGAAATGCCGTCGAGCGTCAGCACCGCCGCACCGGGCGTCGATGGCCCCCGCGCCGGCGGCACGATCTCGTGGCCGCACATCAGTTGCGCCATGGCGGCCGACGTCGTGTTGGCGGGATCGTCGACGCGCCCGGCGACACGGCCATGCCGCAGCACCGTGCAGCGGTGAGTGAGCGCGCGCACCTCGTTGAGCTTGTGCGAGATGAAGATGATGCCGAGCCCTTGCGCCGCCATCGAGCGCAGCGCCGAAAACAGCCCGTCGACCTCGCTGGGCGCCAGCACCGCGGTCGGTTCGTCGAGGATCAAAAGCTTGGCGCCGCGAAACAGCGCCTTGACGATTTCGAGCCGCTGTTGCTCGCCGACCGACAGCGCCGAGACCGGCAGGTCGGGATTAAGCGTCAAGCCGTGCTGGCGGCCGATTTCGGCGAGCCGCGCCAGCCCGCCGGCGCGGTCGGTCCGCCCCGCCTTGCCGGGAATGCCGATCAGCAGGTTTTCCAGCACCGTCAGCCTTGGCGCGAGGTGAAAGTGCTGATGCACCATGCCGATGCCGGCAGCCAGCGCATCGGCCGAACTGGTGATGCGCACCGGCCGGCCCTGGATCAGGATCTCGCCGGCATCCGGCGCATAGGCGCCGAACAGCACATTCATCAGCGTCGTCTTGCCGGCGCCGTTCTCGCCCAGCAGCCCAAGGATCTCACCGGGCGCCACGCTGAGGTCGACAGCCTCGTTCGCCTTGACGGCGCCGAAGCTCTTGGTGATGCCGCGCATTTCGATGAGTGGGGCGGGCAAGGACAAGGATACTCCTGATCGGACTTGGCTTTGTGATCCAGCTTTGATTGATGGGGATGCGCGAGGCGCCCCCCTCTGGCCTGCCGGCCATCTCCCCCTCAAGGGGGGAGATCGGATGTCACTTTCGGCTTTCGCCAATTTTCCACGCCGAATAAGGGTGCCGCCGACAAAGCTGCCGATCTCCCCCCTTGAGGGGGAGATGTCCGGCAGGACAGAGGGGGGCGCCTAGCACCAACCCCTAAAGACCAGAACTCAATCCGAAACCGGCGTGTTCTCGTCGACATCCACCCGGAAATTGCCTTCGAGGATCTCGGCCTTCTTCTTCTCGACTAGGTCTTTCACCTCCGCAGGCAGCGTCTTGTCGAACTTGTGGTAGGGCGCCAGGAACGATCCACCCTTGGCCATGCGCGAGAAGTCGCCATAGTCCTGCGCGGTGAAGACGCCGGCCTTGACCAGCTTGATCGCCTGTTCGACCGTCGGATACATGTCCCAGACCGGGCCGGTGATGACCGTGTCCGGGCCGAGGCTCGACTGGTCGGACATGTTGGAGATGGCGAACACCTTCTTCTCCACCGCCGCTTCGATGACACCGAAGCGCTCGGCGTAGATAACGTCGGCGCCAGCATCGATCTGCGCGACAGCCGCTTCCTTGGCCTTCGGCGGGTCGAAGAAGGAACCAATGAAGGCGACCTTCTTCTTGATGTTCGGATTGACCTCCTTGGCGCCGGCGAAGAAGGCGTTGACCAGGCGGTTCACCTCCGGGATGCCCATCGCCGCGACGGCGCCGATGGTGCCCGACTTCGACATCTTGCCGGCGATCATGCCTGACAGATAGGCCGGCTCGTGGATCCAGTTGTCGAAGACGCCGAAATTGGGATCGGCGGGACCGGCGCCCGAGCCGAACAGCCAGGCGGTCTTCGGGAATTGCTTGGCGGTGCGGCGCGATTCGCGCTCGGCGGCGAAGGCATCGCCCAGCACCAGCTGATAGCCGCCTTGCGCATATTCGCGCATGACGCGGCTGAAATCGGCGGTCTGCACTTTCTCGGACCATTTGTACTCGATGCCGAGTTCCTTCTCGGCCTTCTGCAGGGCGACGTGGATCTGATTGTCCCACGGCTCCTCGATCGGCGTGGCGAAGATCGCCGCCACCTTCAGTTTCTTGTCCTTGGCGAAGGCGGCACCCGGCAGCATGGCCGCAGCCAGGCCAAGCGCGCCGAGCTCAAGCACATTGCGTCGCGACAGACCTTCGCGGGCGGAATGAGATTTGTTCTTCCGGTTATCCATTGCAGTCCCCTCTGTTCGACAGCCGTGTCGAGCCGGCCGTTCTAAAAATCAGACGGGGAACTATGGAACGGGTCCGGACTTTTGTCCACATGGTCAAATTTGATGGCGTGCCCAATCCGGTCTTGATCCTGGCCGGCCGAGAAACCTGCGGTCAAGCCCGTTCGAGCGCGATGGCGATGCCCTGGCCGACGCCGATGCACATGGTGGCCAGGCCGTAGCGGCCGCCGCGTTCGCGCAGCTCCAGCGCCGCGGTGCCGGAGATGCGGGCGCCGGACATGCCCAGGGGATGGCCAAGCGCGATGGCGCCGCCATTCGGGTTGACGTGCAAGGCATCCTCGGCGATGCCGAGCTGGCGCAATACGGCGATGCCTTGCGAGGCGAAAGCTTCGTTGAGCTCGATGACATCGAACTGTTTTGGAGTCAGGCCGAGCCGCGCGCAGAGCTTCTGCGTCGCCGGCGCCGGTCCGATACCCATGATGCGTGGTGCCACACCAGCGGCGGCCCCGCCAAGGATGCGGGCGATCGGCGTCAGGCCGTATTTTTTTGCAGCGGCCTCGGAGGCGACGATCAGCGCTGCCGCCCCGTCATTGACGCCGGACGCATTGCCGGCCGTCACCGTGCCGCCTTGCCGGAACGGCGTCGGCAATTTGGCCAGCGTCTCCACCGTGGTGCCGGCGCGGGGATGCTCGTCCTTCGAAACCACGATCGCATCGCCCTTGCGCTGCGGGATGGTCACCTCCGTGATCTCCTTGGCCAGCCGACCATTGGCCTGTGCGGCGACCGCCTTGTCCTGGCTGCGCACGGCAAAAGCATCCTGTTCCGCGCGGGAGATAGCGAAGTCTTCCGCCACGTTCTCGCCGGTCTCCGGCATGGAATCGACGCCATACTGCTTCTTCATCACCGGGTTGACGAAGCGCCAGCCGATGGTGGTGTCGTAGATCTCCGCGTTGCGCGAAAACGCCGTGTCGGCCTTCGGCATGACGAAGGGCGCGCGGCTCATCGATTCGACACCGCCGGCGATCATCAGCTCCGCCTCGCCGGCCTTGATGGCTCGCGCCGCGATGGTCAGCGCATCCATGCCGGAGCCGCACAGCCGGTTGACGGTCGAGCCCGGGATTTCCTTCGGCAGGCCGGCCAAGAGCAGCGCCATCCGCGCCACGTTGCGGTTGTCCTCGCCGGCCTGGTTGGCGCAGCCATAGACGACGTCGTCGACTGCCTGCCAATCGATGCCGGCATTGCGCTCGACCAGCGCCTTCAGCGGAATGGCGCCGAGATCGTCTGATCGCACCGAGGACAGCGAACCGCCGAAGCGGCCGATCGGCGTGCGGATGTAATCGCAGATGTAGGCCTCGGCCATGTCATGCAGCCCTTGTTTTTCCGGTTCCTTCATGCGCCGCCTTGGTGCGGGCCTGCAGGTCGCGCAATGTCTTGAGTTCGAGTTCGCTTGGCGGCGGTGTTTCGTCAAGCGCCTCCGCGAACTTAACCACCCAGCCACAGCTGTCCTGCACCTGCTGGCGCGAGACACCCGGATGCAGCGAAACGACGGTGAACTCCTTGGTCACCGGATCGGGCTTCCAGATGGCGAGATCGGTGATCAGCAGCGTCGGACCAGCCGTGTCGATGCCGAGACGCCTGCGATGATCGCCGCCCTCGCCATGGCCGAAGGAGGTGAAGAAGTCGATCTTTTCGACCATGCCGCGCTTGCTCTGCGCCATGGTGATGTAGATCTCCTTCGATGAGGTCGCGATCTCCGGTGCCCCGCCGCCGCCGGGCAGCCGGGTCTTCGGGTGGAAATAATCGCCGATGACGGTGGTGTTGATGTTGCCGAACTTGTCGAGCTGCGCCGCGCCGAGGAAGCCGATCGAGATGCGGCCGCCCTGCAGCCAGTAGCGGAACATTTCCGGCACCGCCACGGTGGTGACCGCGGTCTCGCACAATTCGCCATCGCCGATCGAGAGCGGCAGCACATCCGGCGCGGTGCCGATCGTGCCGCTTTCGTAGATCAGCGTGATGTCGGGCGCATGCGTCAGCCGCGCCACATTGCAGGCGGCGGACGGCGCACCGATGCCGACGAAGCAGACATCGTCATTTGTGAGCGCACGGCTGGCGGCAATGGTCATCATCTCGTTGGGGGTGAAGCCCAAGCCCAATGGAGTGTCGCTCATGCCGCTTTCCTCAGATGCTCGACACGTCCAGCAAAATCGTCGGCGCTCTTTTCGATGACGTTCGCCTGCATCCAGGCCTGGAACTTTTCCCGGTCGGCGGCGATCTCGTCCCATTCGAGATAGGCGGCATTGTCGCGCCCATAATAGCCATGCGCGTAGGACGGATGCGAGCCGCCCGGCACGACGGAAATCGCCGCGATGGTCCAGCACGGCAGCACGGTCAGATTGGGGTGCAGGTCGTCGAAATTGTCGACCACCTCCTCCACCGTTACAACCGCACGCCTGGCTGCCAGCACGGCTTCCTTCTGGACGCCGATAATGCCTTCGACCAGCACATTGCCTTTCCGGTCGGCCTTCTGCGCATGGATGAAGGTGACGTCGGGCCGGATCGAGGGAACGGCGGCCAGCACCTCACCTGTGAACGGGCACGTGACGGATTTGATGTTCGGGTTGACCTCCGCAAGGCCCGCGCCGCGATAGCCGCGGAACACCGCGCAGGGCAGGCCGGCAGCACCCGCCTCATAGGCATTGGCCATGCCGGCATGACTGTGCTCCTCGACCTCGATGGGTCTCGGAAAACCATTCTCGATGGCATCGCGTACGCGCCGCAACAGGCCGACGCCGGGATTGCCGACATAGGAGAAGACGAGCTTCTTGGCCATGCCCATGCCGACCATCTGGTCGTAGATCAGGTCCGGCGTCATGCGGATCAGGGTCAGGCCGGAAAAACCCTGGCGGATCGCCTCATGCGCCGCCGCCGTCGGGATCAGATGGGTGAAGCCCTCGAAGGCGACGGAGTCGCCATTGTTGAGGTTCTCCGCAATGGCCCGTTTGAGCGGCAGGAACTTGACCATCGCATCGGCTCCACGTACAAAAAGTTCGTATTGCGAACATATGTTTAATATGCGATACTTTCTAAGCTGATTGAAGATGCGGAGTCAAGCTCGGCAACGGTACATTCCGTGGAGGCCTGATGGACGAAGAAACCGTTTCCCGTGACCATGTCGGCTCGCTCGAGCGCGGCCTTGCCGTCGTGGAAATCCTGGCGCGTCACCCCCAGGGCATGACGCTGACCGAAATGGCGGAGGTGGCCGGCCTGACCCGTGCCGGCGCCCGCCGCTTCCTGCTGACGCTGGTTGCGACCGGCTACGCCACCCGGGATGGCCGCGTGTTCTCGCTGTCGCCGCGCCTGCTGACCGTCGCCCGCACCTGGCTTGGCGGCGGCTCGCTGTGGAGCTTCGCCGCGCCGATCATGCGGGCGGTGGCGGCGCAGCTGAACGAGGCCTGCTCGGCGGCGATCCTGTCGGGCCCGGATGTCGTCTATGTCGCTCGCATTCCCGGCCGCCGCATCCTCAGCGTGTCGCTCGATGTCGGCACCAGGCTGCCGGCCTATTGCACCTCGATGGGACGCATCCTGCTTGCCGGCCTGCCATCGGGGGAATTGGACGCGTTCCTCCGCCAGGCAACCGTCGAGAGGCGCACGCCGAAGACGATCACCGACAAGAAATTGCTGGCCGAGGCCATCGGCAAGGCGAAGGCCGAGGGCTTTGCCATCGTCGACGAGGAACTGGAACTCGGCCTGCGCTCCATCGCCGTGCCCATCCGCGACCGCTCAGGGAGCACGGTCGCGGCGATCAACGTCTCGACGCAATCGGCGCGGTTTGCCGTCGCCGAGATGGAGCGGGAAATCCTGCCGGCGCTGCTTGAGGCCAGTAAGCGGATTGAGGATTTTTTCGTCGTTTAAGAGGACTTGCCAACTCACAACCCTCAATGCTTGATACGGTCCCGCATCGCGTACCACAGCATGCCCAGCACATAGAGCGGCCCGCGCAGCGCCGTGCCGCCGGGGAACGGCATCGGGGTCAGCGTCGAGAACAAATCGAGCCTTGAGGTGTCGCCGGTGATCGCTTCGGCTAAAAGCTTGCCCGACAGCGTCGACAGGATGACGCCCTTGCCGGAATAGCCGTGCGCGAAATAGACCTCGCCATAATGCCCGACATGCGGCAGTCGCGATGTGGTCACCGACACCAGCCCGCCCCAGGCATGGTCGATGCGGCAGCCCTTGAGCTGCGGGAAGGTGGATTCCATGTGCGGCCGCACGAAGCCGGCGATGTCGGCCGGTGGCGATGGCGTATAGCGCTCGCCGCCGCCGAACAGCAGCCGGCCATCCGCCGACATGCGGTAGTAGTTGACGACGAAGCGCGTGTCGGACACCGCGACATTGGCCGGAATGACGTTACGCTCACCTTCCAGCGGCTCGGTGGCGACGATGTAGTTTCCGACCGGCATGATGCGGCTGTTGACGCGCGGCTCCAGCCCGTGGAGCAACGCGTCGCCCGCCAGCACGACATGCTTGGCCCGCACCGCCCCCTTCGATGTCGAGACCCGGATCGAAGGTTCACGCTCCAGCTTCACGGCCACCGAATTCTCATGGATGACGACGCCGGCGGCCACGGCTGCGCGGGCAAGGCCGAGCGTGTAGTTCAGCGGATGCATGTGACCGCCGAGCGGCTCGTACATCGCGCCGTGATAGGGCGTGTCGACCTTGGCCCGGGCCTCCGCAGCCGACAGGATCTCGACATCGCGGAACTTCATCACACTGTCGAGGCACTTGGCTTCTTCTTCCAGATCCCTGAGGTCGGAACCGTTGACCGCGCCGACCAGATGGCCGGTCAGCCTGAGATCGCAGTCGATGGCATGGCGCTCGATGATGTCGAGCACCAGGCCCCGGGCCTCGAAGGCGAGAGCGAACAGCACCTTCGCCCGTTCGGGGCCATAGAGCTTGACCAGCCCCTTGGCGCCCTTGCGCAGGCCCGGGATCATCTGGCCGCCATTGCGGCCCGACGCGCCCCAGCCGATCTTGCCGCCTTCGAGCAGCACCACCTTCAGGCCGCGCTCAGCGGCGTGAAGGGCCGCCGACAGGCCGGTGCAGCCGCCGCCGACGACCACCAGGTCGGCATCAACGTCGCCGACCAGCGCCGGGTGGTCCGGCGCCGGGTTGGCGGTGGCGACATAATAGGATTTGCCGATATCGAGACCCGAATTGAAACCCGTCGAACTGGACGCCATGATCACACCTTCAGCAGAAGGTGGTCGCGTTCCCAGCTCGTCACCACGCCCTGGAACAGGTCGAGTTCGACGCTCTTGACGCGCAGGTAGGTCTGGAAAAAGTCCTCCCCGAGCAATTTCCGCACCGGCTCACAAGCCTCGAAACGATCCAGCGCCTCCTCCATGGTCTTCGGCAGCGTGCTCTTGATCTTGTAGGCATTGCCCGACGCTTCGGCCGAACGCGCCAGCTTCTGTTCGACGCCGAGATAGCCGGCGAGCAGCGATCCGGCGATCGCCAGATAGGGGTTTGAATCCGCACCCGGCAAGCGGTTCTCAACCCGCCGCGCGGCGCGCCCGCCGGCCGGCACGCGCAGGCCGCAGGAGCGGTTGTCGTGCGACCACTCGATGTTGGCCGGCGCGCTGTGGTTCGGCCTTATGCGGCGGAACGAATTCACGTTGGGCGCGAACAGCGGCATGATCTCCGGCACGTATCTCTGCAGGCCGCCGATGAAATGGCCGAACATCTCGGTGTCGGCATCGTCCTTGCCGGCAAACAGCGTGTTGCCGGCCTCGTCGATGACGGACATGTGCAGATGCATCGAGCTGCCGGCCTGCGCGGCGATCGGCTTGGCCATGAAAGTGGCGTGCATGCCGCATTGCTGCGCGGCTTGCCGCGTCAGCCGTTTGAACAAAAGCACCTTGTCGGCCAACGGCAGTGCGTCGCCATGCAGGAAGTTGATCTCCAGCTGTGCCGTGCCCGATTCGTGGATCAGCGTGTCGAGCGGCAGTCCGGCGGCGGCCGCATAATCGTAGATGCGGCGGATCACCGGCTCGAACTCCTCGAGTGCGGCCATGTCATAGGGATGCTGCACGCCCTCCGCGCGGCCATTGCTGCCGATCGGGGCGGTCAGCGGCTTGTCCGGATCGGGGTTGGGCGCGGTGAGATAGAATTCAAGCTCCGGCGCCACCACCGCGCGCCAGCCGCGCTGGCGATAGAGGTCGAGAACGGCCCGCAGCACATGGCGTGGCGAGGCCATCCACGGCCTGCCGTCCATGTGGAAGGCGTCGGCGAAGACATAGGCCTTTCCTGCGGCGGCACCCGGCGCCAGGCTGAGCGTCGAAACGTCGGGCACCATGCGCATGTCCGGGTCCGAATAGGCAAAACCCTCGTCGATCGAGCCGGAATAGCGGCCGTCGATGCTGACCAGGAAGGCACTGCTCGGCAGATAGAGAGCTCGGTCTTCCAACGCCTTGAGGAACTTCGCAGTCGGCAGGGCCTTGCCGCGCAGCACGCCGTTCATGTCGGGCACCAGGCATTCGACTTCGTTGATGCGGTGCTGGGCCAGCCAGGCCTTGGGATCCTTGGTCGCGGTATTCGTGTTCTTGTCGGTCATTTCATTCACGTCCGTATCAGGGAGAGTATGGCTTGCGCGGCCACGTCCGTTCCGGGTTTCAACGCCATCTGGGCTGCATTTTCCTTCAGGCGGGCGCGCATGGCGTCATCGGCCAGCAGGCCGAGAATGGCTCTCTCCAATACTCCTTCGGTCCAGCCGTCACGGCCGATATGGTCGCCGGTGCCGGTCTCCTCGGCGCGGCGCGCATTGTCGTGTCCGTCCCAGCAATAGGGCATGATCAGCGACGGCACGCCGAAGCGTAGCGCTTCGCAAAAGCTGTTATTGCCGCCGTGGTGGATGAACAGGTCGGACTTCGCCACCACCGAGGGCTGAGGAAACCAGGCGTCGAGATAGACATTGTCCGGCACCGCGCGATAGGCGTCGCGCAACCCGCCGACATTGACGATGAAGCGCGCCGGCAACCTGTCGAAGACGGCGAGCATCCGCTCGATCAGGCCGACATCCATGGCACCGAGGCTGCCGAAGCTGACATAGACCAGCGGCCCCTTGTTGCGCGGGAACACCGGCACTTCGAACGGCCCTTCCGAACGCACGCAACCTTCGAGATAGACGAAGCGCTCCGGATCGAGCGGCGCGGCGCGCTCGCGGCGCACGATTGCCGGCGTCAGCAGCAGATTGAGATCGGGCGACGTCTCCAGGAACAGGCCTTTCGGCAGCGGCGCCAGGCCGGCATCCACGCGAAAACGGTTGAACCGATCATGCGCCGGCGCCGAGGCGGTGAGATAGCGAGCCTCGAACGCCCTGCGTTGCGGGTCATCGGCACTCATTCCCGAAAGGTAGGGCGGCACTTCAGCGTCCGGCAGTTCCGTCTCGGCGCATGAGACGACACGCACCCATGGACAACCGGCGGCGGCAATGGCCGGGAACATGATGACATTGTCGAGCACGATCGCGTCCGGCTTCAGCCGCCCCAGCAATTGGCGCAAAGGCGCCTCGGCATTGACAGCGGTGTCGACGATCGCCTGCCATGTCGGCGCGACATAGGTTTCGAGCTGGTCGATCGGGCTCAGCCGGAAATGCGGCAGGTGCCGGCGCACGAAGGCCTGCCAGTAGCTCTGGCGCTCGCTGTCGCTCAGCGGCTCGTCGGTCGGCAGCTGGTATTCCTGGAAACCATAGTCGGCAAAGACGCCGGAGAAGCCGGCATGGCAGATGAAGACGGGCCGGGCACCCTTGGCACGCAATGCCTGCGCGATACCGACGCAATTCAATGCCGCGCCGAAGCTTGCTTCGGGAAACAGCGCGATGGTCGGGCTGGCTTTGCGCGTCAATTAATCCTCGTCATTCCGGCCGGCTGATCATGCCGAACAGTGCGGGCGCCCCGCGGCTGGCCGCTTGCGGTCGCTGGTTGCGGGATAGCCGCAGGTGAATGCGAAGCAGATCGGCAGCCACCTCATACTGCCGGCTTTCGAGATGGTCGAGTATGTTCAAATGTTCCACCAACGATTGCCGCAGCCTGAACACGTTGACGCCGGCATAGATGCCGGGCAGCCGGCGCAGCCTTAGATGATCGGCCAGCGCATCGGCGACGAAGCGGTTGGCGCTGCCCTCGGCGATCATGCCATGGAAATCGATGTCCAGCCGCTGGAACTCGCGCGTATCGAACGCGGCATCCGGCAGCGCCGACAGCGCGTCCATGCCCTGGCGCAACGCCGCCGCCCGCGCGCCGTCGAGCCGGAAGCCGGGCGTCAGGATCGCCGCCGGCTCCAGCAGCAGGCGGAACTCGTAGCTTTCGCCTTGCGCCTCCGGATCATCCGGCGTGCGGCGGAAAAGCCAGGACTGGCCCGGCGCACGATCGAGCAGATTCTCTTCCGTCAGTTTATTAAGCGCTTTTAGTACCGTCTTTCTCTCGGCGCTGTACCGTCGCATCAACCCGGCGGCGGTCACCGTCTGGTCCAGCCTGCGCGCCGACCGGTCGCGCAGGATCGCTTCGGCAAGCTCGTCTTCCTCGGTAATGGGCAGCTCGGCCGATATGGCCGGCTGCGCGGCGAGGTCGACGGCCAGATGATAGCCGGTATCGGCCTGCCAGCGCACGACACCCCGCTCCGCGAGCAGGCTGAGTGCCGCCCGCACCGGCGTGCGCGAGACATTGCACAGCGAGGCGATTTGCTGTTCGGGCAGCCGTGCGCCCGGTTCGAAGCCGCGCTGGCGGGCCACATCCAGGATGCGCTGCGCCAGGTCGAGGTGGTTGGTGCGAGGTCGTCGGGTTGCGGCTTGCATGACTAGTCTCGATGGGCGGACGTGACCACATGGTTTGACCGATCGGCTTCCCGGACGCAATCGGCTGGATTGCTCGGTCGCCCAGATTCCTCGGTCACTTGTCAAATTATGGATTGACGTACTTTTTTCTGCAATAGTACTGTGAGGGCAATCGGCAGGAAAAAGACCGAGGGAACAGGATCGGAGCCGCGAGACAGATCGCGCCGGATCCAACACAGAATTCGACGATCAACCCGAATGGGAGTCTGCCATGACCGCTACCAGCCCGCGGCGCCGTGCGCTCAAGGTCTCTTCAATCGCACTCGGCCTTGCCCTGGCACTGTCGGTGCCGGCTGTCGCCGCCGACCTCGTCATTTCCAACTGGGACGGCTACATGGCGCCCGACGCCATGGCCGCCTTCAAGACCGCGACCGGCGTTTCCGGCGAAGTGGTGGTGCACGCCACCAATGAAGAGATCATGGGCAAGCTCATCGCCGCCGGCGGCAAGGGCTATGACGTGGTCTTCGTCTCCTCGCCCTTCGCCGAAGTGCTGAACAAGCTTGGCCTGACCGAGCCGATGGACCACGCCAAGATCCCGAACCTCGCGAACCTCTACCCGGAAGCGACCAAGCTGCCGCACGATGTCGGCAACACTTTCTCCGTGCCTTACACCTGGGGCACGACGGGCCTTTGCTACCGCTCGGACCTGATGAAGGTGGCGCCGACGAGCTGGAGCGACCTGTTGGCGCCCTCCGACGAGTTGAAGGGCAAGACCACCATGCTGGCGACTGATCGCTGGCTGCTCGCCGCCGGCCAGCTCGACAAGGGGTTTTCCGTCAACGAGACCGACCCGGCCAAGATGGCCGAGGTCAAGGACCTCTTGATCTCGGCCAAGAAGACCCTGCTCGCCTATGACGACACCACCTTCTATTCCAAGCTGGTGTCCGGCGAGGCCTTGATGGTGCAGGCCTGGGACGGCTGGTGCAACTACGGCATCGCCGACAAGCCCGAGATCAAATACGTCATTCCCAAGGAAGGTTCGGATCTCTGGGTCGACACGATGGTGGTGATGAAGGCTTCCGCCAACAAGGACGCCGCCTTCCAGTTCATCAACTTCATGCTCGATGCCAAGAACCACGCCTGGGCGGCGCAGAACATCGACTACAAGGTGCCGAACAAGCCGGCGATGGAGAGCTTGCCGGCCGACTTCCTGGCAAAGTTCCCCAACATGGCGATGCCTGTGGCCGACCTCGTCAAGTTCGAGCAGCTGCGCGACGTCGGCGAAGCCCAGCGCGACTATTCCAAGATCGTCAGCGAGATCAAGGCCGCGCAGTAGGCGTTAGTCTTGAATTAAGCGTGCGTTCCGTGGCGCCCCCCTCTGGCCTGCCGGCCATCTCCCCCTCAAGGGGGGAGATCAGCAGTTCTGATGTTCCGCTCGCCCTTAAGCATTGGAGATTGACGAAGGCGATGCCACAGCCAATCTCCCCCCTTGAGGGGGAGATGCCCGGCAGGGCAGAGGGGGGCGCTTCGTGAAACACCTCCCCTCCCGCTCAGCCCTGCTGATGGCCCCGGCGCTGGTCTGGTTGACCGCGCTGATGGTGGTTCCCTGCACGCTGGTGCTGGCGCTCGCCTTCTTCCGGCGCGGTATTTATGGCGGCATCGATTACACCTTCACGCTGGAGAATTTCGGGCTGGTCTTCGACCCGCTCTATGCCGGCATCTTCCTGAAGTCGGCGCGCATCGCCGGCACCGCGACGCTCATCGCGGTGGTGATCGGCTATGCCGCCGCCTACGCGATCGCGGCGGCACCGCGCCGGTGGCAGCCAGTGTTCCTGTTCTTTGCCGTGCTGCCGTTCTGGTCCAACTACCTGATCCGCACCTATGCCTGGATCGTCCTGCTCAACCGCGAGGGGCTGATCACGCAACTCTTGCGCTGGTTCGGCTACACCGGCGAGCCGCCATCGATGCTCTACACCGAAGGCGCCGTCATCGCCGGCCTGGTCTACAACTATTTGCCCTTCGTCATCCTCGCCTGCTACGCGCCGCTGTCGCGCCTCAACCCGGAACTCGCCGAGGCCTCGCGCGATCTTGGCGCTTCCGCCGTCACCACATTCCGCCGTGTCATCTTGCCGCTGACAGTGCCCGGCATCGCCGCCGGCGCGGTCTTCGTCTTCGTGCTGTCGATCGGCAATTTCGTTACCCCGGCCTTGCTCGGCGGTGGCCGCTTCCAGATGATCGGCAACCTCGTCTACGACCAGTTCCTCACCGCCAATGACTGGCCCTTCGGTGCCGCACTCGCCATGGCGTTGATCGCCATCATGCTGCTGGTGCTGATGGTGCAGGCGATCGCTGCCAATCGCGCTTCGGGGCAAGCGGCCGAGGCGAAAGGCAATGCCGATGGCTGAGCGCGGCGCAATCCTTGCCTTCTCCCCGTTTACGGGGAGAAGGTGCCCCGAAGGGGCGGATGAGGGGCGGCGCCTGTCTTTGCCATGCTCAGCGCTGCCCCTCATCTGCCTGCCGGCATCTTCTCCCCGTGAACGGGGAGAAGGACGCAGCTCGTTCACTCGGCTCCAAGCAACCGGAGGTTCGAGATGAATCAATCCTTTACCCGCACTCTCAGCATGCGGACGGTCCTCGTTCTCGTCTTCGCCTTCCTCTACATCCCGATCGCCGTGCTGGTGGCGCTGTCCTTCAACGAAGGCGGGCTGCCGACAGCATGGTCGGGCTTCTCGTTGAAATGGTATGCCTCGCTAGCCCACAACTCCGCGATCCTGTCCGCCGCGCTCAACACGTTGATCGTGGCGCTGGTCTCGACAGCCATCGCCACCTTGCTCGGCACGCTGCTGGCGATCGGCGTCGAGATGCGCCGGCAGTACGGCAAGGGGCTCGAAGCGCTGATCTTCGCGCCGATGATCATCCCCGACATCGTGCTGGCGATCGCGCTGCTGTCGTTCTTCTCCATGCTCAATTTGACCATGGGCCTGCACACCATCATCCTCGCCCATGTCGTCTTCAACCTCGCCTTCGTCTGCTCGGTGGTGCGCGCAAGGCTGAAGAGCTTCGACTGGTCGATCGTCGAAGCCTCTGCCGATCTCGGCGCCTCCGCGCTCACGACGTTCCGGCGGGTGACCTTGCCGGTCATTCTGCCGGCGGTGATCGCCGGCGCGCTGCTCGCCTTCACGCTGTCGGTCGACGAGTTCATCATCGCCTTCTTCACCGCCGGAGCCGGCCGCGCCTCGACGACATTGCCGATGCATATCTACGCCATGATCCGCTTCGGCATCACTCCGGAGATCAACGCGCTGGCCACCATCGTCATGGCGGTCTCGATCACCGCGCTCACCCTGTCGCAGCGGCTCAACAGGGGATTGATCGGCCAATGAGCGAAGCGCGCACGCTGCTGGCCATCGATCATGTGTCCAAGAACTTCGGCCGGGTCACCGCTGTCGATGGCATCTCGCTCGATATCCGCGAGAACGAGTTCTTCGCGCTGCTCGGGCCCTCCGGCTGCGGCAAGACCACGCTGCTGCGCATGCTGGCCGGCTTCGAGACGCCCAATGACGGCCGTATCCTGCTCGACGGCCGCGACATTGCCCGGATGCCGCCGAACAAGCGGCCCGTCAACCTGATGTTCCAGTCCTACGCGCTGTTCCCGCATATGAGTGTTCGGGCCAATGTCTCCTATGGCCTGGAAATGGAGCGTTTGCCGGCTAGAGAAATCCGCTCCCGGGTCGACGCCATCCTGGCGACCACCGAACTCGTCCCCTTCGCCGACCGCAAGCCGGAGCAATTGTCCGGTGGCCAGAAGCAGCGCGTCGCGCTCGCCCGTGCCCTGGTCAAGCGGCCAAGGCTGCTGCTGCTCGACGAGCCGCTCGGTGCGCTCGACAAGAAGCTGCGCGGAGCCATGCAATTGGAATTGAAGCGCCTGCAGCACGAGGTCGGCATCACCTTCGTCATCGTCACCCATGACCAGGAGGAATCGCTTGTCATGGCCGACCGCATGGCGGTGCTGAAGGACGGCAAGTTGCTGCAATGCGACACGCCACATGCGGTCTACGAACATCCGGCGGATCGCTTCGTCGCCGATTTCATCGGTGTGATGAATTTCGTGCCGGGCAAGGCCGCCGCCGACGGCGTGATGGCCACCAATGGGTCGCGCATCGCCGGCAAGCTCCCCGCCGCACTCCCGCCCGGCGCATCGGCGGTGGCCTCCGTGCGGCCCGAACGGATCCGGCTGTTCCCGTCAGTCGAGACCGCCAACCGCACCACCGGCACGGTCGAGGCGCTGGCCTACCAGGGGCTCGACTTGCAACTACATGTCCGCACGCCGCTGTCGCCCAAACCGTTCCTGGTCCGCGTCACCGCCGATGCCGCCGACCGCCGGCCGGTTTCGTCAGGCGACCAGGTCGAACTCGGCTGGGATGCCGCCGATGTCAGAATTTTCGCAGAATAACAGGAGAAGCCTGATGGCGCAGAAGACGATCGCGTTCTTTCCAGAGGCGGCCTACGGCCCGGCGCTCAATTCCGTCGGCATCGCGCAAGCCGTCGAGGCGCGCGGCCACAGAGCCGTGTTCCTGTCCGATCCCGGCTTCGTCGACGTCTACAAGGGCTACGGTTTCGAGGCGCATCCGGTGAATCTCTCCGAACCGATGCCCGCCGAGCAGATGGCGAAATTCTGGGAGGATTTCATCAACGGCCACATCCCGAATTTCCGCAAATCGCCCTACGACCAGGTCGACAATTACGTCAAGGATTGCTGGACCGCGATCGTCGACAGCGCCAAATGGGCGCAGAAGGACCTGCCGCGCGTCCTGGCTGCGATCAAGCCCGATGTGATCTGCGTCGACAACGTCATCCTGTTCCCGGCGATCAAGCAGTACGGCAAGCCTTGGGTGCGCGTCATCTCCTGCTCGGAAAACGAGATCGAGGATGAAGACATCCCGCCGCATCTCTCAGGCTGCGGCGAGAACGACCATGCCGGACACCAGCGCTACCGCGACCATTTCAATGCGGTGATCAAGCCGATCCATGACGACTTCAACGCCTTTCTCTCCGCCAACAATGAGGCGCCCTATCCGATCGGCCAGTTCTTCGAGGCCTCGCCCTACCTCAATTTGCTGCTCTATCCGGAGGCGGCCAAGTTCAAGCGGCGCCATCCGCTCGATCCGGCACAATTCCAGTATCTCGAAGGCTGCGTGCGCCAGGAGAAGCCCTACACGGTGCCGACCTTCGCGAAGAACAATGACGGGCCGCTGCTCTACGTCTCCTTCGGCAGCCTCGGCGCCGGCGATGTCGAGCTGTTGAAGCGCATCATCGCGACGCTGGGCAACACACGCTACCGCGCGCTGGTCAATGTCGGCGGCTACAAGGACCAGTATACGGACGTGCCCAGCAACATCATCGTCGACAGCTGGTTCCCGCAGCCCTCGGTCATCCCGCAGGTCGATGCCGTCATCCACCATGGCGGCAACAACTCGTTCACCGAGTGCCTCTATTTCGGCAAGCCGGCGATCATCATGCCCTATGTCTGGGACGGCCACGACAACGCCACCCGCGTCGAGGAAACCGGCCACGGCTTCGGCATGCCGCGCTACGACTGGACCGATGCCGAGCTGGTCGCCAGGATCGAGGCTTGCCTGACCGATCCGGCCATGAAAGCGAAGCTGGCGAAGACATCGACGCAGATGCACGCGCAGAACGGGCCGGAGAAGGCGGCGGGTTTGCTGGGGGCGCTGCTGTGATCGAGATGTCGAGCCTGAGCACCCCCCTCTGTCCTGCCGGACATCTCCCCCGCAAGGGGGGAGATTGGCAGCTTCGCAGCCGATTCTCACTCTGCAGCCTTGGTGATTGGTGAAGGCCGAGACAACATCCGATCTCCCCCCTTGCGGGGGAGATGGCCGGCAGGCCAGAGGGGGGTGCCCTAGCTCGGCATATCAACGTTAAACATCGCGCCACCAGAGCACACTCATGACCTCCTCCGCCCCGCACCTACACCAAGCCTCCACCCGCACCGACCTCGTCGACTGGGGCCTCCAACCGGATGCATTGGCAGGCACGTCCCACTCGACCGGCAAACTCCTGCACAGGGGCCCGAACAACCAGCCGGAATCCGGCATCTGGGTGTGCACGCCGGGCCGCTGGCGGCTCTCGATTCCGCGCGATGAATTGTGCCATTTCGTCGCCGGCCGCGCGACCTACCGCTCGGATGTCGGCGAAATGATAGAAGTCTCGGCCGGGACCGTGGTCATGTTCCCCGCCGGCTGGACGGGCGAATGCACGGTGCATGAGACCATGCGCAACGTCTACATGCTGGCGTGAAAGCATGATCCCGAACCGAAGGACCGCGACAGCGAAAAGTGGGAACCGGTTTTCGGACAAGATCATGCTCAAGCAGAATCCACTGCACAGGAGCAAGACATGCCGACACCGCATTGGCCGAAGGCCTCCACCGTGGAACTGGAGGATTGGGGCGCGGGCGCCAACACGCTCGCCGGCGCGCCGCGCGCGTCGGGCAGGATCCTGTCGCAGAACCCGGACGGTTCGAGCGAATGCGGCTTGTGGTCCTGCACGCCGGGCACCCGCAAGGTCACGTTTGCGTCGGGCGAGTTCTGCCACTTCCTGTCGGGGCACGGCAGCTATGTCCATGACAACGGCGAACAGATTCCGGTCGAGGCCGGCACGCTGGTGTTCTTTCCCGCCGGCTGGACCGGCATTTCCATCATCACCCAAACGCTGACCAAGGCTTTCATGTGCCGCTGAGCACTCTTTCGAGGACATCCCTATGACCACGCCAATCATGCAATCGCCGCTCGCCGTCACCGACCTCGTCGACTGGGGCGTCATCCCGACCATGATCGAGGGGCAATCCCACACTTCGGGCAAGCTGCTCTACAAAGGGCCGGAAGGCCGCTCCGAATGCGGGCTGTGGGTCTGCACACCCGGCAAATGGCACTGCCACGTCACCCGCGACGAATTCTGCCACTTCCTCGAAGGAAGCTGCACCTATGTCCATGAATCCGGCGAGGTGATCGAGATCGAGCCGGACACGGCGGCCTTCTTCCCGCAGGACTGGAAGGGCGTCTGCACCGTCCATGAGACCATCAAGAAGGTCTACATGATCCGCTGAGCCTTTCCGATAATTCTACCCCGCCGGACACCTGACGCGGCTTTCTGCGCTTCCGGTGCTCACGGACTAAATGTCCGCTGCGCTCCGGTTCTCGAAAGCCACGCCATCTGCCTCGGCAGGACGAATTCTCAAAAAGGCTCCATACGTGGAGGAGGACGAAAATGCATTTCTCCCCTGACCGGCCGACCTTCTTCGTCAATCCGGACTACCGGCCGATGGCCGGCGCGTCAAAACCGGTGATCGACCCCGCGACGCTGGAAACCGTCGGCGCGATCGCTGCGGCCAGCGATGGTGAGATCGACGCCGTGCTCACCGCCGCGACCACGGCGCAGGCAGTCTGGAAGACGCTCGACGCCAAAAGCAGGGCCAAGCACCTGCACGCCGTCGCCAACGCCATCGAGGCGGCCGACTTCACCCGCTGCGCGGAGCTGATGGTGCGCGAGATGGGCAAGCCCTATCCGGAAGCCATCGGCGAGATCGCCAATTGCGCGCCGATCTTCCGCTACTATGCCGAGATGGCGCGCGACGATGCCGGCAAGATCGCCGGCACGACGCAGGCCGGTTCGTTCCAGTATGCGCGCTACGAACCTTACGGCGTGTCCGTCCACATCATGCCCTACAATTTCCCGATCCTGCTGATGTGCTGGACGGTGGCGGCTTCGCTCGCCGCCGGCAACGCCTGCATCATCAAGCCGGCCGAGGCGACGACGCTGTCGACGCTGGACTACATGACCGTGTTCCGCGCGCTGCCCGAAGGCCTGGTCTCCTGCCTGCCCGGCGGAGCGGCCACGGCGCAAGCGCTGATTGCCTCCGACCGCACCCATGCCGTTGCCTTCACCGGCTCGGTCGCCGCCGGCAAGGCCGTCGCGGTCGCCTGCGCCGAGCGCATGAAGCCTTGTGTCATCGAGGCGGGCGGCAGTGACCCGCTGATCATCAGCAAGCACGCCCCGCTGGAGGTCGCGGCAGCCGGCAGCGTCACTGCGGCCTTCCACCTCACCGGCCAGGTCTGCACCTCGGCAGAGCGCTTCTTCGTCGTCGACGCCGTTCATGATCGCTTCGTCGCGCTTTTCGCCGAACGGACGCGCGCGCTGCGCATCGGCAACGGCATGGACAAGACCGAGATCGGCCCGCTGGTCAGCGAAGCGGCGCGCGCCAAGGTCATGCGGCTGGTCGACGATGCCATCCGCAACGGCGCCACCGCAGTCACCGGCGGGCGCATCCCGCCGGCGCACAACACCGGCTGGTTCTACGAGCCGACGATTCTGACCGGCGTCACCCCGGACATGGCAATCGTGCGCGAAGAATGCTTTGGCCCGGTCGCCGCCATCTGCCGCGTGAAAAATTTCGACGAGGCGATACGCCTTGCCAATGACAGCCCGTTCGGGCTTGGCGCTTCCGTCTTCACCACTGATCTCGCCGAGGCGCATGAGGCCGCGGAACGGCTCGAGGCCGGCATGGTCTGGGTCAACAACCCTCTGATCGACAATGACGCCCTGCCCTTCGGCGGCTGGAAGGCTTCCGGCCTCGGCCGCGAGCTCGGACGCCAGGGGCTCGATGCCTTCCGCCGCTCCAAGATGGTCATCATCGACCACAAGCCGGTGATCCAGGAATGGTGGTATCCCTACCCCGACAGTTGGTTCCGCGAGGCTGGCGGCCGCAAGCACGTGTGAAGCTACGGCGTGGCAAGGGCGCGCCAGGCCCATTTACGCTTCGGTCGCTTCGACCAATACCCCGTGAGACCACGGCAGTCGTGCGGACGAAATCGCTCATCGACCGCCGTGTGATCAGCCCGTCGCGCCGGCCTCCCAGGAGCCGGTCTCAGCCATCGCTTTAAGCCGCGGGGCCGGCTTGAACACATCCTTGCCGGTCTGTTGGTGCCAATGCTCGAGCCGCTCGACGATCCTGGCCGCGCCTTCGAGGCCGGCCCAGAACATCGGGCCGCCCTTGCCGATTGGAAAACCGTAGCCATTGACCCAGACGACATCGATGTCGGATGCACGGGCAGCTATGCCTTCCTCGAGAATCTTCGCGCCCTCGTTGACCAACGGATAAAGCGTGCGCTCGATGATTTCGTCCGCACCGATCGCGCGCGGTTCGATGCCGCGCTCGGCCGCCTTGTCGCGGATCAGCGCCTCCACCTCGGGATCGGGAATGCCTGACCGCGCGCCGGCCTCGTAGAGATAGAAGCCTCGGCCGGTCTTCTGGCCGAAGCGCCCTTGCTCGCACAGCGTGTCGGCGATGACGGCCGTCTGGCCGCGCGCCTTGCGGTTGCGCCAGCCAATGTCGAGGCCGGCGAGATCGCCCATCTGGAACGGCCCCATCGGCCAGCCGAAATCGGTGAAGGCCTTGTCGATCTGGCTGGGTGTCGCACCCTCCAGGAGAAGCGCTTCCGACTCCGAACCCCGTGCCGCCAGCATGCGGTTGCCGACGAAGCCGTGGCAGACGCCGACGACGACGGCCACCTTGCCGATCCGCCGCGCCAGGTCGACGACGGTCGCCAGCGCATCCGGCGCGGTCTTGTCGGCCCGCACGATTTCCAGCAGCTTCATGACATTGGCCGGCGAAAAGAAATGCAGGCCGAGCACATCCTGCGGCCGCGAGACCGAGGCGGCGATTTCGTCGATGTCGAGATAGGAGGTGTTGGTGGCGAGGATGGCGCCTGGCCGGGCCACCGCAGCGACCTTGCCGAACACCTCCTTCTTCACCGCCATGTCCTCGAACACCGCCTCGACGATCAGATCGCAGTCTGCGAGGTCGGCATAGTCGGTGGAGCCCTTGAACTGGGCGAGCCGCTGACGCTTGGCGTCCTCGGTCAGGGAGCCGCGCGAAACGGAGACGGCATAGTTCTTCTCGATCGTAGCCAGCCCGCGTTGCAGCGCTTCCTCGCTGGTCTCCAGCAAGGTGACCGAAAAACCGCCATTGGCGAAGGCCATGGCGATGCCGCCGCCCATCGTGCCGGCGCCGATGACGCCGACGCGCGCGATCCTGCGCTTGGGCGTGTCCTTGCCGGGAACCTTTGCCGCCTCGCGTTCGGCAAAGAACAGGTGCCGCTGCGCGCGCGACTGATCGCTGGCGACCAGTCCAGCGAACAGCGCCCGTTCCGCCGCCAGCGCTTCGTCGAAGGGCAGCGTAACGGCATTGCGCACCGCTTGCGCACAGGCGATCGGCGCCTCGAGGCCCCGCGCCTTCCTGGCAAGATCCGCCGCTTCGGCATCGAAGGCCGCCAGGTCGGTTTCCTTGAGGCGGTCATCGCGATCACGCACCGGCGTGAAGGGACCACCCTTGCGGGCCAACTCCCTGGCAAAGTTCACGGCATGTGTGGGCAGATCGCCTTCGAAAACGGCATCGACGAGACCGGCTCCATGCGCCTCCTCCGCACCGATCGGTGTGCCCGAGACGATCATCTTCAATGCCTTCACCGGGCCGACCAGGCGCGGCAGCCGCACCGTGCCACCGCCACCCGGCAAGAGGCCGAGCTTCACTTCGGGAAGGCCAAGCTTGGCGCCGGCGTCAGCGACACGGAAATGGCATCCGAGCGCCAGTTCCAGGCCGCCGCCGAGCGCGGTGCCGTGTATGGCGGCAACGGTCGGCTTGGCGATGGTTTCCAGCATGGCCACGATAGCGCGCAGCTCCGGCGGCTGCATCGGCTTGCCGAACTCCGTGATATCAGCGCCGGCGACGAACGTCCGGCCGGCGCAGGCGATGACGATTGCCGCGACCGAAGCATCGTCGCGCAGGGCAACCAGCGCCTGCATCAGTGGCTCACGAACATGAAAACTCAGCGCGTTGACCGGCGGATTGTCGATGGTGACGACGGCGACATCATTGTCCCTGGTAACGCTGACAAAATTGGACAAGCTGAACCTCCCGAGACCGGCTGCGATCGGGAGGGTTTACTAGGCCGCGCCGCGAATGGGAACCGCGCGTCGCTCTGGCACAATGCTTGTCCGGAAGGGCTGTAGGGCGGCGAAGGCGCTAAATATTACCGCACCGCCCTCTCCCCACCTGCGGCCGTGATCACGCCAACGATAATCAGCCCCGTCAGCAGCAGCCGCACGCCGGCACTGACCCCAAAGGTGTTGAGCATGGTCAGCAGAAGTACCAAAAACAGCGCCGCGCCCCAGACGCCCGGCACATTGGCCTTGCCGCCGGCGACCGACGTGCCGCCGATGACCACCACGGCGATCGAGGCCAGCAGATATTCGTTGCCGATATCGACATTGGCGCCGCGGAAATAGCCGGCGAGCAGCGCGCCGTCGATGCCGCCGAGCGCGCCCGACAGCGTGTAGGTGAGGAAGCGGATGCGGCCGACATTGACGCCGGCGAGCCAGGCGGCGCGGATGTTCTGGCCGATCGCCAGCACCGAGCGGCCATAGATCATGCGCTGCAGCGCGATGGCCGCACCGATGGTGAACAGCACGGTGAGGATCGCCAGCACCGGAACGCCCAGGATCTGCCAGTTGGCGAAATTGGCGAAGCCCGGCGGCGGCTTGATCTGCAGCCCGCGCCCATAGCTGATGTCTATCGACTGGATGATGAAGCTCGCCGACAGCGTGGCGATGATCGGTGGGATGCGCAGCGCCCAGATCAGCAGGTAGTTGGCCGCGCCGATCGCCGCCCCGCAGGCGAGCGCCGCCAGCAGGCCGACCACGATCATGGAATCGCTGCCGCCCATCACCTTCATGGCGACCGCGCTGGCAAGACCGATATTGGCCGGCAGCGACAGGTCGACATTGCCCGGGCCCAGCGTGATGACGAACATCTGGCCGACACCAACGATGACGGTGAACACGGCGAGCGACAGTGCCGCCGTGACCATGCCGCCGCCGCCGTAGCCGCCGGTGAAGGCGATCGTCGCCAGCCACACCACGAGCGCGCCGACGAATGACCATATCCACGGTTTGCCGGCCAGCGATTTCACCAGCGTCATCGCTCACCTCTCTTTGCGGCTGATCAGCACCCGCGCCGCCAGCACGATGATGAGGATGGCGCCGTTGGCCGCCACCTGCCAGTCGGGCGGAATGTGCATGAAGGTGAGCAACGGCGAAGCGGCCAGCGCCAGCGTCAGCGCGCCGATCACCGCGCCGATCGGAGACACCCGGCCGCCGACGAATTCGCCGCCGCCGAGGATGACCCCGGCGATCGCCAGCAGCGTGTAGCCATTGCCGATATTGGCATCGGCCGAGGTGGTGATGCCGATCAGCGCCATGCCGGACAGCACGCCGAACAGGCCGGCCAGCGCGAACAGCACGATCTTGGTCTTGAGCAGCGACCAGCCGGCGCGCTTGAGCGCAGCCGGGTTGCCGCCGGAGCCGCGCAGGATCACGCCATAGGAGGTCCGCATCAGGCCGAAATGGACGATGAGCCCGATCAGCAGTGCCGCGATGATCGGAAACGGCACCAGGGGCGGCTTGAACGACATGATCGCCAGCAGCCAGTCCGGCGCCTTGCCGCCCGGCTTGGGCAGCACGAGAATGGCCAGCCCCTGCCAGACGAAGCTCATGCCGAGCGTCACCACGATCGACGGCAGGTTGCGCAGATGGATCAGCGCCCCGAGCAGCGCATAGATGCAGATCGAGCCGAGCAGTATGGCGACGCCGATCAGCGGCGCGTCCTTCAGCCAGGTCGCGGTGACGCAGCCGACGAAACCGACGAAGGTGCCGATCGACAGGTCGAGTTCGTTGCCCGCGATGACGAACATCTGCGCGATCGTCGCCAGCGCGATCGGGATCGCCAGGTTCAGCATCAGGCTGAAGCCGAAATAGCTGATGGCGCGCGGGTTGAGCCAGGCGATGGCGATGAGCACCAGCGCCAGCGACAGCGCCGGCAGCAACCCGCGCAGCAGGCGCGCGCGTGCCGCGCTGCCGCGCGCCGCGGACGCCTTGAGACCGTTTTCGAGTGTCGCCGCCGTCATCTCAGGCCGCATCGCCGAAGGAGGACTGGATGATCTTCTCTTCGGTCAGCTCGTCGCGGCGCAGATTGGCGACGATGCGGCCGTTCTTGAAGACGTAGATGTGGTCGCAATTGTCGAGCTCTTCGGTTTCGGTCGTATACCAGAGGAAGGTGCGGCCGCGGCCGGCCTCTTCGCGCACGAGGTCGTAGACTTCGAGCTTGGTGCCGATGTCGACGCCGCGCATCGGATCATCCATCAGCACGATCTGCGCATCCGAGCCAAGGGCGCGGGCAAACAGCGCCTTCTGCTGGTTGCCGCCCGACAGCGAAAAGATGTTGTTGTTCATGTCCGGCGTGCGAATTCCGATCTTCTTTTGCCAGGACCGCGCCAGTTCGGCCTCGCGTTGCGGCGAAATCAAAAGCCCGTTGCGCAGGCGTGCAAGCGAACCGATGCCGATATTCTCAGCAATCGACCATTGCGGAAAAATGCCGTCCGACTGGCGGTCGCCGGCCACCAGCGCCACCGGCGCCGTCACTTCGATGCCCTTCCTGGCGCGTGAGGCCGCACTGAAGATCGACAGCAGCAGGTCGGTCTGCCCATGTCCGGCCAGCCCGGCAAGGCCGATGATTTCGCCGGCACGGGCGACAAGGTCGGTGCCGTCCTTCTGCGCGGCGGGCCGCGCCCGCACCCGCAATGGGCTGGCGGCGGATTTGGCGGCAGCGGTTTGCGCCGCGATCTTCCGGCGCGCCTCCGCCCCGCCCATCACCGTCACCAGCCGGTCGCGATCGAAGGCATCCGCCGCGTCCGACGCCACCACCTTGCCGTCGCGCATCACCACGATGCGGTCGGCATTGCGCAGCACCTCGCCCAAGACGTGCGAGATCAGGATGCAGCTTTTGCCGCCGGCGACGAAGCGGCGCACGAAGGAGAGCAGCTGGCCGGCCGTATGCGCGTCGAGCGAGGATGTCGGTTCGTCGAGGATGACGAGGTCGAGCCGATCTTGCGTGACCGTGAAGGCACGGGCGACCTCGACCATCTGGCGCCGGCCGATCGACAGGTCGGCAACGATATCCGATGCCGAAATGCTGTGGCCGGGAAAAATCTCGTCGAGCTTGGCGGAGATCAGCTCGGCCGCCTTGCGCCGCCAGCCGAAGCCGGTGAGCGAAGCGTGGTTGATGCGCGTGTTCTCGGCGACGCTGAGATTGGGGCACAGCGACAGTTCCTGGAACACGCAGCGTATGCCTAGCTGCTGCGCGCGTGACACCGAGTAGCTGTCCTCGACGGTGCCATGCACGCCGATCTTGCCGCTGTCGGGCGTCAAGGTCCCCGCCACCATGTGCATGAGCGTCGATTTGCCGGCGCCATTGTGGCCGACCAGGCCGACGCACTCGCCGGGCCCGACATGGAAATCCACCCCGCCCAGCGCGCGAACGGCGCCGAATTGTTTTTCGGCGCCGTTCAGTCTGATGATGTCGGCGTTTCCTTCAGGCATGCTCAACGATATCCGCTTGCCGGCATGGATGCCAACGCCACATTCACTTGATGTTGGCTTTGATAGCCGCCACCGCTTCTTCCTGCGTGTATTCGTGTGTGGCGACGCCGCCCTCCTTGATCTTCGGCAGGGCTGCCTCGAAATCGTCCTGGGTGAAGGCCAGATATGGCACCAGGAGATCGTGCGGAATATCCTTGCGGCCGTCGAGCACCTGCTGCGCCACCCAGAAGGCGAGCGTCGACACACCCGGCGCGATCGAGGCCGACCAGGTCTGGTAGCCGTCCTTCTCCTTCTGTTCCTTCCACCACTTCAGCTCGTCCTGCCGGTTGCCCATGATGATGGTCGGGCGCGGCTTGTTGGCGGCGGCGAAGGCCTGCGCGGCACCATAGCCGTCACCGCCCTGGTCGACGATGCCGACGACATCGGGCAGCGACGGCAGGATGGTCGCCACCGCCTTCTGCGCCGTGGTCTGGTCCCAGTCGCCGGTCACCGAACCGACGATCTTGAACTCGGGATGAGCGGCGACGCCTTCGAGGATGCCGGCATGGATGGCATCGTCGATCGAAGTGCCGGCAAGGCCGCGGATTTCCAACAGGTTCCCGCCCTTGGGCTGGAATTTGGCCATCTGCTCGACTTCCTGCTTGCCCATGTCCTTGAAGTCGACCACGACGCGGTAGGCGCAAGGCTCGGTGACGATGCCGTCGAAGGAGACGACGACGATGCCGGCGTCGCAGGCCTGCTTGATGGCGCCGTTGAGCGCGTCGGGCGAAGCCGCGTTGATGACGATGGCGTCATAGCCCTGCAGGATCAGGTTCTGCACCTGGGCTGCCTGCGTCGGCACTTCCTTGTCGGCGGTGGTGAAGATGTCGGCCGCGCCGACCACCTTGTCGTCGACCGCCTTCTTGGTGACGATGCCATAGCTGTCGAGCATCGCCTGCCGCCATGAATTGCCGGCGTAGTTGTTTGAGAATGCGATCTTCTTGCCGCTGGTATCGGCGAGTGCCGTGCCGGCGGTGAGCACCGCTGCGAGCGTGCCGAGGACAAATAGCTTCTTCATGTCATACTCCTCCCGAGAGTTGCTGGTCTTGAGGGCTGTTGGTGACTATCGCGCTTGCGTACCTGTTTTTTATCTATTGTCAGACAAAAGTGCAGAAGGCCGGCGAGCTGTCAACTGCAATCAGCGAGGGCGTGCCGATCAACTTGCGGTGCAATGATTGAAATGGCTCCGGGTCCTGTCTAGGGAGTGGGTCAGGAGACCGAAACGGAATGCCAGTGACGCCAAAAAATGCCCCGGGCGCCCCGGGAATTCCGGCGCGCTGGACGTCAAGCGCCAAGAGTGGCGTCGGCACTTCGCTTTCGCCGACCGGTCAGATCTGGTTCACCATCAGCCACGGCATCCTCAACGAAGTCTACTACCCGCGGCTCGACAGCGCCTGCACCCGCGACCTCGGCCTGCTCGTCACCGGTCCCGACGGCTACTTCTCGGAAGAAAAGCGCGATGCCGCGCATACCATCGAGCCGTTCGAGGACGGCGTGCCGGCCTACAGGCTGGTCAACACCGCCACCGATGGCGCCTACCGCATCGAAAAGCGCATCCTTGCCGACCCGGCACGCGCCGCACTGCTGCAGGAAATTACCTTCACGCCGCTCAAGGGCACGGCTGGCGACTACCGCATCTACGCCTTGCTGGCGCCGCATCTGGTCAATGCCGGCATAGGCAACACCGCCTGGATCGGCGCCCACGACGGAAAATCCATGCTGTTCGCCTCAGGACGCGGCTCTTGTCTGGCATTGGCTTCGTCGCTGCCCTGGCGAGACTGTTCGGCTGGCTATGTCGGCTTCTCCGACGGCTGGCAGCAACTGACCCATGCCGGCAAGCTCGATCCAGCCTGCCAGCGCGCCGAGAACGGCAATGTCGCGCTGACCGGCGAGATTGGCTTCACATCGGCCAGGACAAAGGCCGTGCTGGCGCTGGGTTTTGGCGCGACACCGGATGAGGCCGCGGAAAACGCCTTCGCCAGCCTGAAGCGGGGCTTCGAGCCTGCCGCGAAATCCTACGTCCAGAACTGGCGCAAATGGCAGGCCGGGCTGCTGCCTCTGGATCGGCACGCGGCGTCCGGGGTCAACAGCTATCGAACCAGCACCGCTGTCCTGGCGACGCACCGCTCGATCACGGAGCCGGGCGCGGCGGTCGCCAGCCTGTCCATCCCCTGGGGCTTCGACAAAGGTGACGACGACCTCGGCGGCTACCATCTGGTCTGGCCCCGCGACCTTGTCGAGACGGCGGGCGGATTTCTCGCGGCAGGCGATGCCGCCTCGGCGCTACAGATCCTCGACTATCTCGCCTCCATCCAGCAGCCGGACGGTCATTGGCCGCAGAACGCCTGGCTCGACGGATCCGCCTATTGGCCCGGCATCCAGATGGACGAATGCGCCTTTCCGCTGCTGCTGGCCGATGCCTTGCACCGCGCCGGGCACCTGCCGCGCACCAGGCTCGCCACCTTCCAGCCGATGATCGAGCGCGCCGCAACCTATGTCGTGCGCAATGGACCCGTGACTGGCGAGGACCGCTGGGAAGAGGACGCCGGCTACAGCCCGTTCACGCTCGCCGTCGAGATCGCCGCATTGCTTGCCGCCGCCGACCTGCTCGACGCCTGCGGCAAGGCGGACGCGGCAACCTATCTGCGCGAGACCGCGGACGTCTGGAACGACCAGGTCGAGCGCTGGACCTATGTCACCGCCACGGCCACCTGCGAGGTCGCCGGCGTCGACGGCTACTATGTCCGCATCTCGCCGCCCGACAGCGCCGAGGCCGGCTCGCCGAAGGATGGCTTTGTCCCGATCAAGAACCGGCCACCTGGCGACACCGATCGGCCGGCGCAAGAGATCGTCAGCCCGGATGCGCTGGCGCTGGTCCGCTTTGGCCTCCGGGCCGCCGACGATCCGCGCATCGTCGACACCGTCAAGGTCATCGACGCGCAATTGCGCTGCGCATTGCCGCAAGGGCCGCTCTGGTACCGCTACAATGGCGACGGCTATGGCGAGCACGAGGACGGCTCGCCCTTCGACGGCACCGGCCAAGGCCGGCCGTGGCCGCTGCTCGCCGGTGAGCGCGCCCATTACGAACTGGCGGCGGGTCGCAAGGACAAGGCCGCCGGCTTGCTCGACACGCTGGAACGATCCGCCGGAACCTGCGGCCTGTTGCCGGAACAGGTCTGGGACGGCGTCGACATGCCCGAGCGCGAACTGTTGCGCGGCAGGCCATCGGGCAGCGCCATGCCGCTGGTCTGGGCCCATTCGGAGCACATCAAGCTGTTGCGCTCGCTGCGCGACGGCGCGGTCTTCGACATGCCGCCGCAAGGCGTGAAGCGCTACATCGAGGACAGGACCGTATCGCCGTTCAGGACATGGCGCTTCAACAACAAGATCCGTGCGCTGCCTGGGGGCAAGACGTTGCACGTCGAGCTGCTGGCTCCGGCCACGGTGCATTGGAGCATCGACAACTGGACGACCGTCCAGGACAGCAAGACCGAAGAGAATGCTTTCGGCATCCACCTTGTCGATCTGCCCGTCGCCGGCCTCCCCAGCGGAAGCACGCTGACCTTCACTTTTTTCTGGCCCGGGACCGGCGATTGGGAGAATGTCGACTTCTCCGTCACATCGGGCGAGCAGGATAGCCGCTAAAATCCTTCCTCGACAAACCCCAAATCTCCAGCAAACAGGGACGAAACCATGCAGATCGGAATGATGGGACTGGGCCGGATGGGCGCCAACATGGTCCGCCGCCTGATGCGCGACGGCCACGAATGCGTCGTCTACGACATCAACCCCGCCAGCGTCGCGGCCCTGGTCGGTGACGGCGCCCTGGGGGCGGCGTCGATGGCGGAATTCGTCGGCAAGCTCGCCAAGCCGCGCTGCGTCTGGCTGATGCTGCCGGCAGCCATCACCGGCAAGATCATCGATCAGGTCTCGGCCCTGATGGAGCCCGGCGACATCGTCATCGATGGCGGCAATTCCTACTATCACGACGCCGTCGACCAAGCCACGAAGCTGGCCGCCAAGGGTATCCATCTCGTCGATGTCGGCACCAGCGGCGGTGTCTGGGGCCTGGAGCGTGGCTACTGCCTGATGATCGGCGGCCCCGACGTCGCCGTCCAGCACCTCGATTCGGTCTTCGCCACGCTGGCGCCGGGCGCCGATGCCGGCGTGCCCACCCCCGACAAGGCTGCCGGGACGGCACCGTTCGGTTACCTGCATTGCGGGCCGAGCGGCGCCGGCCACTTCGTCAAGATGGTGCACAACGGCATCGAATATGGCGTCATGGCCGCCTATGCCGAAGGCATGAACATCCTGAAATCGGCCAATGCCGGCAAGCGGCAGCGTACCGCCGACGCCGAGACCAGCCCGCTGGAAAATCCGCAATATTACCAGTTCGACATCGACCTTCCCCAGGTCGCCGAGGTCTGGCGCCATGGCAGCGTCATCGGCTCCTGGCTGCTCGATCTCACTGCCGGGGCGCTGAAGAGCGATCCGGGCCTGGCGCAGTTCGGCGGCCGGGTCTCGGATTCCGGCGAGGGCCGCTGGACGCTGAAGGCGGCGATCGACACCGGCGTGCCCGCCCCCGTGCTGTCCTCGGCGCTGTTCGACCGCTTCTCCTCGCAAGGCGAATCCGAGTTCTCCGACAAGTTGTTGTCCGCCATGCGCTATGCCTTCGGCGGCCATGTCGAGAAGCCGAAGGCCGGCAAGTGACGGCGGCAGGGGAGACACAGGCATGAGCCAGGAACGGTCCGACACGCTGGTGCTCTTCGGGGCGACCGGCGACCTCGCCCACAAGAAGATATTTCCGGCGCTTTACCAGATGGTCGCCAAGGGCACGCTCACCGAACCGGTGATCGGCGTCGCCTTCGACGCCTGGGATTTGAAGCAGTTGCAGGCCCGTGCCCGCGACGGCATCGTCAACGCGCTCGGCAAGATCGACGAAAAGATCTTCGCCAAATTCGCCAATTTGCTGCGCTATGTCAGCGGTGACTACCGCGACGGCGCGACGTTCGAAAAGCTGAAGAGCGCGCTCGGCAGCGCCCAGCGGCCGCTGCACTACATGGCGGTGCCGCCGACCATGTTCGAGACGGTCGTGCAAGGGTTGGAGCAGTCGGGCACGGCACACGGCGCGCGGCTGATGGTGGAAAAACCCTTCGGTCACGATCTGCAGTCGGCGCGCTGGCTGAACCGGGTCCTGCACCTGGTTTTCGACGAACAGTCGATCTTCCGCATCGACCACTATCTCGGCAAGGAAGCGATCCAGAACCTGCTCTATTTCCGCTTCGCCAATTCGCTGCTCGAGCCGATCTGGAATCGCAACTACGTCGAAAGCGTGCAGATCACCATGGCCGAGGATTTCGGCGTCGAAGGGCGCGGCCGCTTCTATGACGACGTCGGCTGCATCAGGGACGTTATCGAGAACCATCTGCTCAACATCCTCTTGCTGCTGGCCATGGAGCCGCCCGTCGGCCGCTCGGCCGACGACCTGATCGACGAAAAGGTGCAGGTGCTGCGGGCGATCAGGACGCTGACGAAGGACGACGTCGTGCGCGGCCAGTTCACCGGCTATCTGGCGGAGCCCGGCGTGGCGCCGAACTCGCCGGTCGAGACTTTCGCGGCGGTGCGTTTCTTCGTCGACACCTGGCGCTGGCAGGACGTGCCGTTCTTCATCCGCGCCGGCAAGAACATGCCGGTGCATGTCACCGAGGTGGTGGTGCGGCTGAAGCGGCCGCCGCTCGACGTCTTCGACCCGATCAAGCCGGCCGACCAGAACTACGTGCGCTTCCGCATCGACCCGCAGGTGGTGATCGCCATCGGCGCGCAGCGCAAGGCGCCTGGCGACGACATGGTCGGCGAGCAGGTGGAACTCACCGCGCTCGACGACAGCAAGGGCGATATGCCGCCTTACGAACGGCTGATCGGCGACGCCATGAACGGCAATGGCCAGCTCTTCACGCGCCAGGACGCGGCCGAGCTTGCCTGGCGCATCGTCGGCCCGGTGCTCGGCGACACCACCCCGCCGCACCTTTACGAGCCCAGGACATGGGGACCGGCGGACGCCATGGCCAACTTCGGTCCGCCAAATGGCTGGATCGACCCGGTAGCATGAGCGGAGGGGAAGCGATGGCGAAGGCGGCGAAGCAGACGGACACCGGCAAGATCGTGCTTTCGATCGATATCGGCGGCTCGCACATCAAGATCCTGACCAGCGCCGGCGAAGCGGAACGCCGGGCCGATTCCGGCCCGGACCTGACACCACGACAGATGATCGACATCGTGAAAAAGCTCGCCGAGGGCCTGTCCTACGACGTCATCTCGATGGGCTATCCAGGCCCGGTGCGTCACAACAAGCCGGTGCTCGACCCCATGAACCTCGGCAAGGGTTGGGCCGGCTTCGATTTCGACGCGCAGTTCGGCAAGCCGGTCAAGGTGGTCAATGATGCGCTCATGCAGGCCATCGGCAGCTATGAAGGCGGGCGCATGCTGTTCCTGGGCCTCGGCACCGGCCTTGGCGCGGCGATGGTCCTCGACAATGTCGGCCAGCCGATGGAACTCGCCCATCTTCCTTACAGGAAAGGCAGGAGCTTCGAAGACTATGTCGGCGAACGCGGCCTGGAAAAGCACGGCAAGAAGAAGTGGCGCAAATATGTGTTCGACGTCGTCGGCCGGCTCCGCGCCGCCTTGCAGCCCGACTATATCGTCATCGGCGGCGGCAATGTCGACAAGCTCGACGAGCTGCCCACCGACAGCAGGCGCGGCGACAACACACGCGCTTTCGAAGGCGGGTTTCGTCTGTGGCGAGACAAGGCCTTGATCGTCTGATATTATTACGTTTTAGTATAGTTGTTCAAAATCACGTGTGACGCCACGTCAGTCATTGCATTAAGCAGATTTGCCGACTAGGAGTTTCGCCGAACTACACTGCGGCGCGACCAAGGGGTCCGCGAAAGTCGCTTCAGCACTTAGAGTTTGCGCACTGTCCTTTCGAAAACGAGCCCGATTTTCGAGGCTGCGCGCCATAGACGGAGGAAAGATTGACCGACGATAGCAACGACGCGCGCAAAGACATCGACCTTCTCGAACTGACCGCCCATATTGTGTCCGCCTACGTCGAGAAGAACCGCTTGCCCGCCTCCGGCCTGGCCGACCTCATTGCCAGCGTCGCCACCTCGATCAGCGGCCTCGGCAAGCCGGCCGTTCCGGTGGCGGCACCCCTGGTCCCCGCGGTCAACCCCAAGAAGTCGGTGATGCCGGATTTCATCATCTGCCTCGAGGACGGCAAGAAGTTCAAATCGCTGAAGCGCCATCTCGGCGTGCATTTCGGCCTGAGCCCGGACGCCTATCGCGCCAAATGGGGTCTGCCGTCCGACTACCCGATGGTCGCCCCCAACTACGCCGCCTCGCGTTCGCTGCTGGCGAAGTCGATCGGCCTCGGCCGCAAGGCGGCCGTAGTGGCGCCCGTCAAGGGCAAGGCCCGGAAGGCCAAGGTTTCGGCCTGACCATTCAAAGCTGAGCCAAACGTTAGGACGACTGGAACAGAAGCCTGCCGGCGAATTTGCCTTGGCAGGCTTCGTGCTTTTGTGGCTTGGATAGACCAGACAGGATGATCTGGGGGAAGCCATGAACTACACCAGGATGGTGATCGAGAAAGAGGCGCCGGAGGAATACGGCTACGACCGTATCCGTTACAATCTCTCCGAAAGTTCGATTGCCGACCAGAAGCTCTCCGACATCGGCCTGTCGCTGCCCGACCTGACGCTCTTCTATGGCGAGCATCGCGGCGACAAGGAGTTGCGTGCGCTGATAGCGGCGCAGGACGCCGGTGTTTCGCCCGACGATGTGCTGGTCACCGCCGGCGCCGCCGGCGCGCTGTTCATCATCTCGACCGCGCTTCTGTCGGCGGACGATCACCTTGTCGTCGTCAGGCCCAACTATGCCACCAACATCGAAACCCCGAGGGCGATCGGCTGCGCCATCGGCTTTGTCGACCTCGCCTTCGACGACGGCTTTGCCATCGATGTCGAGGCCGTCAAGGCGGCGATGCGGCCAAACACGAAGCTGATCAGCGTCACCTGCCCGCACAATCCGACCGGCACGATGATGAGCCGCGCCGAACTCGACGTACTGGTGGCTTTGGCCGAAGCCCGCAACTGCCATTTGCTGGTCGACGAGACCTATCGCGATCTCTCCTATGGCAGGCGGCTGCCGTCGGCGGCCTCGCTGAGCCGGAAGGCCATCAGTGTCTCGTCGCTGTCGAAAGCCTTCGGCATTCCCGGCATCCGCATCGGCTGGCTGATCACCAGGGATGCGGCCCTTCAGGAGATGTTCCTTGCCGCCAAGGAGCAGATCGGCATCTGCGGCAGCGTCATCGACGAAGGTATCGCACGCGGCATGCTGGAGCGCCGGGACGCCTTCCTGGCGACGCTGCTGCCCGAAATGGCAGGGCGACGCGACATCGTCCAGGCCTGGATCGACCGCGAGCCGCTGGTCGACTGGATCAGGACCGAAGGCGGTGTCGTCGGCTTCCCGCGCCTCAATGTCGAACCCGGCTTCGACCTCGACCGGTTCTATGTGAACCTGCTGGAAAACCACGGCACCTATGTCGGACCCGGTCACTGGTTCGAGATGCCGAAGCGCTTCTTCCGGGTCGGTTTCGGCTGGCCGACCGAGGCCGAGTTGAGGGGTGGACTCGATGCCATTTCGGCCGCGCTGCGACAATAACTTCCTTGTGCGATGGATCGACCAAGGTGAAAGTCCCTTGATCCAGGCCTGATTTTGACGCATATGCCCGCCGAACTTTGATACGTTTCATTGATCGGAACAGCGCCCATCCGGGAAGTGCCCCGCCGGTCAATGCCATAGCAACGGGGCCTCACTCGATGACATCTCTGCAAACTTCCCCGGAGCAGCGTTACGCCGCCTTCCGGCACAAAGCCTTCCTCAGCTATTGGACGGCGCGCTTTCTCACCACCTTTGCAACTATGATCGTGTCGGTCGCCGTCGGCTGGCAGATCTATGATTTGACGCGCGACCCCTTCGATCTCGGCATTGTCGGCATCGTCCAGTTCCTGCCGTCGCTGCTGTTGGTGCTGGTCACCGGCGTCGTCGCGGATCGCTTCGGCCGCCGCCTGATCATGGCCCTGGCAACGGTGGTCGAGGCAAGCTGTGCGCTCGTTCTCCTGTACTTCACGCTGCGCGGCCTCGTCAGTCCGCTGCCGATCTTCGTCGTTCTGGCGCTGTTCGGCATGGCGCGCGCCTTTTACGGACCGGCCTCCTCGTCGCTGTTCGCCAATCTGGTGCCGCCGGAAGATTTCGGCAACGCGATTGCCTGGAACTCGTCCGCCTGGCAGACGGCGACGATCGTCGGCCCGGTCGCCGGCGGCCTGCTCTATGGCGTCTCGCCAGAAGCCGCCTACGCCGTCGCCTCCGCGCTGATGCTGGTGGCGGGCCTGCTGATCTTCACCATTCCCAAGCCCGCCCAGCAGACCGCAACCGACAAGCCGACGATGGAAACGCTGTTTGCCGGCTTCCGCTACATCTGGAGCGAGAAGATCGTGCTCGGCGCCATCTCGCTCGACCTCTTCGCCGTCCTCCTGTCCGGTGCCTCGGCGCTGCTGCCGGTCTATGCGCGCGATGTTCTTGAACTCGGCCCCTGGGGCCTCGGCCTGTTGCGCTCGGCGCCGGGCATCGGCGCCATCTGCGTTGCGGTCTGGCTGGCCGGGCACCCACTTCGCGACAATGCCGGCAAGATCATGCTCGGCTTCGTCGCCGCGTTCGGCGCCTGCACCGTGCTGTTCGGCCTGTCGACCATCACCTGGCTGTCGATCGTCGCCCTTGCCTTGCTGGGCGCCACCGACATGTTCAGTGTCTACATCAGGGAAACGCTGATCCAGTTGTGGACGCCGGACGAGGTGCGCGGCCGCGTCAACGCCGTCAACCAGGTTTTCGTCGGCGCCTCCAACGAGGTCGGCGAATTCCGCGCCGGCACCATGGCGGCACTGATCGGAACGGTGCCGGCGGTGGTGATCGGCGGCGTCGGCGCCATCGCGGTTGCCGGCCTGTGGGCGTATCTGTTCCCGCAACTGCGCAGGGTGCGCCACCTCAACGGGCGAAACTGACGCGCGCTAACCGTCGACAAGATTCGTCACCCTGTCACAGGAACTCCCATGATCACTTGTTACCTGAAATATGTCATCGACCCTTACAAGCTTGCCGAGTTTGAAGAATATGGCCGTCGCTGGATCGGTCTGGTCAATCGTCTCGGTGGAAACCATCACGGCTATTTCCTTCCAAGCGAAGGGGCGAGCAATATCGCCTATGCCATGTTCAGCTTTCCGAGCCTTGCCGACTACGAGGACTACCGCAAACGGATGGCTGCCGATCCGGAATGCCAGGAAGTGTTTGAAACGGAAAAACGCAATCGCAGCATTCTCAGCTATGAGCGCAGTTTCATGCGACCGGTGCTCGAAGCCTAGAAAAGTGGATGTTTCGGAAAACGCGAAACCGTCCTCGTCCGGAATTGCAAGAAAACCGAGCTACCGTACCGCTGGCCTGCCGAACACCATGCGCAAGAACTCGTCCAGCCAGCGCTTCAGATGTAAATCCCAGATCAGCCGGCCCCCCAAATGATCGCGGCCGGGCTGCGCGCCGGGCAGCTCGAAGCGATGCGCGCCGCGCACTACCCAGCGCTGCATCATCACCCTGGTCAATTCGCCATGGAACTGGATGCCCCAGGCATTGTCGCCATAGCGGAAGGCCTGGTTGGGGTAGGTCTCCGCCGTCGCCAGCAAGATCGCGTCGCTCGGCAGCGAAAAGCCTTCGCGATGGAACTGGTAGACCATTTCGGGCCAGTGCATCAGCTTCTTGCCGGCTTCGGTCGCCTTGAGTGGATACCAGCCGATCTCGACCAGCCCTTCGCCGTGACCCTCGACTTTGCCGCCGAGATGATTGACCAGCATCTGCGCGCCAAGGCAGATGCCGAGCAGCGGCCGGTTTTCCTTGAGCGGGATGTCCAGCCAGCTGGTCTCGCGGCGGACGAACTCGTCCTCGTCATTGGCGCTCATCGGTCCGCCGAACACCACGGCGCCGGCATGGCCGTCCAGCGTCTCCGGCAAGGCGTCGCCCAGCGGCGGCCGGCGGATATCGAGATCGAAACCCTCTTCGATGAGCATGTGGCCGACGCGTCCGGGGCTCGAATTCTCCTGATGCAGCACGATCAGGATTTTTGGCTTCGGGCTCGTTTGGCGCGGCATCGGCAGGCGGGATCCCGTCTATTCGTCGCTGGAGGTTCCGCGCGCGCCGGGCGCTTGCGCCGCCGCCTTGCGGCGCGCCTCGACCCGGTCGTGGCGCTCGACGCCGATCAGTTCGGCGACGCGCCACACCGTGTTGTCCTCGAGTTCATGCAGCTCGCCATCGGCATAGACGATCTCCCACATCAGGCCGATGAAGGCCTTGCGCCCATCCGCGTCGAGGTGGCGCTTGAGAACGCTGGTGAAGGCATAGAGGTCGATCGCCTCGTTGTCGGCGCGCTCGCCGGCGGCGGCGAGCGCCTCGAGTTCGGCACCGCTGATCGAGTAGCTCTGCGCCAGCACAGCCTTGAACCGCTCCCATTCGACATCCTGCCGCACGCCGTCGGCATTCATCACATGGTAGAGCAGCGCCGAGGCGGCGACGCGCGGATCGTCCGTGCTGGCATGCGTGCCGGAACTGGCCGGCAAGTCCCTGAGAAACGACAGAACACGTTCGAACATCAATTCATTCCCAACCGCCCGATGGCCAAATCAAAACAGCCGGAAGCGGCGCGGCGACTTCTCCGCCTCGTCGTCCGGATCGACGCCGGGATCGTCCGGCAAGCGCGTCAATTCTTCCGCCGGCTCCACGCCCTCGGCATCGGCCGGCACCGCCGCGAACGCCGCGGCCGTAACCGGCCTGACGTGGTCCTCGCGGCTTTCAGCCGCCTTGCCCGTCGCCTCGCCGCTCGCGGTGGCGTGTTCGATCGCGTCGACCGGCGTTTCGCTGGCCGGCTTCGCCAGCGCCTCGATGACCGGCACGGCGGCACCCGGCGTCTCATCCCGGCTGTCGATGAGCTGGCCAAGCCGCTCCATCGGCGCACGCCACTCGAAGGCATCGAGCCGGCCGGTGACCGGCGATACCGGCGCCCAGCGTTCCGAAACCACGCCGTCGGCGACCCAGGCCGGATCGCGCGGCGCCCGCACCGCCTTGGCGAGCAGCTGCCTGACCCTGCCCTGGTCGCCGGTCTCGGCCTCCTCGATGTCGGCGAGCAGCAGATAGGCGCCCTCGCGGCGGTCCATCCGGATCGCCGCCTCGGCCTCGCGGCGCGCGGTCGAAAAATCCTGCGCGTCGAGCGCGGCGCGCGCCACCGTCATCGACGATTCGGCGTGGTTCTTCTTCATCTCCTGCAGCTTCTTCGCCCGGTTGAGGCGGTCGAGCACGGCGTCGCCCGGCCTTGCATGGGTATAGAGCTCGGCGACCTCCGGATGCGGCTCGGCCTTCCATGCCGTCTCCAGGATCTTCGAGCCCTTGCGCACGTCGTTCTGCTTGAACAGCGCCGCGGCGGCGGCGACGGCGGCGGGGGCAAAGTCCGGCCGCAGCTTGTTGGCCTCCAGCGCCGCTGTCCTTGCCGCGTTGGGGTCGCTGTCGGCGAGCGACTGCGCCTTGGCGGTCAGCAGCACGGCACGGCGGCGGTTGGCGGCGTCGCGTTCGATCTGCCGTGTCGACTTCTGCGCATCGACCAGCTTCAAGGCGCCGTCCCAGTCGCCGCGCGCGGTCAACTCCTCCAGCGTCGATTCGGCGGCCCAGGCGAGCTGCGGCGCCATCACAGCGGCACGGCCGGCATAATGGCGCGCCGCGTTGCGGTCGCCCAGGCGCTCGGCTTCGAGATAGAGGCCGCGCAGGCCGAGCAGCCGCATTTCGGGATCGTCCAGCATGCTCTCGAATTTCTGCCGCGCGCCTTCGTGGTCGCCTTCGAGCAGCGACGCTTGCGCCTCCAGGAGATGGATCAGCGGTTCCTGGTCGGAGCGGATCAGCTTGGCCGCTTCCTTGGTCTTCTTGCGCGCCAGCGCACCGTCGCCGGCCCCGGCGGCGATCATGCCGGTCGACAGCGCCTGATAGCCGCGGTCGCGGCGGCGCACGCGGAAATAGCGCGAGATGGTATAGGGGCTGTTCCACAGCGACTTGACGAGCCACCACGCGATCATCACCGCGGCCACGACGGCGACGACGGCCACCGCCGCGACCATAAGGCTGACCTGGTACTGGTAGCCGTTGAAGGTGATGACCATGTCGCCCGGCCGGTCGGCCAGCCAGGCAAAGCCCAACCCTAGCGCGAAGACGACGACGAGGAAGGCGAGCAGGCGGATCATTGTGTTGCCCTCATGCCTTCATCGCGCTGGAGATCAGCGCGTCGACCTGGGTTTCGACCTCGACGCGGGCCTTCAGTTTGCCGGCAAAGTCAGCGCCGGCGGTCTTCACCGCTGCCGGCAGCGTGTCGTATTCGGTGAGCGCCTTGGCATAGTCGCCCTGGTTGACCGCCACCTCCATGCGCGCGACCGTTTCCGGCGCGCCGGCCCCTTCGACGGCGCCGATCGGCCGGACCTTGACCAGCGATTCGGCGCTCGACACCAAATTGTCGAGGAAGCCGGCATTCTGATCGACCGGCGTTGCGGCGGCGACCATGGCATTGGCCGCGGCATCCATCTGCGATGCGATCTCGGCACGGGTCGGGACGCCCTTTTCGGCATAGGGTCGCAAGGTCGCGAGTTCAGGCGCGTTGGGCGAAATCGCGGCCAGCGTATCGAGTTCGGCCGAGAACGGCGCGCCACGGTCGAGCGCCGCCTTCAGCGCCGAGGCGGCGATAGCGAGCGCGATCTTCGGCTGCGAAGCCTGGGCGTCGACCTTGCCGGAGAGCTGCGACACCGACTGTTCGAGCGCGGCGAGCCGTCCGTCCTGGGCCTTCGCCGCCTCGCCCGTCGATTTCACCAGCGCATCGAGATCCGCCAGTTTTTCGTTGAGCGGGCCGAGATCGACCGGCGCCGTGCTGCCGGCTTTGCCGAGAGCCGCGACCGCGGTTTCGATCTGCTTGACCTTGTCGCCGAGTGCGGCGAGCCCGGCATTGTCGCCGGCGCCGCCGGATTCAACCGCCGATTTCAGCGCCGCGACATCGGCCTTAACCTGCTCCAGGCCCGAAGAAAGCCCAACCAGCTTGGCCGCTGCATCGTTGTTGCCGCCGGCTTCTTTCAGGCCGGAGATTTCGCTCTTCAGCGAGGCGATGTCGCTATTGACGCCATCGAGCGAGACGCCGGCGCCGGAACCCGGCGCGCCGAGCAGACCGGCGAATTGCAGGCCGCCGGCGCCGATCAGCGCGATGACACCGCCGATGATGCCGGCGGCGAGGCCGTTGAGGCCGCCGCGCTTCGGCTGCGCTGCCATCGGTCCGCTCCTTGCGTCGGTTTTTCCCGCGCCTGCGTTGGTTTCACCAGTCTTGGTTTCACCAATCTTGGTGGTTGCGTCCTCAAAATTGTAGTCGGAAGAAGGCTTGGCGCGGTCGGATGGCGTGTCCGAGCCGGGATAAGGCATTTCCGGCTCGGCGGCCTTGGCCCTTGCCGCCGTATCCGCCCCGGATTGCCCCGCGGCGGCATCGGCATGTTCCCAGGGCTCGAGATCGACCTGGTCGGCATGCACCGGCTCTTCGGGAGCCTCCGGCTGCGAGGCGTTCGCGGCTTCCTCCGCCTTCGCCTCATCGGTCTGGGCCGCATTCCCAGCTGCTGCGTCCCCCGCTGCTGCATTCTTGCCAGCATCCTCGTCGACGATGCGCGAGACCGCACCCGGATCGAGATCGATGGTCACCGGGTCGCGGCGGCCTTTCGAGTGTCGCATCTTCGGCGTCTTGACCATGCCTGGGCTCCGCAAAATTCGCTTCGTCTCAACGCCTGGCGGCGCGTGATGGTTCAGAAGGGTCTAGCACATCACCAAGCGGTGAAAAGGGGCGGTGTGATGACGCGGGTCAGCGGGGCGCCCGCAAAAGTGCCAGCAGCGCCTCCTCGTCGGGCGTCGCGGCAATCTCGATTGCTTTGCCGGCGCTATAGTCAAGAGCAGCGGCGATGCGCTGGGAAAGCGCCAAAAACCGTGTTTTTTCAAAGAGTAGTTTCAAGGCGGGCCTTGCGGCCAAAACCTGCATCGCGGCAGCCGCCTTGGCCGAATAGAGCAGCACCGCATCGACCGGTCGGCCTGACGTCAGCGCAAGGACGTCCCTATCGGAACAATGCACCGCCGATGTGTCGTAGGTCTCCACGGCGTGGACCTGGACGCCAGCGGCTTCCAGCCGCTGTTCGAACACCGGGAACCGCACGCGTCCGCAGAGATAGACGATCGTCTTGCCGGAAAAGGTATCGCCCATGTTTTCGGCCAGCGCCTCGGCATCGCCCGCACCCTCGCGCACCGACAGGAATCCTGCGTCGCGCGCGGCCTCGGCTGTCCGCTTTCCAACGGCGTGGCAAGGCAAGGCCGCGAGCGCCGCGATGATTTCTTCCGAAGCATGACGCACGGCGTTGGCGCTGGTGACGGCAACGGCGAGAGCATCAGCCGGAACCTGACCGGCATCGGCAGGCAAAGCCGCCGTTTCGGTCAAAGGCAGGAGAATCGGCTGGAAACCCGCCTCCAGAACCCGCCGCGCCGTACGCGAAGCCCCCGGTTCCGGCCTGGTCACCAGCACGCTGGGCATTTTCACAGCCAGCCGTCGAAGAACTTTTCACCGGCCTTGGCCCGCACGGTCCTGGCGGCTTCCGTGCCGATGAGAGCGGCATCCTGCGCCGGCCCTTGCAGGTCGATCGTGTGCGACTGCGTGCCGTCGGGCGAGATGATCAGGCCGGCGAAAGAGAGCGTTCCGGCCTCGATCGCCGCGTAGCCGGCGATCGGCGTGCGGCAGGAGCCGTCGAGCGCCGCCAGGAAGGCGCGCTCGCAGGCGAGTGCCTGTCCGGTCGGCACGTCATGGATCGCCACCAGCATCTTTTCGACGGCGCGATCGCCGATGCGCGTCTCGATGCCGATCGCGCCCTGGCCCGGCGCCGGCGGAAAGACGTCGAGCGGGATCAGGTCGGTGACGACATGGTCGAGCCCGAGCCGCTTCAGCCCGGCATAGGCAAGGATGGTGCCGGCGGCGATCCCTTCGTCCAGCTTGCGCAGCCGCGTCTGCACATTGCCGCGGAACATCACCACGTCGAGATCCGGCCGCATGCGGCGGATCAGCGCCTGCCGCCTGAGCGACGACGAACCGACTTTTGCGCCGCGCGGCAGGTCGGCGATCGTCCTCGCCGCCTTGCCGACATAGGCGTCGCGCGCGTCCTCGCGCGGCAGGAAGGCCGAGAGTTCAAGGCCGTCGGGCAGTTGCGTCGGCATGTCCTTCGACGAATGCACGGCGATGTCGATGGCGCCCGCCAGCAGCGCCTCCTCGATCTCCTTGGTGAACAGGCCCTTGCCGCCGGCCTCCGACAACGGCCGGTCCTGGATGCGGTCGCCGCTGGTCGAGATGACGACCACCTCGAACGCTTCCGCCGGCAAGCCATGCGCGGCCATCAGCCGCGCCTGCGTTTCATGGGCCTGGGCCAGCGCCAGCGGGCTGCCGCGTGTTCCGATTTTCAAGGTTGTTTGCATGGCGCGCGGTCCGTGATAACCCCCGGCCAGAGCATTTTGCAGCCAAGTGGAGTCACTTGGCGTCGCAGAAATGCGGCTAGAATAACCGAGGCCTTCCGGGCTTTCTCCTAACGGGGAAAGCTTCACGATACAATCTTCGGAGACAGCGACGAATTGATCCGCGTTCTGGGCATTGAGACGAGTTGCGACGAGACCGCCGCCAGCGTCGTGGCGCTGGAGGGCGATGCCGCGCCGAAAATCCTGTCCAACATCGTGCTCAGCCAGATCGAGGAGCATGCCGCCTTCGGCGGTGTCGTGCCCGAGATCGCCGCGCGCGCCCATGTCGAGGCGCTGGACGGCATCGTCGAGGCCGCCCTGGCCGATTCGGGTGTGGCGCTGGCCGATATCGACGCCATCGCCGCCACCGCCGGTCCCGGTCTCGTCGGCGGCCTGATCGTCGGCTTGATGACGGCCAAGGCGATCGCGGCGGCGGCGAGCAAGCCGCTGATCGCCGTCAATCACCTCGAAGGCCATGCCTTGACGGCGCGGCTGACCGACGGGCTCGATTTCCCTTATCTGCTGCTGCTGGTTTCCGGCGGCCATACGCAGATCCTGGCCGTGCGCGGCGTTGGCGATTATCAGCGTTGGGCGACCACCATCGACGATGCGCTCGGCGAAGCCTTCGACAAGACCGCCAAGATGCTCGGCCTGCCCTATCCCGGCGGTCCGAACGTCGAGAAGGCGGCACAGGCCGGCAATGCGGCCCGCTTTGCCTTTCCCCGTCCGATGAAGGGGTCGGCACAGCCTGATTTCTCCTTCTCCGGTCTCAAGACCGCCGTGCGCCAGGCGGCGACCGCCATCGAGCCGCTGAGCGACCAGGACGTGGCCGACATCTGCGCCTCGTTCCAGGCCGCGGTCGCCGATGCGCTCGCCGACCGCGTTTCGCGCGCGCTGGCACGGTTCAGCGAGACATTTCCGGGCACGAACAAGCCCGCGCTGGTGGTCGCCGGCGGCGTCGCCGCCAACCGCACCATCAAGGCGACGCTGGTACGGCTGTGCTCTCAGGCCGGCTTCACCTTCGTCGCGCCGCCGCTGAAGCTTTGCACCGACAATGCGGCGATGATCGCCTGGGCCGGTATCGAGCGGCTGCGCGAAGGCATGGCACAGGAGAACGGCTTCGATTTCGTGCCCCGTTCGCGCTGGCCGCTGGACAGCATCTCGGCGCCGATGGTCGGCTCCGGCCGGCGGGGAGCCAAGGCATGACCAAGAGAGGCATGGCCAAGAGGGGCATGACCGAGACGGACCTAACCGAGAGGGGCATGATCGGCAGCGACCCTGTGCCAAGCGGCTGGCGCGTTGCCGTGCTCGGCGGCGGGGCCTGGGGCACCGCTTTGGCGCTGGCCATGCTGCGCGCCGGCCATTTCGTCCGCCTCTATGCACGCGACCCGGAGACCGTCGCCGCGATCGACCGCGGCGAAAATCCACGCTATCTGCCGGGCATCGCGCTCCAGGCCGGCATCGTGGCGACCAATAACATCCAAGCGGCGCTCGACGGTGCCGATTGCGTGCTGGCGGTGACGCCGGCGCAATCGCTTCGTGCCATGCTGACAGCCGCCAAGCCGCATATGCCGGCCGGCATTCCGCTTGTTCTCTGTGCCAAGGGCATCGAGCGCGACACCGGCGCCCTGCTGTCTGCGATTGTCGAGGAGATCCTCCCTGGAAACCCCGTCGCGGCTCTGTCCGGCCCGAGCTTCGCCACCGACGTTGCCCGCGGCCTGCCGACAGCGGTGGTGGTGGCGGCCCGCGACGAGGCGCTGGCGGCCGACCTTGCCGCCCGCTTCTCGGCCGAGAACCTGCGCTGCTATTCGAACGATGACCTGATCGGCGTCGAGATCGGCGGCGCCTTGAAGAACGTCTTTGCCATCGCCGCGGGTGCCGTTACCGGCGCCGGACTCGGCGCCAGCGCCCAGGCCGCCATGGTGACGCGCGGCTTTGTCGAACTGCGCCGCATCGGTGCCGCCTTCGGCGCCCGTCCGGAGACCTTGATGGGGCTTTCCGGCCTTGGGGACCTGCTGCTCACCTGCGCGTCCGCCCAATCGCGCAACTTCGCCTATGGGCTGGCGCTCGGGCAAGGCAAGGAACTTTCCGGACTGCCGCTGGCCGAGGGCGTGCCGACGGCGGCCATCGCCGCGCGCATCGCCGCCGAGCGCAACATCGATGCGCCGATCATCGCCGCCGTCGCCGCCATACTGGACGGCACCATCACCGTGCGGCAGGCCGTGACGGCGCTGATGACCCGGCCGCTGAAGACTGAAACCAACGATTGATCTGACGACAAGGGAGAAGACCATGCTGTTTGCTTTTGTTTGCAAGGACAGACCGGGAAGCTTGCAGGTGCGCCTCGACACGCGGCCCGAGCATGTCGCCTTTCTCGAAGGGCTGAACGGCGAGAAGAAGCTGGCCTTTGCCGGCCCGTTCCTCGATGCCGACGGCAAGCCCAATGGCAGCCTCGTCGTCGTCGAGGCGCCGGATCTGGCGGGAGCGCAGGCTTTGTCGGCAGCCGATCCCTACGCCAAGGCCGGCTTGTTCGAGAGTGTCGAAATCCGCCAGTGGAACTGGACCTTCAACAAGCCTGCGGTTAGTTAATCCTGCCCGCTGGAGCGCAAGGAGGAGCGAAAGATGAACTACTGGCTGTTCAAATCCGAACCCTCGGTCTTCTCCTTCGAGGCGTTGAAGGCCAAGGGCAAGGCCGGCACGCAATGGGACGGCGTGCGCAACTATGCCGCCCGCAACAATATGAAGGCCATGCAGATCGGCGATCTCGGCTTCTTCTACCATTCCAACGAAGGGCTGAACGTGGTCGGCATCGCCGAAGTCTGCGCGCTCGCCCATCCCGACAGCACGACCGACGACCCGCGCTGGGAATGCGTCGACATCCGTGCGGTCAGGGACATGCCGAACCCGCCGACGCTCGAGGAGGTGAAGGCCAACCCAAAACTCGCCGACATGGCGCTGGTGCGGCTCGGACGGCTTTCGGTGCAGCCGGTGACCCCGGCCGAATGGAAGGAAGTCTGCCGCATGGGCGGCCTGACGCCTGCTCCGTGACGGTTCTCACGCCAAACAGCGCGCAAAAATTCATCCTCGACAATACGGCGCTGATGGCGCCGCCGCATGTGCCGGAGATTCTTCTGCACCTCGCCGACGAGGCGCACGACCTCTGGCAGCGGACCGAGGACGAACTGGTCGAGATCGGCCTGCCGCCGCCCTTCTGGGCATTTGCCTGGGCCGGCGGCCAGGGCCTCGCCCGCCATGTCATTGACAATCCCGGTACCGTGCGGGGCAAGCGCGTGCTCGACTTTGCCTCGGGCTCGGGCCTCGTCGCCATCGCCGCCGCCAAGGCGGGCGCCGCGAAGGTGATGGCCGCCGACATCGATCCGTTCTGCGCCACGGCGATCCGTCTCAACAGCGAGGCCAACAATGTCCAGGTCCAATTCCTCGGCATGGACTGCGTCGGCACCGATGCGGGCTGGGACGTGATCCTCGCCGGCGACGTCTTCTACGACAAGCCTTTCGCCGACCGGCTGATGCCTTGGTTCTCGGCTCTCAAGCGGCGCGGTGCCGATATCCTGATCGGCGATCCCGGCCGCTCCTATCTGCCGCGATCGGGGCTGGAGCCGCTTGGCGTCTACGAAGTGCCGGTGACGCGGGCGCTCGAGGATGCCGAGGTAAAGCGCACGACTGTCTGGCGACTGCTTGACGCCGTCGCCGAACAGGCGTTTCCATGAATTTGTATCTGGAGCAATTCCAGGAAAAGTGTGAGCGGTTTTCCGTCTGGAATTGCGTCAGAATAAAGAGTTGGAGCGGTTCGCCGTTTCCATGAAACGGTGAAACGCTCTGGAGGGGGAAGCTCATGGATTTTTCGGCAGTGAACTGGCTGGCGGTGATCGTGGCCGCTATCGTTGCCTGGTTGTTCGGCGCGGCCTGGTACATGACGTTGAGCAAGCCGTGGCTCAAAGCCGCCAAGCTCGATCCGGCGACGATTAAGAAATCACCGCTGCCCTTCGTCGTCAGCTTCATCGCCGAACTGGTCATGGCCACCATCATGGCCCTGGTCGTCGGCGCGATGACCGGTGGTGAGCCGACGTGGCTTGCCGGCCTTGTCTTCGGCTTCGTGCTTTGGCTGGGTTTCGTCGCCACGACGCTTTCGGTCAACCATCGCTACGAGAATTTCGGCTGGGACCTGACCCTCATCGACGGCGGCCATTGGCTGGGTGTCTTGCTGATCATCGGTGCGGTGATCGGCTGGTTCGGCGCCGTGGCAAGCTGAGACGACGGGTTGACGATGGCGGATGAGTCCGGATTTCCGCGCGACCTGGTGTTCACCCGCGTCTGTCACGTCAAGCAAGGCTATGACGACCGGCGCCGGCACATCGTGCGCGAGTTCGAGCGGCGCGGCGTGCCGGTCTACTTCTACACCGAATGGGACCGCCCAGACGTCACCCCGGAGATCCGCGCCGAATTGGTCGCTCCCTGCTTTGTCCACCCGCCTGCCGTCTCGCTGGCGCTGAAGCATGTCGGCATCTGGCGCGATTTCCTCGAAACCGACCTGCCCTATTGCCTGGTGTTCGAGGACGACGTTTTCCTCGCCCGCGACTTTGTCGCCAAGTTCCGCCAGGGGCTGGCCGAGCTCGGCAGCCCCGACCGCAAGGCCGTCATCTATCTCGGCAATGGCAGCAACTACTACACGCCGAGCTGGAAATTGCGGAAGGGTCAAAGGCTCTACCCCGCGCTGCATGCCAGATGCGCGGATTCCTACCTCATCACCCGACCGGCCGCCGAAGCGCGTTGCGCCTGGATCGCCCGCAACAAGATATCCACGGTGATCGACCATCTGGCCGAACAGATGGATGAGGAGTTGGGTGTTGAAATGTTGTGGTTCGAACGCCCGATTGTCGAGCAGGGCAGCGAAAACGGAGCTTTCCACACCTCCGTTGCCGGCAAACCGCATCCGCTTCTCTACAAGAAACTGAAGTGGAAGTGGAAGAAATACACCCGCATGATCTTCGGCCACAACGCCCGGTCGTGACCGAAAATCGGCCGTAACGGCCTATACCCTGTCCGTCGTGCGCGTCCTGGCCACTTCCTCCAGGATCCAGTCGCGAAAGGCGACGATGCGCGGGTCGTCGGCCATGGCCTGGGGATAGACCAGGAAATAGGCGAATTCGGGCGCTACCTTGATGCCAAGCTCGAAAGGCCGCACCAGCCGGCCCTCGGACAGGTCGTTGGCCACCATGGCGAAATCGGCGAGCGCGACGGCGTTGCCGTCGATCGCCGCCTGGATGGCATCCGAGGAATTGACGAAGACGATTGTCCGGCTGTTGTCGAAGTCGTCGACGCCGGCCGCCGCCATCCACATGCGCCAGTTCGGCCATGTCACGCCCTGGCGCGCCCACTCGATATGGGCAAGCGTGTGGTGGAAGAGATCGCGCGGCTCGCGCAAGGGCGGCCCGGACGCCAAAAGGCCCGGGCTGCACACTGGAATGATGACGTTGTCGAACAGGCGGTGCGCGCACAGCCCCGGATATTTGCCGGCGCCGAAACGGATGCCGACATCGACATCGTCGAGATCGAAATCGCGCAGCCCGTAGGCGATGTCGAACCGGAGCTCGATGCCCGGCCGCTGCTTGCGAAAATCCTCGACCCGCCGCATCAGCCATTTTGTCGCGAACTGGGCGTCCAGCGTCACCTTCAGAAATTCCGTCCCACGCGCTATCTTGCGCGCCCGCATGGCGGCCCGGCCAAGCAGGTCGAGCGCATCGGTCGCGGCCTCGAACAGCACCGCGCCGGCCTCCGTCAGCCGGATCGTGCGGCTGGTGCGCGTGAACAGCACGATGCCGAGCTGATCCTCGATTTCCTTGATCTGATGGCTGACCGCGGCCGGCGTCAGGCCAAGCTCGTCGGCGGCACGGGTGAAATTGAGGTGCCTGGCCGCCGCCTCCAGCGTCCTCAGCGCCCGCGTTCCCGGCAGCAGGGTCGCCATCAGCGGGGGATCTCGGCGAAGCGGTCCATGGCGCTCTCAATCCTCAAAGAAAATTTGATGATCGAGCAAAAACTACTCGTTTCCTCCCAAGATTTCAATCAGGCATGATGTGGACAGCGAAACACCATCAAACCGGATTTGATGTCCGGACGAACGGATGCCATCATGTCTCACACCGCTTTTCATCCTGCATATGCCGCCCGCCCGGCCCGGCTGGCGGCGATCCGTGCCTGGCTGCGTCAAGCCAGGGTCGCGGTCAATCTTCCGCACCAGAACGTCGAGGACCTGTCCGATCGCCAACTGCGCGATATCGGCGCCGGCCGCAAGGACGTCGCCCGGGCAATGGACCGCGAGATGGGCCGGCTGGGCCTTCTCGACATCGGCTGGCAACAGCCCAGGCGAAAGGAGTAGGGAGTAGGGAGTAGGGAGTAGGGAGTAGGGAAATTAGACGGCATCGACGCGTAACCCTACTGCCTACTGCCTACTGCCTACTGCCTACTGCCTACTGCCTACTGCCTACTGCCTACTGCCTACTGCCTACTGC